>NZ_CP066150.1:985634-1314179 GCF_023206395.1 Vibrio sp. ED004 | reverse complement strand
TAAGCCTGAATTGAACATGCTTTAAGAGAATAAGACTAAAATACAGAAAGTATCATTTATTTGGTTTAAATTTGATTATTGTGTACTTACTGTTACTTTTGGGGAGGTGGAACTGAATATACTGGGTTCAAACCTAATAAGAGGAACCACCATGAAAACAATCATCAAATCAGTATTGGCAATAAGTATCTTGGCTGCAGGTTCAGTTCAGGCATTTGAACTCACGAGTAATGATATTCAAGAAGGTCACCCTATGGCGAAGACGTTTGAATACTCTAGCTGGGGCTGTGATGGCGATAATTTGTCACCTCAGTTGATGTGGAAAGACGCGCCAGCAGGCACTAAAAGCTTTGCGATTACCGCCTACGACCCGGACGCACCAACCGAAAGCGGTTTCTGGCATTGGGTGGCGTTTGATATCCCAGCAAGCGTAAATGAACTCCCTCGTGCAGCTGATATTGCAAAGCTAGGCGGTAAAGAAGGTCGCATCGACTACGGAACAGTTGGTTTTGGTGGCGCTTGTCCTCCAGAAAAAGATGGTATGCACCGTTACCAATTCACTGTTTGGGCATTACCAACGGACAAACTTAACCTAGATGAAAATACGCCGTCTGCTGTCGTGGGTTTCACCTTGAATAGCATGGCGTTAGACAAAGCGAGATTAACCACGACTTATACTCGTTAGTTGATTAATAAAGCTATAAACCATAAGCACCACGGTTACAAGAAATTCAACCAAACAAGGGGATGAGATGAATCATCAATATCAAGTGACAGTCTTTCGCGCCGAGCAATTACAGAAACTGCGCAATGTGAGGATTCTATCCCCTAGTATCATTCAGATAATCACAGGCAGTAAGCGCCTGTTTTGGAAAGAGTCGGCAGCCGAACTCACACATTCAGAGCTGTTGTTGTGTGAAGCATCGGCATCATTGAGTTTTGAGAACATGCCTCACAAAGGACGTTTCCTTTCGCGAGTGTTCAGTTTTCAATTTCAGCCAACTCAAGCGATGCTCGATTTAAGTGAACAGCGAGCCGATGAGTTGGAATTACCGACCATAGAAGCTGACCGGAGTTTGCAAGATTCGTTGAACGCGTTGTTTACGTTTGATCGCCAAAGCATGAGTGCAGCAACCCAGCAGTTTTGGCTGCAAGGTTTGTATCAGCAATTGGCGGAGAAGGGCGTATTACATCGATTGTTTATTAGCTCAAACGTTTCGTTTAGCCAAAAGCTCAGCCACTATCTTTCGCATTCTCCAGACGAGAAACACCCGTTAGAGTCGGTAGCAGAACGCTTTGCGATGAGTCGTACTACGTTTATTCGCAAACTTAAGCTTGAAGGCATGCAATATCGTGAGGTGTTAGCGGAAGTCCGCTTAAGTCACGCACTGTATCTGATGCAGAATGGCCAACAGAATGTAGCGATGCTGGCTCAGTCTTGTGGTTATCAATCTGAAGGGCGTTTTAGTCAACGTTTTAAAGGTAAGTTTGGTTTATCGCCGAGTGAATACATTAAGACAATTGCGAGTGATAGAGTCGCAACGCCTTAACCATACTTCTATTGTTTTATAATTCTTCTAATGATTAAACGCTGACCTTTGTATCTCTTGCTGCGAGTGCGGCAAAAATCGTACATGCGAAGGCAACGCCAGCGATCAATAGAATCGGAACACTCCAAGAGCCCGTTTGTGAATGGAGTTTACCTACCAAAGTCGGGCCCGTCGCCGCTAGGGCATAACCAATACCTTGAGCCATACCAGACAACGAAGCCGCTTGGCTGCTGTTTGACGTACGTAAACCAACAAAAGAGAGCGCGATAATAAACGTAGAACAGTTGGCTAAACCAAAGAGTCCGACCCAAAATATTGCAAAGTCTGGTAAGTACAACAGGCCAATCAATCCAATAAACACACTCGAAGTACACAAGGTAATCAGCCATCGTTGATTATTGCTCTTACCTAAGAACGGCAATAACAGTAACCCTGGAACCATGGTTGAAAACTGTAGGAATCCGTAAATGTAACCCGCGTCGATTTCGCTATAGCCAAGATCGTTCAAGATCTGTGGTAACCAACCCGCCAAAGAGTAGAAGGTAAATGAGTTAAGTCCAAGTGCGAGTGTCACCTGCCAAGCAACACCACTCTTAATCATTTTTTTCATCGGTACTGGTTTTTCTTCGTTCGGCTTAGTGTTTTTAGAAGAAGAACGTTTGGTGATCTTAGGAAGCCAAATCATCAATGCCAATATCGGAAATACAAGGTTCATCAACAGAGCTAACTGCCAACCTGTCAATGTGAACAAGGTCAGCTCTGAAAATGGAACCATTAAACTTGAACCCAATGTCGAACCAATACCCATCGTAAAGATATACAAAGAGGTCACCGTTGCGATGCGTGTTGGGAAGCTAATTTTGACCACAACAGGAAGCAACACGTTACCAATTGCGATACCAAGCCCGATCATCACGGTGCCGATGTATAAAGTCGGAATAGCTCCAAAAGAACGCAGCGTTATACCTGTGGTAATCAAGACCAAAGCCAACAGCAAGCTAGGTTCAAGCCCAATTCGCTGAGATATTTTGGTCACTAGCGGCGAGAACAGGGCGAACGTTAACAGTGGTAAAGCCGTTAAGAATCCAGCAGCAGAAGAGTTAAGGCTGAGCCCTTCCATAACCTGAGAAAGTACCGGAGCCAAGCTCGTAAAAGGCCCACGAAGGTTAAGGGATAGGAATAGAATCCCTAACATGACGAAAATGCTGGTACGAAGTGAGGCGCTCATAGGTTGTTCTACTGTTTGCTTATGAGAAGACAGGCTAGCCTACAGATCATTGAATGATTACACAAATACCGTTTAAATAGGGTTACTAATGATTAAACCTGCGCTGTGCGCGTGTTACCAGAGAAGGTCACCCATGACTGTATTGAATGTCGACAAACTCATCTCAGACTTCCCATTGCTTCAACAATTAGTTGTACTCGACGAAGTGACTTGGTTTAACCCAAACATCACAACGCTAGAACAGGGTTTACCTTATGTGGGTTTGGGCGATAAAGACATTCACGATGCAAGCCTGCGATTACAAAGGTTTGCCCCTTATCTGGCAAAGGCTTTCCCTGAAACTCAAATCACTAATGGCATTATTGAGTCTGAGCTTATTGATATCCTAGCGATGAAGTCTTCGCTGGAAGCGCATTATCAGTTGCCGATTAAAGGCCGCTTGATGATGAAAAAAGACAGCCACTTGCCGATTTCTGGTTCAATCAAAGCGCGTGGTGGTATTTATGAAGTACTAACGCATGCCGAAAAGCTTGCGATTGAAGCTGGATTACTGAGTGAGAGCGATGATTACAGCAAGCTGTTAGAGCCTGAATTTTGTGACTTCTTTAAACAATACAGTATTGCCGTAGGGTCGACAGGTAACCTTGGTATGTCTATCGGCATCATGAGTGCCAAGCTTGGTTTTACGGTATCGGTTCACATGTCCGCTGATGCGAGAGCTTGGAAGAAAAATAAACTGCGCGAACATGGCGTCAATGTCGTTGAGTACGAACAAGATTACGGTGTGGCGGTAGAGCAAGGTCGTAAAGAAGCAGAGCAAGACCCGCGTTGTTTCTTCATTGATGATGAAAACTCTCAAACCTTGTTCCTTGGTTATTCTGTGGCGGGAGAAAGGCTCAAACAACAATTCGAACAACAACAGATTATCGTCGACAAAGAGCACCCATTGTTCGTTTACTTGCCCTGTGGCGTAGGTGGTGGCCCTGGTGGTGTGGCATTTGGCTTAAAGATGGCGTTTGGTGATGATGTGCACTGCATTTTTGCTGAGCCGACCCATTCGCCTTGTATGCTGCTCGGTGTCCACACCGGTTTACATGACGAAATTGCAGTGCAAGATCTGGGTATTGATAACCTAACAGCAGCAGACGGACTCGCAGTCGGCCGTGCGTCTGGTTTTGTTGGCCGAGCAATGGAACGTTTATTGGATGGTTATTACACATTAACCGATGAACGTATGTATCAATTGCTAAGTGAATTGAATCAATCCGAAGGTATTCAATTAGAGCCTTCTGCATTGGCTGGTATGCCGGGCGCAGTACATGTCGAACACAACCGAGAATATCTGGAAAGGTTAGGCATCGATGACTCTACGTTAGCCAATGCAACGCATCTTGTTTGGGCGACAGGCGGCGGTATGGTTCCAGAGCAAGAAATGGCAGAGTATTTAACGAAGCCTTCGTTATAAATTGAATATAAAGCGGGTGCTAGTGGCTGTTTTATCCGCTTCAATGAGACAATAACTTGCGCAGATCGTTACCTAAAACACAGATTTTATAAATTAGTCTTCATGCTTGTTATCACTGTCAGTTAGGTTGAGTGGCATTCAACTTGATAGGGATAGAGCGATGCCAGCACAACAACTAAATACACCACAAAAACTCTTACAACGGTTAGATGCCATTGGGGAATCTTTAAGATCTTCTGGTAAGGCGCACGCCTTGTTAGGGCTTGGTTCTGTTGGCATTGAAACGGAGCGACTGGATCAATATTCAGACGTCGATTTCTTCGCGATAGTGCAAACGGGACACAAGCAGTTTTTCTTAGACAGCTTGCATTGGTTATCTGACATTCTTCCAATCGACTATGCCGTAAGGAACACCATCGATGGTTATAAAGTACTTTATGCCGACGGAGTCTTCTGTGAGTTTGCAGCATTTGAACCACATGAATTAGCGCATATTCCGTTTTCTGAAGGGCGAATCGTTTGGCAGGAGGCCGACTTTGATACTCAGTGTTGTGTACCACCAGCAAAAGGTGTCGCTGAAACGAATTCTCAAGAATGGATCATAGGAGAGGCGCTAACCAACCTTTACGTGGGCATGTCTCGTTATAACCGAGGTGAAAAGCTATCTGGGAGTCGTTTTGTTCAATCTTACGCGCTTGATCGTTTGATCGATCTTGTGGATCAAACTGAAAGCCCACAACCTGAATTTGTCGATGAATTTATGTCTGACAGAAGGCTAGAGGTGCGCTTCCCTAAGTTCGCTCAGTTATTACCAACCTTCACTCAAGGCTACGAACGCACGGCAGAATCGGCTCTGGCACAGCTTGAGTTTTTGAATGCTCACTTTAACGTCAACCAAGCTATGCGCTCTAGAATCATTGATTTATGTAATTAATACATTTACTTACGATATCAATCTTCAATATTTTCTGTTTTAAAACGCATCGAAAACTGGTTTCGGTACGTTAGTTTTATTGTCTACCAATAAAAGGGTTGTCGCTAACCCTTATTATTGGTAGGTTTTAATAATGAAATTTACTTCCGCTTCAACTTCAATTTTCTTTTGGTGGTGCTCTATCTAGAGCAGCACGGAATACTCACATTCTTTAGCTGCTGGAAGGTAGTTAAGAATGTCACCATGAATGTCGTCTCTTTTTATCTCCAGTAGCTTTTATTACTTGGAGATACCCCATGAAAACACCTCAAAACACGAACAAACCAGAAATCATTCTGACTGGCGACCGAGCTACCGGCCCTTTACATCTGGGTCACTATGTTGGTTCACTACAGCAGCGCACTTCATTGCAACATATTCACGACCAAACGATATTGGTTGCCGACATGCAAGGGCTTACTGACAACGCTCATAATCCTGCCAAGGTTTCGTCTAACATTCTTAATGTGGTGGCTGATTATCTAGCGGTCGGTATCGACCCAACAAAAACCACGATTTGCCTCCAATCACAATTGCCAGCACTGGCAGAACTCACCATGTTCTATAGCAACCTTGTGTCTATTGCTCGTTTGGAACGAAATCCAACCGTTAAAAGTGAGATTCAAAACAAGGAGTTTGGTCGCTCAATTCCAGCTGGTTTTCTGACTTATCCGATTTCACAGGCGGCTGATATCACGGCGTTCAACGCGACCTTGATTCCTGTCGGTGACGACCAATTGCCAATGCTTGAACAGACTAACGAGATAGTGAGAAAGGTTAACTCACTCGCGGGCAAGCCAATCTTAAATGAGTGTAAACCCTTGCTGAGCAATGCCTCTCGTCTTCCGAGCACCGACGGTAAGAGCAAGATGTCCAAATCGATGGGAAATGCGATTAACCTTGGTGCGACCGAGAAAGAGATTCGAGCCGCAGTGAAATCCATGTATACCGACCCAAATCATCTACGAATCGAAGATCCTGGCCAAGTAGAAGGGAACATCGTATTTACCTATCTTGATGCTTTCCATACTGACGCTTACTACGTCAATGAACTAAAAGATCACTATCGCAGAGGTGGGTTAGGGGATGGCCAAACTAAGAAGGTATTGGAAGAGTGTCTACAAGAGATGATCCGCCCGATAAGAGCACGCAGAGCTGAACTGTTGGATGACAAAGCGCAACTCATCGATATCTTACGTAAAGGTACACAAGTCTCGAGAGAAAGAACCGAAACCGTGTTGTTGGATGTTAAAGAAGTATTTGGCCTGAACATCTTGTAAGTTTCATCAGCGATTATTCTTCATCTATTCACATTTTATCCTTCACTATCCATCAGACGAGTGCCCGATAGCGAACTGATCTCGTTATCGGTTACTTGACCGGTGTTAACACCACCAAAGAGGTTATTGCTCAAATGACTTCTTTGGATTGGTTTTAATGCTTATTACTGTGCGATTTATCACTTCCTATTTATAGAAATAACACTTCAACATTTAGTTAACTATAAGATTTTAAATAAATTTTTTCGGGATATCTCAGTTCGAAAGACATCATTAATTATGTTTTGAATTAATCTCACATATGCAACTAAGTTAATTTCTTTATGTGCAATATCTATCGTTAAGATGCGAGCTCATCTAGTTGGTGGATTAATAAAGACATAATTATAAAGGTGATGTATGCGTGGTGCACATTTACTAATGCTATTTCCGATAGCGTTTAATTCTCAAGCTGCCAATGTTGTCGACTACTCGCAAGTCGATTTATCTACAGTTCTCAATCAAACAACACAGGGCTTTACAGCTGTAAGCCAACCACTTGCTTACCAAGATGCAAGTCGAGTGAACACAGGAACAACAACACTCCTACGAAAAACACAACTTCATTACGGGATCCCGGTTTACGGTCAATCGGTAGTGGTTGATCTTTCCCAGAAGGGCATTTCGAAAGCGGTTGATGGCCAAGTATTAATGGGGATTGAGTCAGATATTGGTTCGACACTGCCGATGATTAACGCAAAGCAAGCTATTGATATTGCGGAATCACAGTATAAAGGGGTTGCCGCAGCGACTATTCGTGATCCTAACACCGAGCTTCTTATTTGGCTGGATGAACAGCAACAAGCGCGCCTGATTTATAAGGTCGACTTCTTGCAGACTCTGGGCATGGCCCCCTCAAGACCGATTACGCTTGTTGATGCTAAATCAGGTGAGTTGCTGGACCGATGGGAAGGGATTGCTTTCATTGAGGCAGAAGGACCGGGTGGAAACCAGAAAAGTGGCCGTTATTACTTTGGCTCGAACACACAGTTTGGCGGATTCCAAGTTAACTCGTATTGCCAGATGGACAGCCAAAACGTTGTGACTATGAACATGAACAACCAACAAGGATCAGGGCAAATCCATCAATTTAGCTGCAACGGAAATTACGGTAAGAACGTCAATAATTATCGCGCAGTTAACGGTGCATATGCACCAATGAACGATGCACATTACTTTGGCCAACGTGTGTTCGACATGTATCAAGATTGGTTGAACACACGTCCTATTCAGCAAAGGCTTACTATGCGTGTTCATTACGGTTCGAACTATGGGAATGCGTTTTGGGATGGCCGCCAAATGACGTTTGGCGATGGTAACCAATCCATGTATCCATTGGCGACGTGGGACGTGATTGCTCATGAGGTCAGTCATGGCTTTACTGAGCAAAACTCAAACCTTGAGTATCGCGGTATGTCGGGCGGAATGAACGAATCTTTCTCTGATGTAGCTGCTGCGGCGCTTAGTGAATATGTACATGGCACTTTCAATTGGAAGATGGGCGAGCATGTAATGAAGCATAGTGATGCGATGCGTTACTTCATTAACCCAAGTCAAGATGGTATGTCTATCGGTCACATCAACCAGTATTACAATGGCATTGATGTTCACCATAGTTCAGGGATCTTTAACAAAGCGTTCTACCATCTCGCCACGAGCAACAGTTGGGGTATCAAAAAAGCGTTTAAGGCTTACGCAACCGCGAACCAACTTTACTGGACACCAAACTCGGATTTCCAACAAGGTGCCAACGGTGTGTGTAAAGCCGCTGAAAATCTAGGTTATGAGACCTCTGCAGTGAAATCTGCGTTTAACGAAGTGGGTATTGATGTACAAAACTGTGGCTCTGGTCAGCCAAATCCGAACCCTAATCCTCCAACTCCAACTCCAGGTGTCGTGGAGCTAGAGATAAACGTGCCAACACCAATTGTGAGTGGTGGCGAAGAACAGCAACAGTTCGTTCTAAAGAATGTACCTGGAAGTGATGCTTGGATTCAGACTTATCATGGTTACGGTAACGTTGACTTGTATGTCGCAATCGGCAGACCTGTGTCACTAAGCGACTACGATTGCTCTTCTACCAACTCAGATAACAATGAATACTGCGGTTTTGGTAGTGTGCAAGGTGAAGATATCTACGTACTGGTGGACGGTGTTCAAAGCTCAATGGATGCTTACGTGGCCGTTAGCGCAGAGTTTGAATTACCTCAGCCAGAGCCTCAACCAGAACCTGAGCCACAAGGCATGTGCGATAACCTTCAAGAGTGGAATCCAAATTACTATTATCCAGCAGGTACAGTAATTCAATATTATGGCAACAGATTCAGAGCATCTGCGGATAACTGGGGAGCCGACCCGTTCAACAATTATTGGTACTGGGTATTTGAAGGTGCTTGTTACTAGCTAAAACGACTTAAAGTGATTTAAGTTAGTTAAAACTGATGAGAAGGGAGCGCAGTCTGTGCTCCCTTTATTCGTTCAAAGTGAGAGGTGAAGATGTATGCTGATCTTGTGTTAGCACGTTGGACATTAGAGTATGTGGCTAAGGCTTATTCGGCATTCAGCGCGCAATATTCAGTAACGACGACACAAGGATGATTAATTTGGAAATCAGTCATTTAGATCACTTGGTACTAACCGTTAAAGATATAGAGATAACGGTAGATTTCTATCAGCGCGTATTAGGTATGAAGCCTATCCAATTCGGAGAAGATCGCGTGGCGTTGTCATTTGGTAATCAAAAGATAAACCTTCACCAGTTAGGTAATGAGTTCGAACCAAAAGCAAAGCGCGTGCAAGCGGGAAGTGCTGACCTTTGTTTTATTACCAATACACCCATGGCTGAGGTAATCGAACATATCAAAGCGAACGAAATAGAGATAGAAGAGGGGCCTGTGCCGCGAACCGGTGCGACGGGTAAAATTGTCTCTGTTTATGTTCGAGATCCTGATGGTAATCTGATTGAGGTTTCTAACTATTAGGATCTAGCTTTAAACATCATTTCTGCTTCATCTTTCGAAACAATAAACCGCGCTTTTAAGTCACTTGATACTAGATGTAGCGAGATAAATAAATTACAATCGAACAATGTTTTATTAATTCGAGCCTTATTCCCATGGTGCGAAACTTAATCACATTCATCGTAAGCCTGTTTTTCTTAACGGCTTGCTCTACAACGAGTAACGAGCAGATCGATGAGAAGGCGTTGAGCAACGAAGACGCTCTGTCGAAAAGTGTCGAGAAGGATACGAACTTAAATGGCGTTTCGGACGCTAGTGATGAGACCAATGAGGTTGTAGTTCAAGATACTAGTGCAAAGGTTAAAGCAGAAGCAGAATTTGTCTCAGAAGCGGTCGAAGAGTCTGAAGTACACTCATCTCAAGTAACAGCGAAACAAGATGAAGTTGAGACCGACAATGAAAAAGGGCTGGGAAGTTACCTATTGCTCAATAACGAGCCGACTAAGAAAGTCATCAAATCGCTCGAGGGAGTCACAGACACCTTGAACGTTCTGACCTTTGGAATATTTGCCACAGGCCACGGTTGAGCGAATAGCTCTAACTGAGAAGATCGAATCATTAGAGAAGGCGAACCATATGGTTCGCCTTTTTATTTCAGATGCTTATCCATTGATATGTTTTAATTGATAGCCAACAAGCCCGTTGGTTTGCGTCAAGGGACAGTCAATAAAGCAGGTATTTGTTTGTTCTGGAATGGACACGCCGTATTTACGCTGTTCGACTTGTTATATGCATCGAGTGTTTTAATACTCCTCCCAAAGTAAGCAACGAAATCTAATCTTACAAAGACAGTGTCTGATATTCACTTAAGAGCATAGTAGTATGTCTGGCGTGAAATCCGTTATTTAGGTTTAGTTATCAATATTATAGGGAAGATATATGAAGAATAAGAGTGCATTTTTAAGCGTCGCGATGGTTATGTTGGCTGCTCATGCAAACGCTTCTGACGCGAGCCATGAGTCGGTAGCAGACAGTGTCATCACCGAACAAAGAGCGAACCTGTCTGAAAACACGCAAGGAAAAGGTTTTGGCCCACAAGCGCCACGCGATTTAGGCTCAGCCGAAGGAACAAACGCTCGATTGTTTTCGGATGCGCCAGATTCAACAGCCATGAACCTATGTAATATCCACTTCCATAAGAACGCAGAACACAAAGGTGGAGAGTTTACCCAATACGCTGGTAACGGCGATGGTAAGGGCTTCCAAAGTGGCTTTAAATACACGGGTAAGTTGAGTGATGCAGAGCTTAAACCATTTGAGGGTGAGGTTTGTCCAAGCGATCATGGCTCTTTGCATTCGGGCGACACCATCGAAGTGCATTACGTGTACTCAACGGCACAAGTAGAACCGGGTGAAACGCTTGGTGCTTGTTTCAACGATGCGATTACCAATCCGCAATTGCGTGTTGAGACTCAAGTCTACGTATTAGTGAATGATGATAAGGCTCTCGACTTCGAAGCATTGGCTAAGCACTCAAAAGTGAATGGTTTGCACCAAGCAACCAACATTCCACAAAACACTGGCTCAGCGATTCAATACGCCGGTTCTACAACAGGTCCAGGTTATAACGAGCAAGGTTCACCTTTCCAAGTAACATGGAGCGTTCGTCCACAAGTAGCGAAAGTAAACATCGCGACAGTGGGGAACTGGTGTGAAGGCAATGACTTTAACGAAGACCACGCCCACGGCGTGAGAAACTTGGTGGTTAACCCTGAGTTGTTGTCACCAATGGCAAACTAATCTTGTCACCCTGATTCGTAGTCAATATTTTCTAAAGGCGAGCCACTAGGTTCGCCTTTTTGTTACCTTAGATAAACACTGGGTGCTTGGTGGGGAAATTACGTGTGACAGTTATTCAAACATGAGCTGTTTGAATCGTGGTGGGTCAAAACACTCTTTACCTGAATCGAAGCTCCATGATACGTTCGTGACCAATCATGTTGGGTTACAAGTAAGGACAAGCCAATGTCATTAGAAGGCGCAGTTACATTCTTTATTGCCATGTTTATATTTGGCATTACTCCGGGTCCCGGTGTATTTGCGATTTTGGCTCGTGGTATGGTCGATGGGTGGCGAAAGTGCATCTCTCTTTCTGTAGGAATGATCTGCAGTGATCTGATTTATTTGGCGCTTGCCTGTTTTGGTCTAGCGACGATTGCTGAGAACTGGTCATTGGCTTTTGAGGTGATTCGTTATGTTGGTGCAGCTTATCTGATTTACTTGGGCTACAAGATGTTTAAGAGCCTACCTGAAGTGCAGGGCTCAGCGGAACTCGCGGCAAAACAAAGTCAGAAGTCAGAACTTGCTAGTTTCGCGCAAGGCTTTTTGATTTCGGCATCAAACCCGAAAGTGATTTTGTTTTATATTTCGTTCTTGCCGACTTTTATTGATCTGACTGTTTTACGTTCACAAGATATCGTTTTGGTTTCCGCTTTAGCATCTGTTGCTCTAATGTCAGGTTTAATGCTTATCGCCGTAGGTGCGGGCAGAATGGCAGGTTTGCTAAAAACGCCACGCGCACATAAAAGGTTAAACCAAAGTGCTGGTGGAATAATGATTGCTGCTGGCTCATATTTGGCGATAAATCGATAAATCGATAAATCGATAAATCGATAAATACGATTCTTTAAGCGCGACTCTTTAAACAAGAAGGCGAACCAAATGGTTCGCCTTTTTCGTTATAGCTGCGCGTTTTGTTTGTAAATCTAAGCGTCTACAAAAATCACCTCACCAGTAAGGAAGCCATCGACTGAACGTTCGAATGCTTTGCCGACTAATTTGCTTGGTACGGGTTCAAAACCTGGCATCATTTCACCATACACATCCCACGCTTCAGCGAGCACGGTAGGGTTGATGACATTGATGCGGGTGTTTCTTGGCATCTCATAAGCGACACACTTTACGAAGGTGTCAATCGCGCCGCTGGTGGTCGCATCTGCAATAGCGAAAGGGATTGGTTTAACATTCAAAATACCGCTAATCAATGTAAATGAACCACCATCAGCAATGTACTTTTGGCCGATACGAACAAGATTAATTTGTCCCATCATTTTGCTCATTACCGTGGTCATCCACTGTTCTTCTGTCATATCTGCAAAGGTGTTGTATTCACAAAGGCCGACTGTGTTCACAACCGCATCAAAGTGTCCCACGTTCTTGTAAAGCGCTTCAATCGACTTTGGGTCGGTGATATCAACAATATGGTCGACATCGCCAGAGCGACCCGCTGTGATTACGTTGTGATTGCCTAAGCCCATTAGGGCTGCTTGACCCATCTTGCCACGTGCGCCAATTAGAATGATTGTTTTCATGTTGTTCTCCGATCTGTATGTGTTTCGTTTCGATGGAAGAACTTTAACTAGATAACTAAACAAGTAGAAACAAAGCTTAATTGTGAGTGTTACTGGTTTTGCTTGTGCAGTGTTACACTCATACAGAATCCAATTTCACGGAAGTAGGTAAGTGTGAGCAAATTAGATCGACTAGACATAAAACAACTCAGGGTTTTTCAAGCGCTAATACGTGAGGAAAACGCGTCTAAAGCTGCCAACCAATTAGGGATGACTCAGCAAGCCGTCAGTGAGCATTTAAAGAAACTGCGTGAAGTGTTCGACGACAGGTTGTTTGTGAGAAAGACCAATGGATTTGTTCCAACGACATTTGCTCAAGAGTTGTCTGTTGGTGTTGATCGTCTGCTTATTGATTTCAATTTGCTGTTATCAAAGACTAACTTTGTGCCAGAGAAAGCAAAAGGGACGTTTGTGATTGCGGCGACAGATTATGCCCAGCAGATTATTTTACCGAGTTTGATAGCAAAACTGAGGGAGCGAGCGCCGGAGTTAAAGCTGATTGTGCGTGATTTCGAAATCGATAACCTGCACGAGCTAATGGAGAGTGGCAAGGTCAATTTGGCTATCGCTTTCCCTGATTACATCCCAGACAGCTACAAGGTCATTAAGCTGTTTGAAGAGTACCATGTTTGCGTCACTTCACCTCATTCATCTATCGCTCAAACCACCCCGTCGCTGGAAGAGGTCGCGAGTTATCCGACGATCATCGCTTCACCATCTCGCCCAAACTTTAAAGGTTCGATTGACGAATGGTTTGGGAAGTTTGGTTTGAAGCGCAATGTTGTTGTGTCCGCTCCGTGTTTCTCCATCGTGCCCATGTATTTAAACACCACTGACTCGATCGCGTTCTTACCATCCAGAGCGATAGAAGGGCTGAATCTAATCACACTTCCAATGGAGCAATCACCAGAGAGTTTCGATGTGGTAGCTGCGTGGCACCCAAGATACAACGATGATCCGCTACAAAAGTGGGTCACCTCCTTATTAGAAGTTGAATAGTCAGGATCAAGACGTCGTTTAAGTAGGTTGTTCAATCATGCGTGGGCTCAAAGAAATGGGTTAAACTTAATCAGTGTCTAACTCAAGTTTTTCCTACAGTGTTACTGATAGAAAACTCATTCACGCCTTATTTGACAATGCTTCCAGTAAATATGAGAGATTTAAAGTTATAAAATTACTTAAATATACTGGGTTATAGAAAATCAGGTTGAGTTTTAAGTGTGCTGTTCAAGATGTATAGTTATTGATAGTTCATTCAGTAATTGTATCTGTAGTTGTCAGTTGATGTGGGTGTTATGAAGAAAAACGGATTTACTTTAATGGAATTAATCATTGTGATCGTGATACTTGGAGTATTGGCCGTTACAGCAGCCCCGAGGTTCCTCAATATTCAAGAGTCAGCGAGAGAAGCAGTACTTGAAGGTGTTGCGGGTGCGATGGAAGGCGTGATCACGCAGGTGACTTCTAAAGCTATTATCGCAGGGCTTGATCCTGACGCATCAAATCCAGGTGATCAGAGTAACTATGTAATCGATTTTGGTATCGGTAGCGTTGAGGTTGATTGGGGAACGCTTTGCCCAGAGAGCCGGGGAGAGTCGGGCGACAAATTGACGATGATCGACTTTATGACTTTGTCAGATGATGACAGCTTAACTTCTGATTTTGGTAATCGACACACTGTGATCGGGTATGACTACGATTTTACCCAAGCTGAATTAGATAGCACGAACATAACGGATGCGGATCTAGAGACGCGCCAAGGTTGTTATGTTCTTTACGATTCTTTTGGTGGGCGAGTAACCGGAAATGAATGTCCTGCTGGTGGTTGTGAATGCACCGTTCGTGTAGTGAATGACGAATGTTAACCAAATACATTAACTGACTTATAGAAATTCAATAAAAAAGCGCGTTATTGCCGAGTAGCAATAACGCGCTTTTTTGTATTAGCTTAATGGTCTATCTTAGTTTGCTATTGCTGCATCTGCTGGCGGCAAGTCACGCTTCTTAATCACGTATCGCAAGCGAATTAACATCAGCGTCGCTGACACACTCAAGCCCGTCAGAATGCCAATCCAAAAGCCTTCTTCACCCATTGCAGGCACAATGTGGTCTGTTAAGCCCAATACCATGCCTAGTGGTAGTGCTAAGCCCCAATATGAAGCGATAGCTAAGATCATCGGGATCTTAGTGTCTTTATAGCCACGCAGTGCGCCGTTAGCGGACGTTTGCAATGCATCGCTGAATTGATACATAGCTGTAAAGGTCAACAATACCGCTGCCGTTGCGCTTATCGCAGGGTCGGTGGTGTAAAGCCTAATGATCCACTCAGGGAACAGAAGGAACATCGCAACTGAAAGTAATGAAATCAACGCCGCAACCAAGATGCCGACTTTGCTGCGTTCAATTGCGCCTAGTTCGTCTTTCTCGCCTAGTGCATGTCCAACACGAATCGTAATGCCAAATGAGATACTCATAGGAATCACGTAAGTCAGGCTCGAGATGTTAAGTGCAATTTGTGCGGCTGCCACGTTCTCTGCACCGATACGGCCAATCATCAACGCGATTACCGCAAAGATACTGCCACACACCGCGATGTTCATCCCGATAGGTAAACCTAATCTTAGAAGGTGAAGCATCTCTTTTGCTTTTGGCTTAGCGTCTGCAAAACTAATAATGGTCTTGTAGTGGTGATGGCCTTTAATGTAGGAATACAGCATTCCCGACATTAGCCAATACACTAAGCTTGTCGCCCAGCCACAACCCACAGCGCCCATTTCAGGGAATCCAAACTTACCGTAAATAAGCACGTAGTTGACTGGAATATTAATCAGCAAACCAATTACCGAAATGATCATCGGCACTTTGGTGTTGTTCATACCTTCACAGAAGCCGTTCAAGGTGTAGAACAGGGCAATACCCGGTACACCAAAGGCTAGGGCAAACGCATAGTCACTGCCAATTGGAATGATCTCAGCGGCTACGCCAATCCATTCTAAGATCGGTTTCGCACTCACCAAGTAAGCGATAAGCAGTACGCTAGCAATTAATGCCAACCAAACCATCTGGAAGAATTCAACAGAGATACTTTGAAAGTCGCGTGCGCCGCGGTGGTAAGCGACAACAGGCGTTAACGCCATAATCACGCCACGAAGTAGCAGCAACACTGGAATCCAAAGGCTGGTGCCAAGTGCAATAGCGGCGAGATCGGCAGGACTTACTTGGCCAGCCATTGTCGTATCGACAAATCCCATCGCTTGGGTAGCTATTTGAGTCAAAATGATTGGAATCGAAAGATGCATAAGCGCACCCGATTCACGAGTAAAAGGACGAAATTTCGTTAGCATGGAAGTTCACAACACCAATATAAATACACGAATGATGGCAGGATGGCCGGTGTGCATTTTAGGATGTGCCCCGTTGGGCGGGCGACAATATAAACACCTAACCGTATAGGGTCAAGCTTTGGATTTATAGAGTTAAATTAGCTCTGACATAGGGAAGGGTTCTGATTGCTAAAATACAACTCTAACGTACGTAAGTAATTGATTTATTGAGAATCATACTAGACAGGTAAATTCAATATTTGCCACGCTTATCACTAAGATGACGGTATAAGTGATTGTTATGGAAAGACAAAGGCTAGTACAATTTATGGCATAAAAAACTAGATAGAAAGATTCTGTATTTAAATGCAGAACTTTTCGGTCTAATAGCTGTTAACTGTACAGGTAAATATGAAAGTTACTAAAAGCTCTAGGCATTCGAAGATAACAGGTGATTTTACAGAGAATCTTGTTCTTTACTGGTTATCTAAATATGGTTTTGAAAGTACAATTGTCGATCATACTGGTATCGATATTATTGCTAGAAACCCAAATAATAATGAATTAATGGGGATCTCTGTAAAATCTCGTTCAAGAAATACAGGGAAAGAAAAACAGTATCTAAGCATTGGGAATGATCATTTTCCTAAAGTAGAGGCTGCTTGCACCGCTTTTGGTTGTATTCCATATTTTGCAATCGTAATTGATGAACTAGATACGATAAAAGTATTTATTACCTCGATGGAGCATTTATTAAGTTTACATCCTATGAGAAAAAAGTGTTCTGGTTGGAAGATGACAGATAAGTGGGTATTGCAATATGAGAAAGATCCAGAAATAAAAATTTTTGAATTCAAGCATTCAACAAGTACCTGGTGGTAAGTACAGTTAACAAGTCATTTAAATGGAAAATTAACAGTTGGCCATCGCTTCGCGATTATAGCCAACCATTAATTTCCACTTAATGAGGCGCTAGGAGGATATATGGATAGTGCATTATTAAAAATTCAAAGAGCAGAGAAACATTATAGTGAACTCTCTGTTCTATTTGTGAAGAAGAAACCTTTTCGATATTTTTTAGAAACCAATTGTAAAACGGGTCAACGAGCAACATTTGCAAAAAGAGATATAGTGGTGGTTAACGATGCTGCAATAATTATTGGAGACATAATTCATAATCTTAGAGCTGCAATTGATCATACATATTGGAACTGTACATCTGATTTTGCAAAGTCTGAAGGTGAAAAGAAGAGTATCCAGTTCCCAATAACATCTAATGAAGATGCATTGCAGAAGTCTATTCTTCCTGGATTGCCGAAAAGGGTTTCTGAGTCCTTTGCAAAGGATCTAGCAGCCTTAAAACCATATCGAGAAAATGGGAATAAATTACTTTGTGCTATTCATGATCTGGATGTAATGGATAAGCATAAACTTCTAATACCAACCGGTAATTTTACAAAAATAACTAGCGCCATGTTGCAACAGCAAGTTCCTGATTTTCCCTCGGGTTTGATGGGTGTTGGAATTGGTAACTGTCATCGTGATGTAGTTTGGCATATCAAGCCTATGACTTGGACTCAACGACGAAAAGCAAGAATACCTGCTTCTAACATAATAGAGAAAGAGTTAAATGTGCCCGTAGACATCATTCTTAACGATCTTGATTTCTCCAAACCAGCTTTAGAGGTTTTGAAAGAGCTGATTGAAGTCGCTAAAAACGTCGTAAATGTCTTAAAAGAAAGCGTTGAGCCCAAAGAGCTAGTCAAATCCTCCTAACAAACGACTATGGCGCCAATATCAATTTGGCGCTATTCATCTATTCGCAACTTCAAACCTAACGCTGTACAAGCCTTCTACTGCCATAAAGCCAGCAGAAACACAAAAAGCCCAATCCCAAGCGTTACTTTTAGAAGCCGGCCAAGAGGGGCACCACCTTTTGGCGCTTTGTTACAACATCCCATAATTAATTCCTAGTTTGTCGTGAATGTCATATCACCATAAACCTTTCCCTTACGGTAAGGTCAATGCTTTTGTTTACCTCGAATTTCAGACAACAAAAAAGCGAACCAAGTGGTTCGCTTTTGTTATGTTTTGCTGTTTAGCACCGCTACGAATTAGTCTTCGTAGTTATCGATGCTTGGGCAAGAACAGATTAGGTTACGGTCGCCGTATACGTTGTCTACACGGTTAACAGTTGGCCAGTACTTCGAGTTCTTGGTTGCTTTCGATGGGAAGCAAGCCAGTTCGCGAGAGTAAGGGCGATCCCATTCTGCGCCTGAAAGGTCAACTTGTGTGTGCGGAGCGTTCACTAGAGGGTTGTTATCTAGTGGCCATTCACCCGCTTTCACAGCTGCCATTTCGTGACGGATTGCGATCATCGCTTCACAGAAACGGTCTAGCTCTTCTAAATCTTCTGATTCAGTTGGCTCAACCATTAGTGTGCCAGCTACTGGGAAAGACATAGTAGGCGCGTGGAAACCGAAGTCCATTAAACGCTTAGCAATATCTTCTTCGCTGATACCTGTGTCTTCTTTAAGCGGACGAATATCGATAATACATTCGTGTGCTACGCGGCCGTTAGTGCCACGGTAAAGAACAGGGTAGTGAGGACGTAGTTTCTCCATCACGTAGTTCGCGTTCAGAATCGCCACTTTCGTTGCGTCTGTTAGGCCAGGTTCGCCCATCATTGCGATGTAAGCCCAAGAGATAGGTAGGATTGAAGCACTACCCAGATCTGCAGCTGATACCGCGTAGTCAGAACCTTGTACACCGTTTTCGATGTGACCTGGTAGGAAAGGTGCTAGGTGCGATTTAACACCGATAGGACCCATACCCGGACCGCCACCACCGTGTGGGATACAGAATGTTTTGTGTAGGTTCAAGTGAGATACGTCTGAACCGATGAAGCCAGGTGAAGTTAGACCTACTTGAGCGTTCATGTTCGCGCCGTCTAGGTAAACCTGACCGCCCGCTGCGTGTACTTGTTCACACACTTCTTTCACTTGCTCTTCATATACGCCGTGCGTAGAAGGGTAAGTGATCATGATGCTTGATAGGTTTTCTTTGTGCTTCTCGATTTTCGCTGCTAGGTCTGTCATGTCGATGTTGCCATCTTCATCACACTTAACAACCACTACCTTCATTGAAACCATCGATGCTGTTGCAGGGTTAGTACCGTGCGCAGAGCTTGGAATCAGGCAAACGTTACGATGAGCTTCACCGCGGCTTGCGTGGTAACGTTGAATCGCGATTAGACCTGCGTATTCGCCAGATGCACCAGAGTTAGGCTGCAGTGAGAAATCGTCGTAACCGGTGATTTCACATAGCTTCTCTTTAAGATCTTTCGCTAGTGCTGTGTAACCAGCCGCTTGATCAAGAGGTGCGAATGGGTGAATTGAACCAAACTCAGGCCATGTTACTGGAATCATCTCAGCAGCAGCGTTCAGCTTCATTGTACAGCTGCCCAGTGGGATCATGCCGTGCGTTAGTGAGAAGTCTTTGTTCTCAAGCTGTTTTAGGTAACGCATCATTTGCGTTTCGCTGTGGTGCGTGTTGAATACTGGGTGAGTTAGAAACTCTGATTCACGACGGCAGTTTTCTGGAATTGCTGCAAACTCGTTTGATGCAATGTCAGAAGAAAGTGCTTGAACGTCTTCTTTCACGTCGAAGATAGCGAACAATGCGTTCACGTCGTCGATTGTGGTTGTTTCATCTAAGCTGATACCGATCTTACCTTTAAGAAGGCGAAGGTTGATGTCTGCTGCTTGCGCTTTCGCGTACAGTGCATCTGTCTTCTCTTCAGAGTTGATCGTGATGGTATCGAAGAAGCTGTTGTTCGTTAGCTCGTAACCCGCTTTCGTCAGGCCAGCTGCTAGGATAGCTGTCATATGGTGCGTACGACGAGCAATAGTACGTAGGCCTTCTGCACCGTGGTAAACCGCGTAGAAAGACGCCATGTTTGCTAGAAGTGCTTGAGCTGTACAGATGTTCGATGTCGCTTTCTCGCGGCGGATATGTTGCTCACGAGTTTGCATTGCCATACGTAGCGCTTGGTTACCGTGAGTATCGATAGAAACACCGATGACACGACCTGGCATTGTACGCTTATGCTTTTCACGAGTACCCATGAATGCAGCGTGTGGACCGCCGTAACCCATAGGAACACCAAAGCGTTGTGCTGAGCCGATTACTACGTCTGCGCCCATTTCCCCAGCTGGCTTAAGTAGAGCAGAAGCAAGTAGGTCAGTGGCAACCGTTACTAGAGTTTTGTTTGCTTGAGCTTTCGCAATGATGTCTGTTAGGTCACGAACTTCACCTGTTGTACCAGGGTATTGAACTAACGCACCAAATACGTCTTGCTCTGGAAGTGTTTCAAGAGCGCCAACCATTACTTCAAAACCGATGTACTCAGCACGAGTTTTAACAACTTCTAGTGTTTGAGGGTGAACATCGTCAGCAACGAAGAATACTTTGCTCTTGCTTTTACCAGCACGTTTACACAGTGTCATCGCTTCGCCAGCCGCTGTCGCTTCATCAAGAAGTGATGCGTTTGCGATTTCCATACCTGTTAGGTCCATTACCATTTGTTGGTAATTTAGTAGAGCTTCAAGACGACCTTGAGAAATCTCTGGTTGGTATGGTGTGTAAGCTGTGTACCAGCCTGGGTTCTCTAAAACGTTACGTAGAATAACGTTTGGAGTGAATGTGTTGTAGTAGCCTTGGCCAATGAAAGTACGTTTCACTTGGTTTAGGTTAGCGATCTCTTTAAGAGAGGTCAGCATGTCCATTTCGCTCAGTGGCGCAGCAAGTGTCATTGGTTTTTCAAGACGGATTTGTGCAGGAACCGTTTCGTCGATCAGTGCGTCTAGGCTAGTCGCGTTGATCGCTTCAAGCATTTTTTGCTGGTCTGCTTTATTAGGGCCGTTATGACGAGCAACAAACTCGTTTTGAGTACCCAGGTCTTTCAGTAATTGGCTTTGAAGTAATTCAGTCATGATATGTTCTACTTTCTCTCTGGAGCCGTGAGCTAGCCCCTAAAATTAAGCTGCTCAAAAGAGCAGCTTTATCGTAATGAGGTTACCTATTAGTCTTCTTCGATAGAGCTTAGGTATTCTTCCGCATCTTTAAGGTTGTCTAGTTCAGACGCATCAGACATCTTCACTTTAACAATCCAGCCACCTTCATAAGGTTCTTCGTTGATTAGCTCTGGGCTATCTTCTAATTCTTCGTTGATTTCTACGATTTCGCCAGAGATTGGTGCGTAGATATCAGAAGCAGCTTTCACTGACTCAACGAGAGAGAAGCTTTCGCCAGCTTCGATTTCGTCGTCAGTGTCAGGCAGGTCAACAAACACAACGTCACCTAGCATCTCTTGAGCGTGCTCAGAAATACCGATAGTTACAGTACCGTCACCGTTGTCTTTTACCCACTCGTGGCTGTCTGCAAACTTTAGTGTATTGTCCATTGCTTATTCTCCAAAAATTTATGAGGTTTTAATTTAAATCTTAAAAACGGTCTAACGGTAAAGAGGGAAGCGCTTGCAAAGCTCTTTAACTTGCTTGCGAACACGTTGCTCAACTTCAGCGTTGCCTTCAGGGCTTTCAACTAAGCCATCAAGTACATCGCCGATCCATTCACCGATAAGTTTGAATTCTTCAGTGCCAAAACCACGACTGGTTCCAGCTGGCGTACCTAAACGAATGCCAGAAGTAATCATAGGCTTCTCTGAATCGAATGGTATACCATTTTTGTTACATGTGATCCCTGCACGCTCTAATGCTTCTTCAGTTACGTTACCTTTCAAGCCCTTAGGACGAAGGTCAACCAGCATTAGGTGCGTGTCTGTTCCGCCAGTCACAATGTCACAACCGCGAGTTTGCAACACTTCAGCAAGAACTTTTGCGTTGTCGATCACTGAATCAATATAAGTATTAAATTCTGGGCCAAGTGCTTCGCCAAACGCCACTGCTTTAGCCGCGATAACGTGCATTAATGGACCGCCTTGTAGGCCAGGGAACACTGCAGAGTTGATCTTTTTGTTGATGTCTTCGTGGTTCGTCAGAATCATACCGCCGCGTGGGCCACGAAGTGTTTTGTGCGTTGTTGTAGTAACAACGTGTGCGTGTGGTAGTGGGCTAGGGTGAGCACCTGTCGCGATAAGACCCGCGATGTGTGCCATATCAACCATTAGGATAGCGCCAACTTCGTCAGCGATTTCACGGAACTTAGCGAAATCAATAACGCGTGGGATAGCACTACCACCAGCAATAATCATTTTAGGTTGGCTTTCGATCGCTAAAGCGCGAACTGCTTCGTAATCGATTTCAAGAGTGTCGCGGTCTACGCCGTATTGAACTGCGTTGAACCATTTACCAGACATTGCAGGACGTGCACCGTGTGTAAGGTGACCACCAGCGTCAAGAGACATACCTAGGATAGTGTCGCCAGGTTGAAGTAGGGCAAGTTTAACTGCTCCGTTTGCTTGAGCGCCAGAGTGAGGCTGTACGTTTACGTATTCACATTTGAACAGCTGCTTAGCGCGTTCGATTGCAATAGCTTCTACTGTATCTACATGCTCACAACCACCGTAGTAACGACGGCCTGGGTAGCCTTCTGCGTATTTGTTGGTTAGGCAAGTGCCTTGAGCTTGCATTACTGCTTTAGAAACGATGTTCTCAGAAGCAATAAGTTCGATTTGTTCGTTTTGACGAGTGTTCTCTGCTTGGATTCCAGCAAATACTGCGTCGTCAGTCGCAGATAAGTTCGTAGAGAAAAAACTGTCTAAGCTATGGTTTTGGTAAGCGTTCATTGTCGAGACCTTTCATTAAGCTAATGGTGATTGTTTTTATAGTCCATTAGGTCTTACGTTGATTTCTGCATCGGTATCGTTTGCGCTATATAGGTACAGATAAACGTAAATTGCGTTTTAAATGTACTCTTACAGCGTCTAAGCGATCGTTGTAGGGTCAATGCAGCACGAATTGGTTCCCAAAAGTTCGGGTAAAAAACAGCTCTTACAAATGTTAAAACTATCATCTGGTACAAGCTGAAGTAGCATCTCTTCATCTAACAAGTCGATAACATAGCTCCGATAAAATCAATTTTCAACAAAAATTTCCAATAGGAAACAACTTTTCTCGTTTTGCTACAGGGAGCACGCTTTATTTCTGTGTGTGCTCTTTAATCAACAAAGCGCTTCATGCAACAATGAAATGAATAGACAGGAAGTAAGAAAATAATGAGGGACCTATGTCAGAAGACATTTATGATGAGTACCCATCTTTAACGTTGGCGAAAGAAACGTTAGATCAGAATATAGAACCACTTAAGCTTGGCCAGCGTATTAAAGATATCCGCGGCAAGCTTGGGATCACGCTAGAAGAAGCAAGCCAAAGAACGGGCTTGGCGCGTTCTACGCTCAGCAAAATCGAGAATGAGCAAATCTCGCCAACCTTTCAAGCTATGCAGAAATTAGCGATGGGCTTGCAAATTGATATGCCGCAACTCTTTGAGCCGCCAAGGAAAAAAGTCGCAACAGGACGTCGTGACTTAACTAAGGCAGGCCAGGGTAAACCTCACCCGACACCTACTTATGAGCATGAACTGCTTGCGACTGAGCTTTCTAATAAGAAGATGATGCCATTCAAAAGTCGCGTAAGAGCGCGTACTTTTGAAGAATATAATGATTGGGTCCGTCACGATGGTGAAGAGTTCTTAATGATTATCTCCGGTGATGTGATGTTCTACTCAGAATTCTACGAACCAGTACCAATGAGTGAAGGCGACAGCATGTATTACGACGCCAATATGGGCCACATGTTGATTTCTACTAGTTCAGAAGATGCGCTGATTTTGTGGGTGACTGCAAAATAAGTTAACAAAGTTAGAATTTCTTATAGTGGATGCAAACGTTTGCTTTTGTTTCTAACGTTTGCCAAATGACGCGATATTGATGTGAAAATCATCAATATCGCGTTTTTGTATGCATCGAATAATTGTTTTTAAATTGTTAAATGTCACATTTTGAGCTGTTTTAATCTTGTTAAGGGTGTAAAACTGACTCAGGCTTGTTTACTATAGTGAACACGGTTTACTCATGTTGATTGAAGTTTACTGAAGTGAATTCTTAAAAAGTGAGTTGTAGAGCTTTTGTACAGCTATCAATTTTTATAACGCTAACTATATAAGCCTATATAAAAGACATCACTTTTTACTATCTACTGTTTCTAATGCTGAGACCTAGCGTTAGAAGCGACTCTAAATAGAGATATAAGCGGCAGATTCGATTTGGAAAGCCTGCAACGCTTCATGGAGAATAAAATGACTCAAGAACACGCTAATCAAGACCTACTAAAAACACCACTGCACGCACTTCACGTTGAAGAAGGCGCAAAGATGGTTCCTTTCGCTGGCTACGACATGCCAGTTCAGTACCCACTAGGTGTAAAGAAAGAGCACTTACACACTCGTGATGCTGCCGGTCTTTTTGATGTTTCTCACATGGGGCAACTTCGTCTACATGGTGCAAATGCAGCAGCTGTCCTAGAATCTTTGGTTCCTGTAGATATTATCGACCTTCCTTCTGGTAAGCAGCGCTATGCGTTCTTTACTAACGAACAGGGCGGTATCATGGATGACTTGATGGTTGCTAACCTAGGTGATCACCTGTTTGTTGTTGTGAATGCAGCTTGTAAGACACAAGATATCGATCACCTAACGGCACACCTTCCTGCAGACGTAGAAATGGAAGTGATTGATGACCGCGCTCTATTAGCACTTCAAGGTCCTAAAGCATCTGAAGTTCTAGCTCGTTTCCAACCAAGCGTTGCAGACATGCTGTTCATGGACGTTCAAAAAGTGGATATCGATGGTGTTGAATGCATCGTGAGCCGCAGTGGTTACACGGGTGAAGACGGCTACGAGATCTCTGTACCGAACGATCACGCTGAAGCACTAGCGCGTAAGCTAACTGCAGAAGCGGAAGTTGAGTGGATTGGCCTTGGCGCACGTGATTCACTTCGTCTTGAGTGTGGCCTATGTCTATACGGTCACGACTTAGATACAACAACGACTCCAGTAGAAGCTAGCCTTCTATGGGGCATTCAAAAAGTTCGTCGTACTGACGGTGAACGTGCAGGTGGCTTCCCTGGCGCTGATATCATCCTTGAGCAAATCGCAACGAAAGACGTTCAACGCAAGCGTGTTGGTCTCGTGGGCCAAACTAAAGCTCCAGTGCGCGAAGGCGCTGAGTTGTTTGACGCTGAAGGTAATAAGATTGGCGTAGTAACAAGCGGCACGGCTGGCCCTAACGCTGGTAAGCCAGTATCAATGGCTTACGTTCGTACTGACCTAGCGGCTATCGGCACTGAAGTATTCGCTGAAGTTCGTGGTAAGAAGCTACCAATGACAGTAGAAAAAATGCCATTCGTACCTCAACGTTACTACCGTGGCTAATCTCTTTTAAGAGAAAACACCAAGTATAACGAAAGCCTATTGTCGGCCTCTCTATATCGAGGGGATCAACAGTAGGCTTTTTTGTTTTTGGGATGTATCTAAATTAATCTACTTGGTTTTTAGTACAGCTTAAATAGTGAGATATGTGACCGTTTCGTTGTAAATACTTAATATACTAATGATACTAGCGTGCTATGGTGGCCATTCATCATTTCTATGTATAAGTGGTAGGAGTTACAAGGAGTTAACTATGAATGTGAACCACACAACGAGCCCAGTTCGTAAAGCCGTTTTAGGGCTTTTAGCGCCATTGATTTAAACATCAAGTGTTATGGCGACGGAAAATACGGTTGAAAGTACTCCTGACGTAGGTGTAACACCTTATATCGTAAATGGTAGCAACGCCTCAGTAACTGATTTTCCTTCGATGGCGAGCTTGTTCATCGATAGAATTGAATATGATGGCGTCTACTCAACAGGCCCATATTGTGGTGCGACAATTTTAGATAACTATCATGTACTGACCGCTGCACACTGCATCTATGATGATCAGGATGCTCAACTTTTCACGGTAGTTGTTCCCCAATTGGAAGATACTTCTCTATTCCCTAACGGTAGCATCCAGAAAGTACGAGTATCTGAGGTGTATTATCGAACTGATTATTCAAATAGTATCAATCAGCTATTAAGAAATGACATTGCGATTTTAAAGTTAGAAGCGTCTCTCAACCTTCAATCTTCTGCTGAAACTGTTATTCCTCCGTTTGATACGTACCTTGATGCTGCGAATGATTTCGTAGCAGTTGGTCATGGCGACATAAAGACGGATGTAGATGGTACAACTTTGCTCCAACAAGTTGATCTCACATACGTTGACACTCTTAACTGTAAAGCTGTCTTCGGTCCCTTAGTCACAGAAAAACAAATTTGTTTTAATGGTGATGGACCGGATGACGGTCTATATGGTGGTCCGGTGTTTTGGAAAAATGGTTCTACATATGAACAGGTCGGTATAACGAGTTTTGGGCCGACTACTTGCGGTGCTGGTATCGGCGTAACATCTGTATTTACAGAGATATATGATTATAAAGATTGGATTACGGATGTAACTAACGGGGCAATTGATAGCACGGAAACTGTCCAGTTTACCGCGACAGAGGCAAAACGAGTTGCTGTTGCTGGTACAAGTGCGTCAACTGGCTCTGGTAGCAGTGGCGGTAGTGTTTCATTTGGTTTGCTAGGTATGCTGATGTTGATTGCTGGCGTTAGAAAAGCAGTTAAACGTTAGATCTTCAATGTTTTGAACAAGTCGACGCTTTATCTAACGATAGCGTCGACTTTTTACTTTTGCAGGTTTGCAGGTTTGCAGGTTTGTAGGTTTAGAGACTGTCCTAAATTCTGTGTAACTGTCTAGACTTAAGCCTTAAAGGCTAAGGATGGATAGTATGGATAAGAAAGCACTTGAAGCTTTTGCTCGTGAAGCAGCTAAATCAATTAAGACAGAATCTGATCTTGATGACTTCCGAAAAATGTTAACCAAGGTGACTGTTGAGACAGCATTGAATGTTGAGCTTGATGAGCACCTTGGCTACGAAAAACACTCCCCAAAACCCAGCTCCAACTCACGTAATGGGTATACCAGCAAGTCTATTATCACTGATGATGGTGAAGTGCCGATAGACGTTCCTCGTGACCGTGAGTCAAGCTTTGAACCAAAGCTGGTTCGCAAGCACCAAACTCGTTTCCAGTCGATGGATGACAAAATCTTAAGCCTCTATGCTAAAGGCATGACGACCCGAGAAATCGTAGCCACATTCAAGGAAATGTACGATGCGGATGTCTCACCAACCCTTATATCTAAGGTGACGGACTCTGTTCTAGAGCAGGTTGTTGAATGGCAATCTCGCCCATTAGATGAAGTCTACCCAATCGTTTATCTCGACTGCATTGTCGTTAAAATCAGGCAAGATAAACAAGTCATCAACAAAGCTGTTTATCTTGCGCTAGGCGTGAACATGGAGGGTCAAAAAGAGCTGCTTGGCATGTGGTTGTCAGAGACGGAAGGTGCTAAGTTTCTGGCTTGCTGTGCTAACAGAGCTACAAAACCGCGGAGTAAAAGACATTCTCATTGCTTGTGTCGATGGTCTGAAGGGCTTTCCTGATGCCATTAATGCCGCATTCCCAAATACTCAGATCCAGCTCTGTATCGTCCATATGGTGAGAAACTCAGTTAGGTATGTACCTTGGAAAGATTATAAAGCTGTGGCTGCCGATCTTAAGAAGATCTATCAGTCGAAGACAGAAGATGAAGCCTTGCTAGCGCTAGAGCAGTTCTCAGATAAATGGGATGGCAAATACCCTCAGATCAGCCGCTCTTGGACAGCACATTGGAATAACCTGAACACGCTCTTCAACTACCCAGAAGATATTAGGCGAGCAATTTATACGACTAATGCCATAGAATCACTTAATAGTGTTATCAGAAAAGCGATTAAAAAGCGTAAGCTGTTCCCGACAGATGAATCGGCAAGGAAGGTGATCTTCTTAGCGATCCAGGATGCCTCCAAAAGATGGACGATGCCAATTAGAAACTGGCGACAAGCCCTGAACCGCTTTATGATTATGTTCGAAGACCGATTAACTGAATATATGTAACCCCGACAGTTACACAGAATTATTTACAGGGTCTAGGTTTACAGTTGGCTAGTTGCTTGGCGAACTAGTTACTCAGCTCGATAACCGCTTTACGGCTGTATCTTTCTAGAATCTCATCCATCTCTTTTATCGCAGCATTGACGCTTTCAATACCACCTTGCGCTACACCTTTTTCATTTTCGTTCAATGCAGAAAAAGCCTGTTTTAATTCCTTACCTTCCAACATGTTCCCGTGTAGCAACACCTCTTTGTACGTAAGTAGCTTATGTTGTATTGCAATAATTTCTGGGCGGGGATTGTCTGATTCTAATGCGTGACTAATGCAAGGAAACGCCAATGTATAGCGATTCGCAATTTCCAATTTGACGTCTTTCTTATTCGCAATATGCAATTTTTATTATTTCCCAACACTTGAGTCTTCAAGTTTGCTAGCCTTTACGTCCACGACCGATCAAAGTGTGAAAGTTTATGATACGTAACGTTTTTTAATAATTGGATAATATGCCTTTGATGGCGTATGTAAACCATTGCGAGTCAATATGGTCTGCTTCTTGCTAAAATTAGGTCATAACTGTCTAATGAGGAAAAGCTAATGTCACAAGAGCCCATAGTCATGGCGCTGATTGAGCGCAGAAAGCAAGCTAATTTGTCGCAAGAAAAACTAGCCTCAAGTGCAGGAATGAGCTTAAAGACTTACCAGCGTATTGAACGTGGAGAAGCGGACATCAAAATGTCTCAGTACCGTTCGATCACAAGAACTCTAAAAGTGACTGATTTGGATGTCGTGCTTGATATTGTGGGAGCATCGCAAGCGACTGCAGAAGATGTAGCAGCGGTCAGTCGCTTACTGACCAGCGAAGAGAGAATGTTGTTGATTAAACTGATCTTATCGGTCAAAAAACAGAAGTAGTCTGTTTCTGATAACAGAGTTAGAACGGTTGTTTCATGGGTGATGCGCTCACTGGGGGACATGAAACAATCAGTTCACTCTTCCACGTAGTTGTTTGGTAGTACTTCTTTGTTTTTTACTTTCTAAACGTCTTTTCTGAGAGCCACGTGTTGGTTTTGTTGCTCTTCTTACTTTTTGAACCTTTGTCGCTTCCAAGATCAATTCTTTCAAACGCACTAAAGCGTCATCTCGGTTTTGTTCCTGAGTTCTATATTGTTGCGCCTTAATGATAATCACACCGTCTTTAGTGATGCGGCTATCTTTGTGTGCGAGGAGCTTCTCTTTATAGAAATCAGGTAGGGTGGAGTGCTTGATATCAAAACGTAAATGTATCGCGCTTGATACTTTATTGACGTTTTGACCGCCTGCTCCTTGTGCTCTGATCGCAGTTAACTGAAGTTCCCAGTCCTGAATCGAAACAGAGTTAGATATTTGTAACATAAACATCCATTTTGAACGGTAATATGGGGTCATGATACTGAATATTGGTTATGGTATCAGTAACTTTCTTAAAGAGTGGTAGTAGTGATGAAAATAGATTTAACGGCGTATGAAGGATTAATCTTT
Organism: Vibrio sp. ED004; assembly: GCF_023206395.1. NCBI lineage: Bacteria > Pseudomonadati > Pseudomonadota > Gammaproteobacteria > Vibrionales > Vibrionaceae > Vibrio > Vibrio sp. ED004. The sequence continues at coordinate 1,284,327 of NZ_CP066150.1, read as the reverse complement.
GATATGGACGGTACGTTGATCGATACCATGCCTGCTCATGTGAAAGCATGGCAGCAAACAGCAGAAGAGTTTGGCTTTCACTTTGAAGCGTCTTGGTTACACAGTTTAGGTGGAATGCCAAGTTATAAGATAGCGGGTGAAGTGAACAGCAAATACGGTTTGTCGCTCGACCCACAAGCGGTTTCTACATTCAAGATGGCATCGTTTGCAGCCATTGAAGACAAAGGTGACGTTATCCCTTGTACGCATTTTTTGTTGTTAGAACACCTCGGAAATAAGAAGATCGCAGTCGGGACAGGTAGTCAACGTAAAAGCGCAGAGCAATTATTAGATAAAACAGACATTCTAAACAAGCTTGATATCTTAGTGACAGCGACCGATGTGAAGAATCACAAGCCAAACCCTGATACTTTCCTAGACGCGTGTTTCGGTATGGGTTTACAACCCAAGCAGTGTGTTGTGTTTGAAGACACCAACTTAGGTAAGCAGGCTGCTCATGGGGCAAATATGGATTGTATTCTAGTGGTTGAGGGGAATAAGTTAGAGTTCCATCCGGCACCTAACTGATTGGACATCTGAGTAATGTTCGCCTAGTGATCGTCTCGTCTAGTAGTCACATTCGCCTAGTTTTCACATTTGAGCTAGGCGATTTCGCTCATTTCACTGTCTAGGAACAGGCACACGCTGTCACGGCCAGCGGCTTTCGCTTCGTACAGCGCGAGATCGGCACATTTGTAGTTAAGGGCAGGATCGCTCGTCAGGTTAGTGATACCAGCACTGACGGTAACGATGTTGTCTAATTCAAGGCTAACGGCAATTCGAAGTCTGTTAAGTACGTATTCTGCTTCTTCTGTTGTGGTGTGTGGCAAAACGACGCCAAACTCTTCACCACCAATACGAGCCACAAAATCGGTTTCTCGGCATTCACGTTGCAATACCTGCGCGACGGTTTGAATAACGCGATCACCATAGTCGTGACCAAATCTGTCGTTAATACGCTTAAAGTGGTCGATATCTAAGATAGCCAAACAAGACTGTTCGCGGGTAGGGTAACGGTTTACACGAGAACATTCGTCGCGCAGTTCAAGATCGAACTTCCGACGGTTCCAACAGCCGGCTAATGCGTCTTTCTCACTGAGGTTTCTCAGCTTGTTTTCGAGTTCCTTATGCTTACTGATATCGACAAATGATGCGACATAAAATTGAATCACGTCTTTTGAGTCTTTGATGGTTTGGATTCGGAGTATTTCCGTTATCAACGACCCGTCTTTACGTCGGTTAACGACTTCGCCTTCCCACATGCCTTGTTTCTTGATGATGCTCCACATCTTAATGTAGAACTCTTGATTGTAGCGACCAGACGCAAACATCGAAGGTTGGCGGCCTTTAACGTCTTCTAGGTCGTAGCCACTGACTCGGGTAAATTCTTGGTTTACCTTGATGATACGGTTGTTTCTGTCAGTGATAACAAGGGCAGACATGCCGTTCATTGCCGCTTTGGCTAACTGGCTTTCAATACTGTTTTTCTTGTGGTTTTGATTCCAGAGCACGAAGCCTGCAGAAATCATCGAAATCAAAATCGTCAGGGTCACTATCTGGACAAAGATCGCGTGGTTTTCACGCTGGTATTGGCTATTGAACTGTTGATTTTCAATATGAAGAACCATGTAGATAGGGCCTTCGAACTGTTTTATCTTGGGGCTGATATCAGAATGGAAATACCAGTTCTTGCCATCAAAATAGCTCGAAGATGTCTTGTCTTGAATCGCAGTCCAAAGCTCAGGGTATAACTTTGCGTAAGTCTGCTCTGAACGTGACTCAATCACATGCCCGAAAGATTCCGTAGGATCCGGCCCCATGATGATGTGTCCGGTCTTGTTGAGAATAATCGGGACAGCAGACGATGCGCCAATTTGATAGTGAAGGCGCTTGTAGATCTCAAGCATGTTCAGGTTTGCGATGAAGTAACCAATGATGCGGTTGTTTTCGGCGACGGGCGTCATAATGCGAAGTGCTGGAATTAAAGGACGAACGATTTCTCCGTTTTCAACTTCTAGGTCAATGCCGCGAGAGCTCACCTCACCAATCTTTAGTTCTTGTAGCGCTTGGTAATAATCACGAGAAGATTTGTTCTGTAGTTCGTTATCTGGGACTACGATTGCTTTTCCGTCTTTGTAGTTCACACGGAAGACTTCGTTGCCCTTTATATCGAGGTAGCGTAATTGAGAATAGTACTTTTGGCCTCGAGCGAGCATCACCCAGAGATCTTGCAGTGTTTCTTTATGGATGGTTGACGGTTCGTTGATTGCTCGGAGTAAGGTTTGCGAATCTGCAATAGAAGGCACTGAGTTTGAGATTTGCTCAACAATCACAGCGAGCTCGTGAAAACTATATTCGATTTGGTTTTGGCTAGACTGTTTGATATTTAGCGTGTGCTGAGCTTCAACTCTGTCGAATTCAGAGTTGATGTAGAGGGCAGGGACTAATCCTAGAGCAAATATGGTGCACAGAAATTGGCTGACTAGTTTCTTTATACTCGTATTCATCACTGTCCTCAAAGAATCAGCGCAATACTATATATTTTATAGGGTTTTTAATGTGATCTTTACCCAGAACTTAAAACAAGATTTGCATATTATTAAGGTTTTACTGCAACTTTTTGCAATTGAGCTTGCTTATTGAGCATCTGGATAACTAAGAGTCACTACCAAAATAATGCCTACTCATGCCAGTATTTTTCGTTATGACATAAGTAGGCGAGTGATGAATTATACTTAAAGACTTGTAATCATTAACTTAACCCGATGATATTCCCTTTGTCATCGATGTCTAATGACATAAACGCAGGTTTATCAGGTAAGCCTGGCATGGTCATGACATTGCCGCATAAAGCGTAAATAAAACCTGCACCTGCACAAAGTTTTAGTTCTCTAACCGGAACGTCAAACTGTGTTGGAGCACCTTTTATATGTGCTTCAGTTGAGATAGATAAAGGCGTTTTTGCTAAACACACGGATAGATTGGAGTAACCATGTAGCTTGAATTCAGCGAGTTGTTTTTTTGCTAGAGGTGATAGCGAGATGCTTGCTGCGCCATAACCGACTTCAGCGACCGCCATCAACTTCTCTTCTAAGCTTTGCTCTGACTGATACAACGGCTTAAATTCACTTTCAACTTGGCAAGCTTTTACTACTGCATTCGCTAAGTTAATCGCGCCTTCGCCACCTTGACCAAACGCTTCACTGACTTCAACGCTCACGCTTGAATCGAAATCGGTGATCATCTGTTTTAATGCGTCAAGTTCTTGGTCAGAATCTTGTGGGAATCGGTTGATAGCAACGACGGTTGGTACTTGGTATTGCTTAACGTTGTTGATGTGCCATTTGAGGTTCTCGAAACCGGCAATAAGTGCATCTTGGTCATCACTAAAGATAGAATCTGGCAGCGGGGTACCCGGTCTTAAATCGTACAAACCTGAGTTCGCTTTTAATCCACGTAGCGTCGCAACAACAACGGCACAGTCAGGCTTCTTGTTGGATGCCTTAACCTTGATGTTACACGCTTTCTCGAAACCCATGTCTGAGCCGAAACCACCTTCGGTCACCACAAAATCACTCAGTTTTATGGCAATCTTGTCGGCAATAATTGAAGAGTTACCGTGTGCAATGTTCGCAAATGGCCCTGCGTGAATAAGTGTCGGAACACCCTCAAGGGTTTGCATTAACGTTGGCTCAATAGAGTCTTTCATTGTGACGGTCATCGCTCCGGCAACGCCGAAGTCATCCGCGGTTAGTGGCAAGCCTTGATGATTATAGGCGAGTACAACACGGCCAATGCGTTTGCGTAAGTCTTGCAAGTCGTCAGCCAGTGCAAGAATTGCCATGAGCTCTGAAGCGGCTGAGATATCAAATCCGTCGTCGCGCTCAAAACCATTAATTGTTTTGTTTGCTTCATTCTTGCCTACAGTGATCATGCGTAGTGCGCGGTCATTGTGGTCGAGTACACGTCGCCAAACGATTCTGCTTGGGTCAATATCCAAAGCTTTTAAGCCAGAACGCGCTTCAAACGCCTCTAAACCTTCGCGTTGTTCATGATACAAACGTGCATCAATCGCTGCAGACGCAAGGTTGTGAGCGGCTGTTACTGCATGAATATCACCAGTCAGGTGCAGGTTCAATTGATCCATAGGAGCGACTTGAGAGTAGCCACCGCCAGCTGCGCCACCTTTAACGCCAAACACAGGGCCCATTGAAGGCTGACGAATACACGCCATCGCTGATTGGTTAATTTTAGCAAGACCTTGTGCGAGCCCAATGGTGGTCACTGTTTTGCCTTCACCGAGTGGTGTGGGTGTAATCGCCGTGACTACGACCAATTTACCATCTTGCTGGTTAGCGAGGCGTTCAAGTGACGTCAGAGACACTTTAGATTTGAATTCGCCTAATGGCTGGTGTTCGTCGTGTTGCAGGCCAGCTTGTTTGGCAACCTCACTGATGTTTTTAAGGGAAGTAGAGCGGCAAATATCAATATCAGACAGCATATTTGATCCTTATATCAGAACCGAAAGGTGGTACGTAAACGTTTGCGTGGCGATGCTACTGCATAAATTTGCCAAGTAAAGGCAAACCACACGAATTATGTGCTGGAAGATAACAGATCTAAAGAGTCATTGCGCGAGATCAAATCTTAAACGGGCAAAATATTTGATTCGATTACCTTCGATTATGATTACATTGTTGTTTGATACAAAAAGGGCTGCATATAGCAGCCCTTCAAGGATTCGTAATTCGACTTAGACGTCGTCTAAAAGATTAACGATCCCAGTATGTTTCTTCTAAGCTATCTTCGCGTTCTGGCAATGCACGAGAAAGGCGAGGAGAGTGCTGAGTCAGTACTTCGTAGCTTACGCGGTTTGCGTACTTACAAATTTGAGACAGTGACGAGTACGTTAGACAAGCGTGTTCGTGCTTCTCTGAGTTCGGTACGTTCACGTGGTGGTAGCTGTTCGCTGCCATGTCGTGTAATAGCGCAGATAGCGCGCCATCGCCAGCACCGTTGGTGTTTTTAATCTCAAGTGGACCACCTAGGTAAGGACCAATGTGAGAGTACACTTTCACTGGGTTTTGACAGTCTTGCTTGCGCATTGCACGGCTGAACTCATACTTGTTGAATTCTGGGATGTTACCCGGCAATAGTGGCAGCGTTGTTTCACGCTTTGCTAACTCGTCTGTGTAACCTGCCATGTAAAGGCCAATTGGACCTGCAGTACATAGTACTAGGTCAACCCACTCAAGCGCTTTGTTCGCTGCTAGTAATGGATCTTTCTCACCCGTTAGTGCTTCACCTTCGTCTTCGTTCATCGCAACGATGGTTACGTTTTCTTTCAGGTATTCTTGCCACCATTCAGCGTTACCTTCGATCACATACTTAGTACCAAGCGTCAGTACAACAGGCACATTGTGCGCTTTCGCGTATTCAATCGCTTTTTGTACTGCTTTGGGCATTGGATCTTCAGGCTTGCCACGCATTAGGTATGAAGACACAACTAACGCAGATGCTTTCTCGAAAATCTTTTCAGGAATGCTTTCTGGAAGAAGTTGGTTCATGTGTCCTTCGTTGATCGCAAACGTACGCTCGCCATCTTCGGTGATCAGCGTGTAACAACGACCAATTGGACCATCAACAGTTTGTAGGTGGTTTAAGTTCATACGAGAAGAAGTGCGGCAAAGGTAACGGTAACCGAACGAGCCAACTTCAATTTTCTTAGACATAACGCCAAGCAGTACAGATTTGCTGTCTGCAAGTACGGAATAGTTGTGCAGTGTGTTACCGATAGTGTCGCCAGGGTATTGATGCGTGATCAAACCGCGCTCAACTAGCTCTTCATACAACGCATCTGCTTTACTTTCTTCCAATACAAGCGAGTGACCTTTACTCAGCTCGTATTTTTCTAGGAACGCGCTGTCAACACGGGCTTCGATATCAACAATAGTTTGACCCACACCGACAATAGTCGCGCGGTGAAGCTTAGGTGTTTGTTGAATTTGGTTGACCAACGGATCACGTGCGTGAGTTGGAAAGTAGTGCTTAGATTTACGCTGTCCAGGAAACTTCATATGAAAAATACAGTGAAAAAATTTTGCCGCATGATATCACATTTTGTTTCTGTTTCTTTCATTTTTATTACATTTTGAATCACCTGCACAATGTCTGTACAGGTGATTCGACTAACTATCCGTTTGAAACTACTCGGTTGGCTGAACTAACGTCGCTGGATCAACGTAAGCCTCTGTACCCCATAGTGGAACAGTTGAAAGGCTGTGTTTGAAGCTGCCTTCTGTTTCTTTAGTGGTGTAAGACAAGTAAAGCAGTGATTGATTCTCTGCATCATAGATACGGCGAACCTTCATTGTCTTGAAGAAGATACTTTTCGATTTCTTGAATACCACTTCACCTGACTTGCTTTTATCGATCGTAGCAATCATTTCTGGTGTGATTTCACCAGTTTGACGACAAGAGATAGAGCTATCGCTTGGATCAGAAAGGCTAAGGTTCGCTTCGATGGATGCGATATGACAAGTCACACCTGCAATCTTATCGTCATCAAGAGAAGACATTTTGATGTCCTTCATTGTGAAGAAACCCAGAGAGACGTCGCCAACCTCGTTGTCCGAACAACCAGCTAACATTGTGATGATACCTGCTGCTATTAAGGCTTTTTTCATAAGAAGTCCTTTTTATTTATATAGTTCTGTTTACTATAAGGATATTGAAAGCATGAATACGAGTGTAGAGCTTTTCGTTAAGTTCTTAAAGGATGTTGTTGGATAATGAAAAATATGAAGCATTTAAAGTACTTGTTGGCCTTGGTTATGCTCTGTATGCTCTCTGCTTGTAGCTCGGCACCTCAGCCGACCATATGTCTTCCAAATAACTGTGATATTTGGGGATACTAACCGTAGGTACTAAAAGAATGAATAACGAAATACCTGAAATTGCACATAATAAAAACCAATGGCTATTTAGCCAGCTCGATATTGCTTACCCCGCAAAAGAGAGCCTTCTCGGTTTAGATATCTATAAAAAACAACTTTCCCAAAAGACTTACCAACTTCTTCCGCAAGACCAAACTCCCACTCAAATTGACGAACTGCATAAAGTTGATTTCCATAAGCTGACCGTACTTTTCTCTTTAAACCAAGCAAGTGCTTATCAAGATGAAGCTGAAAGGGCGAATATCTTGGAGTTCTTAAGCCAGATTATGTTATCGGATGAGCATGAGCTTTATGTTGGTACAAAAAACGGTGATGTCGTCGCAAGCGCGGTAGTGACAGCAACGGGTGAAGAGCTATTGATATCGGATGTTGTTAACCAAGACGATCAAAACATTGTCGGCTTTGCTAAACAGTTACATGATTTTTGGGCACAAGATCAAGTTTCTACCCATAAAGTGTGGTTCGAGAACTAAAGATTCTTTGAGAAAGCGTTAATCTGAGTACAATACACCGTCTTTTAAAAAGGGTTCGGTATGTACAAGCTATTGATCTCAATCGCTGTATTGTGTGTTAGCGCTTTTTCTCCTGCGATTTATGCTAACGACTGGGATATCAAACAAATCCTAGTTTTACACTCCTACGAACCTTCCTATCAATGGACCGCGGATTTCCAAAAGGGCATCGACAGCGCGTTCGAACACTCTCAATCTGAAGTAAAGCTCTCAATCGAGTATCTAGATACCAAGCGTATCCATAGCCCTGAATACTACGAATCTCTCGCCAACTACTTACAAGCCAAATACGCTGGTTATGAATTTGATGGTGTAATTGCGACTGATGATAATGCCGCCAATTTCCTAGAATCGCTGAGCACATTGATTGACCGCTCTATACCCGTTGTTGCTGCGGGCATCAATGACATTAGTACCGACATGTATGCCGTGACCGATAGAGCAACCGTGCTTTACGAAAATGATCACATCGATATTAATATTGAACTGATTTCTCAGCTAAGACCAAACATCAAGAACCTATACTTTGTAAATGATTACAGTGTCACGTCTCAACTGATTCGAAAAGAAGTGTACAAAGTGATGGCGGACTTTCCAGAGATCAATCTGGTCGAAGTCAGTAATCAAACGCTTGAGCAAGCGAGTCAGTTTTTACAAACCATCTCATCTGATGATGCCGTGTTACTCAGTCACTACAACACTGAGTTGACTCAAGGTGTTTATCACTCTTATAAAGAAGTCGCCGAAACTTTATCAGCATCAAGTGCAGCACCTGTGTTTGCACTTTGGCAGTTTAATATCCTAGGTGATGTGCTTGGCGGTTATGTCAATCATTCACAGAGTATGGGTGAAGAGGCGGTTGATGCGTTAGATAAGTACATACCACTGAACTTCGATACTCCGCTGGTTCCGGGGGACAATATTCGCTTTGTCTTCAACTACTCAGCTTTGGCAAAATTTGGCATCAGTGAGAGTACACTTCCAGAAGAATCGGTTGTCGTTAATGAGCCTTCTTCTTTCATCCGTAAGAACTTCCAACTGTTGATGGGTTTGACCATGGTCATTGCCGGATTAAGCCTGATTATCCTGATGCAGTTTGTTACTTTGCGCCAGAAGAAAGAGTTGGCGAAGAAGAACAAGCGCATCCTCGCTCTGCAGAAGCAAACACTGAATGTTCAAAAAGACATGATTCATGTACTGGGTGAGGCGATTGAAACACGCTCAGGAGAGACAGGGAATCATGTTAAGCGCGTTGCTAAACTGTCAGCACTGTTGGCCAAACATAGTGGTTTGAGCCACCGCGAAGTCGAGATGATAGAGATCATCAGCCCAATGCATGATGTGGGTAAGATCTCGGTGCCGGAATCTATTCTCGATAAGCCTGGTAAGTTAACTGAACAAGAGTGGGAGGTGATGAAACTTCACACCACCGCAGGTTACAACTTATTGAAAAGTGGCGCTGGCGACATTACTAACCTTGCTGCAATCATCGCTAATGAACACCATGAACGTTGGGATGGCGCTGGTTATCCGAATGGCAAAGTAGGTGAGGAGATTCACCTGTTTGCGCGTATTACTGCGGTCGCGGATGTGTTTGATGCGTTATTGAGTGCACGTTGCTACAAAGAGCCATGGTCATTAGAGATGGTTGTCGACTTGTTTGAGCGAGAGTGCGGTTATCAGTTTGACCCTCAACTCACCAAGCTGCTGTTAAAACACTTACCTGAATTCGTCGCGATCCGCGATACTTACCCTGACAGTGGCACATTTGAGGCTTCAAACTTAGAGAATCTCACGACCACAAAGAGCGAACCTAAAGCCATTGAAGAGTTGGCTGTTAATTAGATTTTGAAGCTACTTAACGCATTATCTCTCTCAACCTTATTGAAATTATCCCGTGTAAATTTATATTTTTAACTGTTCATTTGCGGTTTTTGTAAACCAAGCAGTATTTGGTGCTGCGCATTCCTCACCAATTCGGTAAAAACTGTTGCTTATCTTGAACCATAAGGTGATCTACTGCATATTTCGCGAAGAGAAATAAGCAAGTCTCGGTAAAGTGTTACCTTAATCATCCCGACTACTTTCATAACCCTATAGGATAAAGCTTGGATTCAATGGGAGTGAGAGAGCTATGCGGTTAGAACAGACTAAATGTGTAATTTTCGATTGTGACGGGACACTTATCGATAGCGAGAAGCTGTGTTGCCAAGCCTTAGTGAATGTATTTACTGGCTTTGGGGCTGAGTTAAACGTGAACGACTGCTATGCACACTTTCAAGGTGGTAAGTTGGCCGACATCTTAATGGATACTCAAGAACGTTTAGGCCTGTCTATTTCGATTGATACACTCGAGCCACTATATCGCACTGAACTTGAAGCCTTGTTCCAACGCCACTTGAAACCGATGGATGGCGCGATAGAGCTGATTGAATTCCTTAAGGGTGAAGACATCGAGTTTTGTATTGCTTCTAATGCACCCAAATCTCGAGTTGAATCCTCATTAGCGATGACCGGCATGCTCGACGATTTTAAAGGCAAAGTGTTTTCGGCATTTGATGCAAACAGCTGGAAGCCAGAGCCAGACTTAATCATGTACACTGCAATGAACATGGGCTTTTTACCCAATGAGTGCATCTATGTGGATGATACTTTGAAGGGAATAGAGGCGGGCGTTCGAGCAGGCATTCAATCGTTCAGATTGCGCCCAAGCATTGATGAATCACTTGTAGATCCAGAAGCCGACTCAGCAGAGCTAACGGCTCAGGATATCTACAGTTTGGAAGAAATTTCGGTTTGGATTAATGGCAAGCACTGCTCAAGTGGTGGTATACCGAACTCTGCAGCTTTGGTGGGTTAGTGCCTAATTGAAGGCTGACTACTTTACTAAATTGTTTGGTGTGGAAACCACATGATGCGCAAGTAAACTTCTCACCGCTTTCTGAAAGCAGATATTCGTCGTGTTGGCATAAAGGGCATGTGATGTCGTCGGTGTTTGGTGCTTTTGTTTTATTCATTATGTGTCCACCTGCAGCAAGAGGGTAAGCGAAAATAAGACCCGTTTAAGTAGATTACTCCTAAGCTCGATTATTAGACAGTTTTGACACTTCTTAATCTCTCCTTTGCGACTTGCTTCATGGTAATGATAATCTCATCGTTAGTGACCATGATTTTTGTAATGTTATCAACCCATTCCAATAAAAAAGGACTCATGAGAGTCCTTATTAGTTTGGTTTCTATTCACGTTAAATGTAAGCCACATTAACGTAGGCTTTGAACGTTATCGCTTGAGCCTTAAGTTCGGTATCTAGACAAAGTTTGTGATAGCGACACTGACGCTTCCGTTAGCTTAGATACACCATTTGAAGAGTTTTGAGCTACCTCTTTAATCACATCAGATTGACTGCGAATATCGTTAAGTTCTGCTGCAATGGTATTGGCTACGTTGCTTTGCTCATCAGCCGATGTAGCAATCTGGATACTCATGTCCATCAGCGCTTGAGCAGAATCTGCAATCGAGTTTACGTCGTGACCAATGTTTGAAATCAACTGGCTACTGGTTTGCGCTTGATCAACCGTTTGTTCGGTGATCTTCGCAATATTTTGGCTCTCTTGCTGTAAGCGCTCAATCATCGCTTGGATTTCAACCGTAGCCGACTGAGTGCGACTTGCAAGCGTACGTACTTCATCCGCAACGACAGCAAACCCACGACCTTGTTCGCCTGCACGAGCCGCTTCAATCGCTGCATTCAATGCAAGTAGGTTAGTTTGTTCTGAAATAGCGTTGATCGTCGTGATGACTTCGTTAATTTGGCTCGTGTTTACATTCAAGCTAGTCACTGAAGATGAGGTTTGCTCAATCAAAGAAGAAAGGGTAGTGATCTCTGAAATTGCTTGTTGAACCTTCGCATGGCTATCGTTAATTTGTTGAGCATCTTGCTCTGTCTGTTCTGTTGAACGTGCAGAGATGTTAGAGACTTCATTGGCTGACGCTGTCATCTGATCCATTGCTGTCGCTACAGAGTCGAGAGACGCGTTCTGGCTCATGATTTGTGTTTCGCTGCGCTTCATCTCTGTTTCGAAAGAAGCCGATGTTTCACTTAGCGTCGCTGCGCTGTAGTTGACGTTGTTGACTAACTCACTGAGCGTGTCCATTGAACGGTCGAGAGCACAACCAATTGTGCCAAACTCATCGCGACCAGGGTGGAAGCCAAGGCGTGACGTTAAATCACCGTCGCCAATCTTTTGAGTCGTGGAGTAAAGAACCCATAGTGCGCCGCCTAAGAAAGTTGCGACCCAGTAACAGAAGAGCCCAAAAGGCACACACCATAAAAAGCTAAGGAGTAAAGTGTACAGTGCTTGCTGTTTTTGATTCTTTATATCGTTAGTTGTAACGGTAAGTGAGTAGTAGTTGCCATCCTGGGCCATTGCCGTGGCTGTTACCGAACCATTGTTGGAAATTGTGGTTTGTTGAGGACGTGTTTGCTGGCTAACAGAGCGAACAGATACAGGGGAATCTGATGCTGATAAAATGCCTTGCAGTTGATATTCGACCTGTTGTTTCGCGCTTGCGTCAATGTGTTCCATTTTGTTGACGTAGTTGAGGCCAGCGAGGCTTGCCACAGCGGCAAAAAAGATCAAGAAAATGACACAAAACTTGTCGTTGATCGACATTTTGATAAACAGTTTGTCTATCGTTCGAAATTGTACTTCTTTCATAAAAACTCCACGGTAAATCCTTTACCGTGGACTCTAAATAACCGACCTCAATAAAAATGTGACTTCAATCGACTAATTGTGAAAATTAATGATAGCAACATATCGTTTATGAGATCTCAATCAAGTATTTTTATTCTCTATGGGTTTATTAGCCCAAAGAAGGCAGTAATCCTACTGAAATAAGAATTTGAATAGCAATGATAAAAATGCCAACGCTACCCGCTAAAAACAACGCTTTGCTGCCGCCTAACACTTGGTAATTGGCTTCTTCTGATTGCGGCTTTACAGAGAAACCGGTGTAACGAACCTTATAGACCATCACTGTTGGTAGAAGAATCGCGAGTACTGAAAGTGCAATCGCAGCATAGCCTAACGCCATAATAAAGCCTTGTGGATAGAACAGGGCAAAACCAAGTGGCGGTAAGAACGTGATAGCGGCTGTTTTTACACGTTTTGCGTTGCCGAGTTTCTTGCTCAGTGAGTCGCCCATGAATTCAAATAAGCCCAAGCTCACACCAATGAACGATGTAAGTAGTGCAAGGTCCGCGAACACACCGACGATAACGCTTAAGTTCGACTGATGAACGGTTTGCGACAATGAAACTAATAGCGCACCTAAGCTTGTATCAGACAACAATTGCTCTTGGCTAATCACACCCAAAGTAACACTTTGCCAGAAAACGTAGATAACCAAAGGCAGTGCCGAGCCAATAATCATTACCTTGCGCAAAGAACGAACATCGCCATCTAGGTATCGAACGATCGATGGGATGCTGCCGTGGAAACCAAAAGAGGTGAACACAACTGGGATCGCTGCAACAATCAGGCCTTGCTGTAAAGGCATACTCATTAGGTACTGAGATGAAATGTTTGGTGCTAGAAAGCTGAGTACCAGCAGCATTGCGATTAGCTTTAAGCCAAACAAGACGCGGTTAACTTTATCAACACTGTGGGTACCAATTGTAACAACGCCGGCTACCAATAGCGTAAATATAAGCGTGGTGATTTGACCATTGAGTTCGATACCCGCGATATCCGAAATTCGTTGGTTAAATTGCGCACCGCCACCTGCTATGTATGCCGCACACAGAGCGTAGAAAAGAAACATTACCGCGAAGCTCGCAATCCACTTTCCTTTTGTCCCTAAAATGGTGTGAGCTAACGTGTGTAGGGTAGCATCAGATTCTGCGAACTGGTGAAGCTCTACCATTAATAGAGCCGTAAAAGCCATTAACGCCCACAAACCCAGCATCAAGACAAGTGAAGTTGAAAAGCCAATACCTGCAGAAGCAAGTGGAAGAGCGAGCATGCCAGCACCAATGGTTGTGCCTGCAATGATCAAAGTACTACCAAAAACCTTTGATTTATTCATTGTATATAATTCTTTACATTAAGGTGTGTTTTCATTGTTATTCCTCTAGCTTAAGTGCATAAACCCAAAGAATATCTCGATTTTGAAGTATTCTGATTGAGTTTAATTCCAAATGCAACGCTTAATGTAATTAAAAATATCCACTGTAAATTTATATTTACACCGAATGGTGCGGATAGCATTAAAATAACCAAAGCAAACGTTTGACCATGATCGGCTTCAAAATTTGTAGAGTAATTTGTTGTACTTGGTGTAAGGTGGCAGTACATATGTCGTTCGCGTATACCCCTTTAACGTAAACAAGCGTTAATGATCGCGAGTAGCTTCAAGCTATAAATATGGAATGGGTAGAGTAGAGTGCGTTCATCAAAGTGACATAATATAAGTCCAAGATGGTGCACTAGTTAACAGGACATCATGTCCACACCAAGGAATAGAGGGGGCACAATGAGTGACCAATCTTATAATGACGAAAGTCTTGAGTTGTTAGATGCTATGGAAATTGGCATTGACTTGTCTGACTATGAACAGACAGTTAAACAATTAGCAGAAGAACTGTTCAAATCTTCTAACTAGGGTTTTCCTTAGTTAAGATTTTAGAGTTCAATGTTCTCAAAATAGACAATTCTTAGACTGAGCAAATCTCATTCGCTCACACGTCATACCAAAACTATCCTCATTAAAGTTCGCGAAGATAAACGAGTACGTTTACCATGTTACTTAGTTCTCGACACTTTAATGAGGTTCAATGAACTTTCTCGCACACCTTCACATCGCACAGCACTGTAACAGCAACTTAGCAGGTAACCTGTTAGGTGACTTCGTTAAAGGCGACCCAAATAAATTCTATTCAGACTCACTTTCTGATGGCATTAGACTTCATCGATTTGTCGATAGCTATACTGACCGACATGATGTGTCTCGTTCTGCAAAATCTCTCTTTTCAGACCAAACAAAACGCTTTGCGCCTATTGCACTCGATGTATTTTGGGATCATTGCTTGGCTAATCATTGGGCTCAGTTCTCGACACAATCACTTGAGCATTTTTGCTGTGACAGCCATCAGCAGATCTTTGAGCACCAAGAGCCACATTGGCCTGAGCACTTCATTACTGTTCACCAGAAAATGGCTGAGCAGAGGTGGTTAGAGAGCTATCAAGAGATGTCATCCATAGAAATGGTATTGCAACGAATGGCTTTGAGACGGCCAAAGCTAGGGATGCTTAAATCTTGCTATGAAGACCTCGAACGTCTCTATGATACGTTGCAGTGTCACTTTAATGAGTTGTATCCGAGTGTTTTAGAAGAAGCAAACCAATTTAATGCACTTCAATTGAAGAAAAATCAAAAGGAAAGGTAAACAGCGTAATGCAGGTTTGCTACAATCCGCGCCTATTTAATCTTTGAGCATCATACTATGTCTGAAACTACTAAATCTTTTAACCAACTAGGATTGTCTGAGCACCTTCTTGCTACGCTATCAGAGCTTAACTTTACGGCTCCAACCAGTGTTCAAGAACAAGCGATTCCATTGGTATTAGAAGGCAAAGATGTACTGGCGGGTGCTCAAACAGGTACCGGTAAAACGGCTGCGTTTGGTTTACCGATTATCCAAAGATTAATCGAAACTAAAGACAACGTAATTCCAAACCCTAAGTTAGTTCGTGCATTGGTATTAGTACCAACACGTGAACTGGCACAGCAGGTATTTGATAACCTCACGAGCTACGCGAAGGGCACTGACATTAAAGTGGTTGTAGCGTACGGCGGTGTTAGCATGAAGGTTCAAACCGACAAATTACGTGGTGGTGCAGATATCTTAGTCGCGACACCTGGCCGCTTGATTGACCACATGTTCACTAAGAACATCATGTTAAGCCAAACGGAAGTATTGGTACTGGACGAAGCTGACCGCATGTTGGATATGGGCTTTATGCCAGACATCAAGCGCATTCTTTCGCGTATGAATGAAGTTCGCCAAACCTTGTTCTTCTCAGCAACGTTCGATACCAAAATTAAAGCGATTGCGTACCGCATGATGAAATCGCCAAGTGAAATTCAAGTGACGCCGAAAAACAGCACGGCTGACACTGTGACTCAGATGGTTTATCCGGTTGATAAATCGCGTAAGAGTGAACTTCTGGCTTACTTGATCGGTTCAAAGAACTGGCAACAAGTGCTGGTATTCACTAAAACTAAGCAGGGTACCGATGCGCTAGTAAAAGAGCTTAAACTAGATGGCATTAAAGCGGCATCAATCAATGGCGATAAGAGCCAAGGTGCGCGCCAAAAAGCACTGGATGATTTCAAGTCAGGCAAAGTGCGAGCGTTGATCGCAACGGACGTTGCAGCGCGTGGTATCGATATTCAGCAGTTGGAACAAGTTGTGAACTACGATATGCCATTTAAAGCGGAAGACTACGTTCACCGTATTGGTCGTACAGGTCGTGCCGGTAACAGCGGTTTGGCAATTTCATTGATGAGCCAAGACGAAGCTTACCTATTGGGTGACATTGAGCGACTACTGGATACGCGCCTGCCTCAAGAGTGGTTAGACGGCTTTGAACCAAGCCTTGAAAAAGATCTTGCACCTGATCGCAGTGGCCGCAGCAAGAGTCGTTCGTCAGAAAAACGTAAGATGAAAGCGAAACTTAAGATCCACCAAAATCGTGGCAAAGCTCGTCGTTAATCAGCCAGATTAAAGATCTACAATATATAAGATACTAAAAAGCGCCGTTACAGTTGATTCTGTAACGGCGCTTTTTTATATCAAGTAAATTAATTTATGGGCAGGGCAAACAAAAGCATCGGATTAATGATGTTCTTGATTGCACTTCCACACACAAGGTACTTCGTAAATCAGCTCTTCTAGTGCAGTTGGATTAAGTACCCACTCATCCTCGATTCGAAACTTACTAACCATTTGTGAGTTGAAGAGTTGCCAATGCTTGAGTAGGGATTCTTCAGGTGAAGTTTTCATGTCACCTTCGTTCCATGTGCTTTCCATGAACGGGGTTAAACAGACCGCAGCGTTAGCGTAAATGATCATTTGCCATTTAACTTCGTAAATATTGATCAGATTGTCTGGATTAACGTCGTTATATTGTTTTGCTAGTTCATTAATTTCTTTCTCAACATCACCAACGTTGTCGATAAAATAATCAACCAAGTTGTCTTCTTGTCGAACAGAATCTGAAATTAGCTGCATTGGTCTGCGTGAATGAATCATGTTGGTGAAAAGACGCATACTAAATAAATAGATAGAGATGTTCGGTGCAATACCTTTTGGCAACTCTTCAACAATCTTACCGATGTAAGACTGAAAATAGTCATGTAAACAATCACTTATTGCATGCCATATCTTTTCTTTACTACCAAAGTGGTGGCGGATTAGGCTATGGGATACCCCAGCTTTTTCACTGATGTTTCGCAGTGATACACGGTCATAGCCACAGTCACAAAACATATCCGCTGCAACCGCCATAATTTGAAATCGAGTTTCTTCAGCGTCTTTCGCGCTTCTTCTACCTTGTTTCTTTTCAGTCATCTTCATTTCACACATTTACCTGATTACCACATTCTACACTGTTTTTACTGAAATAAAAAATACTGCACAGGTGGAAAGTAAAGCTTGTGGAATCTAAAATTTTCAATATACTGCCCACCTGTGTAATAAATCATAATAATTAAATGGAGAAGCATCATGCAATCCAAGTTGTCTATTCAAGCCAAGACGAGTAAGCAGATAGGCGTGGCGTTTGCCGCACTATTACTCGCAGGCTCTTTGACCGGATGTAATAAGGTTCAGTCAGAAGAAACCGTTCGAGTTGTTAAGCCAGTAAAGCTGTTTGAGATCCCTCAACAGACAGATATTGAGCTTGATAGTTTTATCGCAAAAGTGGATGCGACCGACCGTGCTGCGCTTTCTTTCAATGTGGGTGGAGATATTGAAACTTTCTCTGTTCGCATGGGACAAGAAGTGAAGAAAGGGCAAGTACTCGCCGTGTTAGATGCGACGGATTACCGTATTGCAGTTGATGCAGCACAAGCAAAATTTGATCTGGCGAACAGCCAATATAAGCAAGCGTCTGAATTGTACTCAAAGAAGCTTGTGAGCACGGATTACTACGACCAAGCCGTAAACACCTTTACTGCCGCTGAAGTTGAGTTGGACCAAGCAAAAACAAACCTTGGTTACACCACATTAGTTGCTCCATTCGATGGCGTGGTATCGATGGTGTTTGGTAAGCAATATCAATTGATCGCAGAAAAGCAGCCGGTACTTAACATTTTGAATCACAGCGAAATGGATGTGACTTTCTCTATTCCGGTATCAAAGCTTGAAGACCGTTCAATTCAAGATCTAACAAGCTCAAACATGTGGGTTGTGATGGATAGCCACCGCGGCATTCGTATCCCAACGCGCTTTAAAGAGATTTCAACTCAGCCAGATGAAGATACCAACAGCTATCAAGCGGTTGTGTCTATCGAAAAGCCTGAAGACATCAATCTGCTTTCTGGCATGACAGCGCAAGTGGAAGTTCAGAAAAACAAATCCGACTACGGTATCGGGATTGTTGATTCAGCTTGGTTAAGCAAAGAAGCAGACCACGGTGAACTGTGGCGCTACAACCCAGAGTCACAATTGATTTCTAAAGTACAAGTCACCCTTGATGAACAAGGCAAGGTGATTGATGGCCTTTCTTCTGGCGACCTAATCGTAGAAGCAGGTGTAGATGTGTTATCAGATGGACAGCAAGTAAAAGCTTGGTTACGTGAGGGCGGTATTTAATGAACCTTTCCAAATTATCAGTTGTGGTTGCATCTGCGTTATTACTTCAAGCTTGTAATAACGAAACAGACCACCGTGAACAGCCTTCACTTTTGGTTTCAACCTTTGAAGTTGGCGCACCACTTACTGATCAATTCAGAAGTTTTAACGGACAGGTGATGCCTGCAGAACTGACACCGTTGGCATTTAAGCTTGCTGGTGAAATTCAGCAAGTATTGGTTGAAGCGGGTGACAAGGTCGAAAAAGGTCAGCTACTGGCGACCCTAGACAACGCGACATACAAACAAGATCTAACAGACGCTCAATCTCAGTTTGAATTGGCGAGCAAGCAATTGTCTCGTGGTACTGAGATGTTTGGTAGCAAGATGTTGTCGCAATCGGAACACGACCAACTAACCGCTAACTACAAATTGGCATCGGCTAATTTGGCTGCAGCACAACGCAAGCTGAGCTACACAGAGTTGCTAGTACCATTTTCAGGCACGGTTTCAACGGTTGATAAGCAGCGCTTTGAAAACACGACACCGGGCGAAACGCTTCTTAGCTTGTATCAGAACGATAAGGTCTACGTACGAATCCAAGTGTCCGATTCGATCTTAGCGTCGATCAGCCCTGACATGCGTTCAAGTAGCTACCGTCCTGAAGCGACCTTTGGTGGTCACTCTGGAGAATATCCGCTTACGTACCTAGAGCACACCAGTGAACTGCACCCACAATCACGTACATACGAGTTTTGGATGCAGATGCAACAACCTGAAAGTGAAATTCTGCCGGGTACGAGCGTTACAGTAAATGTCGACATGGCAAAAGCAGGCCTAAGTGATGTTCAAGGCTACCAGTTGCCGATGACGACACTACAAGCAGGCGCTGAAACGAACCAATTTTACGTGTGGAAAATGGAAGACGGCCAAGCATTTAAAAGCGAAGTGGAAGTCGACAAGATCAGCGGCCAAGGCGCACTTATCGCTCATGGTGTTGAGCAAGGTGAGCTACTCGTAAATTCGAATCTAAGAAAACTCCGTGACGGAATCCAATTGTCAGGAAAAGCAGAATGAACATCGCAGAATATTCAATAAAGAACAAAGTAATCAGCTGGCTGTTTCTAGTCATTTTAGCCATTGGCGGTGTGACGTCTTTTGGTAATCTATCCCGTTTAGAAGATCCAGCTTTTACCATTAAAGATGCAATGATTATTTCAACTTACCCTGGCGCTACGTCTATGGAAGTTGAAGAAGAACTGACTTACCCGCTTGAAAAAGAGATAAGGCAGCTCCCTTATATCGATAAGATCACATCGACCTCATCGAATGGTATGTCTCAAATTATGGTCAGCATGAAGATGGACTACGGTCCGGACGAGCTGCCACAAATCTGGGATGAAATGCGCCGTAAGATCAACGATCTACAGCCAAAACTACCAAGTGGTGTGAATTCCGTTCAGATCATTGATGATTTCGGTGATGTATTCGGTGTGATGATCATGCTGACCGGTGATGGCTACGACTACGTTGAGCTAAAACAGTACGCAGATTACCTAACACGTGAAATCGAACTGGTCGACGGTGTCGGCAAAGTAAGCATTGCAGGTGACCAACAAGAACAACTGTTTGTTGAGATGTCACTGGAACGCTTAGCCGCATTGAACCTAGACATGTCGACGGTTACGTCACTGTTAGCACAACAGAACAGTGTGGTATCGGCAGGCGAGGTTATGCTGAATGGTCAAAGCCTAACGATCAAGCCAAACGGCACATTAAGCACAGTTGAAGAACTAGAAAACCTGATCATTCACGGTCGCGATACGGGTAACCTGATTCGCTTGAAAGATGTCGCTGAAGTGACTCGCGGTATTCAAGAAAAGCCAGGCAATGTATTAACGTACAACGGTAAACCAGCAATCAACTTAGGTATTGCGTTCTCTTCTGGCGTAAACGTGGTTGAGATTGGTCAAGCACTGGATGCGGAACTTGATCGCCTAGAAAGTATTAAACCAGCGGGTGTTGAGCTGAACTACTTCTACAATCAAGCGCAAGAAGTAGACAAATCTGTGGCTGACTTCTTAATCAGCCTAGTTGAAGCGGTAGCCATCGTTATCATTGTACTGTTGTTCGCAATGGGCTTACGCAGTGGTTTGATCATCGGTTTGGTTCTTCTATTGACGGTGTTCGGTACCTTCATCCTGATGGACTACAACGATGTCGAACTGCACCGTATCTCACTGGGTGCGCTGATTATCGCGCTGGGTATGCTGGTGGATAATGCGATTGTTGTCGTTGAAGGTATTCTGGTTGGCTTGAAGAAAGGTAAGACCAAACTTCAAGCAGCAAAAGACATTGTGACACAAACACAATGGCCACTATTGGGCGCAACCATTATCGCTATCACAGCCTTTGCGCCGATTGGTTTGTCGAAAGACGCGACAGGCGAGTTCATGGGTTCACTGTTCTGGGTACTGTGTTTCTCATTGTTCTTAAGCTGGGTTACGGCACTCACACTGACTCCGTTCCTTGCAGAAATGATGCTGAAAGAAGAAGACAAGGTTGATGCGAACGAAGACCCATACAAAGGCATTCTGTTTGTTGTATTCGGCGCGTCTCTGAAATTCGCATTGCGCTTCAGATGGTTAACGGTAGTGAGCATGATTGCTTTGCTAGCTGCTTCGATTGTTGGTTTTGGTATGGTGAAGCAACAGTTCTTCCCGCCATCAAACACGCCAATGTTTTACGTCGACATGTGGATGCCAGAAGGTACCGATGTTCGTGAAACCATCAAGCAGACTGAAAAGGTTGAAAGCTACATTCGTCAACAAGACGACGTGGAGTTTGTAACGACAACGGTTGGGCAGGGCATGCAGCGTTTCGCTCTGACATATCAACCAGAGAAAAGTTACGAAGCGTACGCCCAGTTACAAGTAAGAACGACTGACCGTGACACTATGTTTAAGGCTCTAGCGGCGTTAGACAACGACTTAGCGAACGAATTTGAACAACCAACGTTCCAGTTCAAGTTGATTGAGTTTGGCCCGTCACCAGCTTCAAAAATTGAAGCGCGTATTATCGGTGCCGATCCACAGGTACTGCGTAACATTGCAGTTGAAGTCGAAGACATCTTACTTGCTGATCCAGGCTCTCGAAATGTTCGTCACGACTGGCGTGAACGCACTAAAGAACTTGTACCGCTGTTCAACGAATCTAAGGCTCGTCGCCTAGGCATTTCAAAAACTGATTTGTCCGAGACGCTACAGATGGCGTTTGGTGGTTACAACATCGGCCTACTGCGTGATGGTACTCATATGTTACCTATCGTGGCGCGTTTACCGGAAGAAGAGCGTTTTGATTTCGAATCGCTAAACAATGTGAAGATTTGGAGCCCATCGCTACAAACTTACATCCCGGTAGAGCAAGTGATTGATGGCGTAGAGCTTCAATGGTCTGAGCCACTGATTCAGCGTCGTGACAGAAAACGTACGCTAACGGTATTGGCTGACCACGATGTTCTTGGTGATGAAACGCCAGCGAGTTTGTTTGCTCGTGTGAAACCAAAGGTAGAAGCATTAGATTTACCAGAAGGCTACAGCATTAGCTGGGGCGGTGAGTACGAAAGCTCTAAAGATGCGCAGGAATCTCTGTTTGGCTCACTGCCAATGGGTTACTTGCTGATGTTTATCATCACTATGCTTCTGTTTAACTCGGTTCGTAAGCCGCTTGTGATTTGGTTTACGGTTCCACTCTCTATCATTGGTGTTTCAATTGGTCTGTTAGGTACTAATATGCCATTCAGCTTCACGGCGTTCCTAGGCTTATTGAGTCTAAGCGGCATGATTTTGAAGAACGGTATCGTACTGCTTGACCAGATCAACAGTGAGCTATCAACAGGTAAAGACCCATATTTGGCGGTTGTCGACAGTGCGATTAGTCGTGTACGTCCGGTATCTATGGCAGCACTAACGACTATCTTGGGTATGATTCCTTTGGTATTCGATGCATTTTTCGGCTCGATGGCGATTACCATCATGGCAGGCTTAGGCTTTGCTACAGTACTAACGCTAATAGTAGTACCAGTGATGTTCGCTATTCTATATAGAATCAAACCGTCCACTGCGGGTTATTAGGGATTGATATAAAACAGATTCTTTTAAGCCAGCCCAGTCATTTTTGACTGGGCTTTTTTATGGTTCATCGCGGATTAGCGGGAACTAAAAACAAAAAAACGGTACGCCAAACAAAAATCATACACAAACTACCGTTTTCATGCCGAATCATACTTTCCTATCTTCATTCTGGGAAGGCTTTAAAATAGTAAAGTCTCACCAGACAGCATCACTTGTTACACTAACTCTTAAACCTAATTCTGAGGCTAAATGCCTTTGCGGTCTTGAAGCTGAGGCTATCCATGAGTATCAATGGCGTCATGTGAAAGAGGCCATGTTGTTCAATGTTCCTGTTGAGCTTTCCGTTCAAACTCGAAGGATCAAGTGTCGTGACTGCGGCATAAAACAGAGTTTCTATCTTGGTTAGAGCCTTATGCTCGTATAACGACGCGTCTAAAAGCTATATAGAACAACTACTGCCTCTTCTTCCCATTAAGCATATCTCCCAGTTAACGAGCGTTCATTGGCACACCATTAAAGAGATAGATAAACGTCGACTTCGCCAAGTGGTACCGTCAGTGAAATGGGAAGGGCTAAGGCAACTCGTCATGGACGAGCTCGCCATCTTTAAAGGGCACCGATATGCCACAGTCATCGCTGATGCTAAGACTCACCAAGTCATTTGGATAGGGTTAGGTCGTAGCCGCAAGGACATACGACCGTTTTTCGAGCAGTTAGGCAAGCATGGTAACAATATCGAAGCGGTCGCAATGGACATGAATACGGCTTTTGACCTTGAAGTTCAAGCGCACTGCCCGAATGCAAAAATCGTTTACGACTTATTCCATGTTGTTGCTAAGTTCGGTCGTGAGGTGATGGATAGAGTCAGAGTCGACCAAGCTAACAAACTCAAGCAGGATAAAAAGCGAGGCAATGGGTGAAGCGCTCACGCTGGGTACCGCTGAAAAACAGAGGTAATTTAAATGCACGACAAGATAGCTATCTTACTGAAATATTGAATATCAATAAGGACTTGATGGCCACTTATATACTCGGCTCACAACTCAAAGAGCTTTGGTACTGTAAATCAGAAGCCATGCTAAGGGGCTCTGGGAGGTATGGTGGGCACAAGTGCAAGAGAGTGGAATTAAGCCATTGAAAGAGTTTGCACGAAAACTGAGGCCTTATCTTCACGGTATTATTGCATCGGCAACTTATCCGCTCAACACCTGCACATTGGAAGGGATAAACAACAAAATAAAGTTAATCAAGCGAATGGGGTATGGATATCGAGATACAGACTACTTCTTCTTGAAGATAAAAGCGGCTTTCCCCGGAAAGCCGCGATGAACCTTTTTTATGCTTGAAATTTAGGACAACACTGGTTTAAGTAAATATCTGTATGCATGAAAGCGATGTGAAGATTGCTACACAGATAAACATCTTCGTTAACAAAGGAGTGTGTTAAATGGCAGGTATTAAAAAGCCGCTAACCAATGGCCAGCGGCTTTAGGAAGAGTAGGGGCGGTTTTAGATTGCTAAACGGATATCCAACTCAATCGGCTTAGGCATAGCAAGGTGGTAGCCTTGATACATGTCGAAGCCTAAGCTTTGCATTGCCGCAAGTTGATGCTCTGTTTCAATACCTTCGATGACAGTCTTAGCGCCAATTTGCTTCGCGAGCTCTAGAACTAATTCCATTTCTCGTGTGTCACCTTGCTCAAAATTTAACATTACTGAGCGATCGATCTTAATGATATGAGGGTTGATGTGGCGTACGCGTTGTTCTGTTGATGCTTGCGTTCCGAAATCATCGACCGCGATCTGAAAACCATTCTCCGCAAGAGAGAGGGCTGCATCTTTCAAGCGCTCTTCACTTTCGGCATTCAGCTCTACCAACTCCATCACGATCTGCTCACATGAAAGGTTCAACTCATGAAGACGTTTTGCCAGAAGGCTGTCACTGACCTTTTCTGCAGCAAACAGCTCACCAACGTTTGGAAGAACGTTCAAGAATAGATGCAAATGACGGATAGTTGACTGTGCGAAGTTACGAATGTGGATAGCGCGACTGAGTCTCTCTACATTGATCTTATCTGTGCATGAGGTGTCATCGGAATGGAAGAAGTGATCAGGACGAACAGTATCCCCTTTGCTATTCGAAATACGCACCAAAGCCTCTACGCCTATCTGAGTCATTGAGTCGTCAAATATAGGTTGGTAGACACTTCGCAGTGTTAGGTCTTGATATTTCGCAATAAACTGCATATCGGCATCCACAGATATACAGCTAATAAATTCACTTCTGTCTGATAAAATCATAGTCGCTAATAAAGGTGTTTATTCAATGACGAAAATATACGTCATGGCTGTCACAATATTGACAGGTGTTAGTAAATTGTCAATTAATAAAAACTCATTTGCAGGGTCAATATTTAAATAAATATAATTAACGAAAAATCAGCATGATAAATGATATTAACCATTAATTTAACTTATCATTCACTAGGTTTGATAGTTGCTGTGAATTTAATGGCTGAGTAACGCCTTACATATCAATCCCAACCAATATAAAGCTAGAGCAGCGATACACCAGCGAAAAGTAGGGTTAAAGGCTTAGATTATGGGTGAATGTCAAAGATAGGAAATAAAGATACTTAACTGATTACATAGAAGTGATATCTATCTCTCAAAATCGATAGCATCAGAAGAACCGTTATTAATAATTCGATTAGAACGTTCGAATAATTAATGAACAATGACTATATGACTTTTATAAAATATTGGGATGAAGGTCTAACAATTTGCTTTCAATATTGAATGAAAAAGTTGACCCGTATTATCCCTACCATTGAAGCACGGCATAAAGTTGCAGGTATTTACGAACCAATTGTTGATTCCCTGACCGTTTTAGTGGGTGACCAAATTTAATAAAGCACGGACTGATTCTAAAGTTATTATTTAAATCGGCCGCGAATTGAGAATCACTCTCTCTTAACGTGATGCCTTGTTGGCTGTATTCGGTTATCTCGTCAGGGAGTTCTCCCATCCACCAGTGCAACAACTCACCACTGTTTTTACTTCGGCTTATCCAATGGTCAGAAACAATGATCAAAACGTCATTGGGTTGAATGGCGAATCCGTACTCTTGCTGCCAGTTATGAATGTCTAACATCAACTTTTTACGACACGTTTTTCCCGCGCTCACCATATGGTGGCTAATCATCCAAACTGTGCCGATTTCAGAAGAGATGCGGAAGTGGCGGGGCGTTTCTCGAGAGGAGAGCATTTCAAGTGGGCTAATGTTACTCGCATGATTAAAGCTTACGAAGGTGTGTTCCATTCGTCGGGCAAAGGCTTTACCGATGTGATGCTCACTGATCCCTTGGTTGTGCACCGTAGGATAATGACGCTCACAGAGTTTTAGACAATCGTCTTGAAACTGATTGACGCTTTTAATCACGAGATCTAATAACAATGAAGTCCCTTATACACAGTTACTATCTTATTGATGGGCAATAGTACGGTAATTGATGTGTCATTACCTATCGCCAAAGTGCGAGTTCTTGATCCCTCTATCAAAATTAGCGATTGCGGAGCGATTTTATGGATAGCACTGGCACTTCGCTGGTCTGTATTCTAAATTATGAGGAATTCTAATCAGTTAGAAAGACTATCTTTAGCAGCAAAGTTACCAGTGAGTTAGCTAGATTATAGTTTAGTCAGCTGTTCACGATGTATTTATTTACTCTTTACTTGGAAACATTCATGACCATTCAACTAGATTCGAAGCAAAAGTCTGAGCTCACCCATACTCTTCAAAAATACCTGCAAGATGAACTCGATGTGGAGCTTGGCCAGTTCGACACGGAATTCTTGGTCGACTTCATAAGTAAAAAGTTTGGTGCGGTCTACTACAACAAAGGGATAGAAGACGCCCAAAAAGTGATGGAACGTAAAATGTTAGATATCTCAGACGAGCTTTACGAGATCGAACAAATCGTTGAAATCTAACGTTTAGCCCAAACTTGTTCAAATAATTTGAATAACTCGTTTAATTTGAAATGATGTTACCAATGTAAAGCTTGGTAAATAATATGTTACACAAACTTGGTGTAGGGTACGCTTTTCGAAACTACACTACTCGTTAACATTCGGAAGAGATGCATGGACAACAACGTTAGAAATTACAACCCTTTAGCAAGAGCGATGCATTGGATTTCAGCTCTCGCGGTATTTGGCTTATTTGGTGTAGGTCTTTGGATGGTTGATCTTTCATACTACAGCGAGTGGTACAAAACAGCGCCAGACTATCACCGTTCGGTAGGCATTCTTTTGGCTGCCGTTACCGTTTTCCGCTTGGTTTGGAAACTAGTTACCGCGTCACCTAAAGTGGAAGGTAAAAGCTATGAAGTTGCAGCAGCGAAGATCGCTCACGGCTTCATGCACATCAACTTAGCGGTTTTATTTATTTCAGGTTATTTGATTTCAACATCAGATGGCCGCGGGATCGAGGTATTCAATTGGTTCACTGTACCAAGTATGGGCGAACTGTTTGCAAACCAATCTGATCTCGCAGGTACGGTTCACTACTATGCTGCATGGGTACTGATCATTATGGCATCAGTGCACGCCTTAGCGGCGATAAAACACCACGTTATCGACAAAGACGATACGCTACGAAAAATGATAGGAGCTTCAAAATGAAAAAGTCAATTATCGCTACAGGATTAGCATTTGCTATGGCAATGCCTTTCGCTGCGAACGCCGCTGATTACGTGATTGATACAAAAGGTGCGCATGCTTCAGTTAACTTTAAAGTTAGCCACCTAGGTTACAGCTTTATCCAAGGCCGTTTTAACACATTCTCAGGTGATTTCTCATTTGATGAAAGCAACGTTGAAGCATCAAAAGTAAACGTAACTATTGATACAACTAGCCTTGATTCAAACCACGCAGAACGTGATAAGCACATCCGTAGCTCTGACTTCATTGATGCAGGTAAATTCTCTGACGCTACTTTCAACAGCACAAAAGTGGTTGATAAAGGCGACGGCAGACTTGAAGTAATGGGTGACCTTAAGCTTCACGGCGTAACTAAGCCAATCATTATCGAAGCTGAATTCATCGGTGCTGGTCAAGACCCATGGGGCGGTGAGCGTGCTGGTTTCGTTGGTACAACTCGTCTAGAACTTGCTGACTTCAACATTCCAGTAATGGGCGCTTCAAGCTACGTAGATATGGATCTACACGTTGAAGGTGTAAAGAAGTAATCTAGCTATTGATGATTGCTGCAGGTATTAATCTTTTATGTAACATCAAAAGTTGAATAGATACCTGATACCTAGAAAGCAAAAGCAACAGTTAGAAAAAGAGAAAGGCGCAAAGTATTCACTTTGCGCCTTTTTATTATGGTAAATGGTAACGCGTTTGGATCTGTTTTGTGTCAAACCTTTAGTTGCGCTTTAAGCCACCATTTACTTTTAGCCAGTCAACGTTGCCATGACTGATTTTCGAGGTGAACAACTAATCCCTAATTGTTCAACCTTGTCCTAGTTAGCTAACCACTTCCTAGTAAAACAGTCGTTAGCTACACGCTTCCTAGTTAAACCATTGCAAGTTAAACCACTGTAGATTAAGCCGCAGTAAGTTAAACCCTTAGCCAGTTAAGCCGTTTCTAGTTCCGCTTTTGGTACTACGTTTAGACGGTCACCGTAGATAGGGCGAAGTGCTTGCATCACCTCAGTACGAGTAAGAACACCCACCATCACACCGTTTTCCAATACTGGAAGCATATGTGGCTGGCTCACTTTCATCGCTTTTGCACGCTCTTCTAGAGAAAGAGAAGTCAGGCGAGTTGCGAAGCCCATGCTAGTAGTAGGGTACAGTTGCTCTTTGTCGATACATAGGAACTCAGCAACATCAACTAACTTGTCGTTTGCATCGATTGCCACAACGTCACGGCTCATTAGGTCTACAACTTTTTGGCCTTTAGTTGGGATGTAATCTTGGCACCAAAGGTCAACCATTACGTCGTGAACAGAGAAGATACCAACAAGACGGCCTTCAACATCGCAAACCGGAGCGCTAACAAGTTGAGCGTCTAAAAGTGAATCAATTGCCACTGATGTAGGCATTTCTACGCTTAGTGTAATTGGTTGAGTGTTCATGATTTGCTTGATAGTCGTTGCTGTGTTCATAGTGATTTCCTTAACTGACGTAATTTCTGTTGTTTGTGTAATTGCAGTAATTTTTGCTGCTTTAAGTTGTGGGCGACGGTAGATGCTCCAATTGGCTAAGCCGACCAATACCGAACCACCTACGATGTTGCCGATTGTTACTGGCACCAAGTTTGCGGTGACAAATTTCATGATGTTTAGGTCTGCGTACTGGGCTGGTGTTGCGCCAATTTGCATCCAAAAACTTTCTGGTGCGAATGCTTGAATTGTGATGCCTAGTGGAACCATGAACATATTCGCTACACAGTGCTCAAAGCCTGAGCTAACGAACATTGCTACGGGTAATACGGTCATCATCGCTTTGGTCATGGCATTAGCAGAGCTGAAAGTTAACCAAATGGCTAAACACACCAATAAGTTACAAAGCACACCCAAAGCAAAAGCTTGAACAGGGCTGTGGTGTAGCTTGTGTTGAGCAATATTCAGAGCGTTTAAGCCCCATTGCCCACCATCCAATTGATACAAGCCAGCTGCACTTACTAGAGCCAAAAGGAACATGGCACCGATAAAGTTACCGACATAGACCTTGCCCCAAATAGACAGCATCTTAGTGAAGGTAATCTGCTTGTTAGCCCATGAGATGCTTGATAACACTGAGCTGGTAAACAGCTCGCCACCGCAAATCACAATCAGGATTAAACCCATACTGAACGCAAGACCGCCGGCTAAGCGACTCAATCCCCATCCAGCATCAGCGCTGCCCGTGGTTACCGTGATGTAGAATAAAAAAGCAAGCCCGATGAATGCGCCAGCCATGATTGCCAAACTCAATGTCATGCTGCTGGTTTTATTTGCTTTGCTTAATGCAAACTTCTCTGCTTCCGCCATCATTTCTGTTGGTGAGAACAGTTGATGATTTTCAGAAGTGCTGGTTGCCATATCCCCCCCTTGAACAATCCGTCATGTGTAATTCCTAGTGTTAATGACTTTGGTTAATCCGTAATGGTTAATCAATAATGTTTTGCAGGGCTCGTTGTGTCCTGCCATTCCAGATTAGGGGGTAGCGAGGTAGAGGTAAAATTGATAATTTTTAGAAACCACATCAAATTTATTGATATAGCTAGGGTTACGAGTAGAATGAAATCGATTGCTCATCGGCTTGATAAAAAACGAGCATCAGGACACAAATAATTAAAAGCATTAAGGATGAATTTTGCGTTATTCATTAAAGCAACTCGCGGTATTTGATGCAGTGGCAGATTCTGGGAGTGTTAGTATTGCAGCAGACAAGTTGGCGTTGACTCAATCAGCGACAAGTATGTCTCTTGCACAGTTGGAAAAAATGCTCGGCAGGCCTTTATTTGAAAGGCAGGGCAAGCAAATGGCCCTTACTCATTGGGGCATGTGGCTAAGGCCAAAAGCGAAGCGTTTACTGCAAGACGCGCAGCAAATCGAAATGGGGTTTTACGAACAGCATTTATTGAGCGGAGAGCTCAAATTAGGTGCGAGCCAAACACCCGCAGAACACTTGGTTCCAGACCTCATCAGTATTATTGATAACGACTTTCCAGAGATGCGAATCTCGCTCGGTGTACAAAGTACCGATGCCGTTATCGATGGCGTATTAGATTACAAATATGACTTGGGTGTTATCGAAGGCCGTTGTGACGACAGTCGAGTTCACCAAGAAGTGTGGTGTACGGACCATTTAACGGTGGTTGCATCCGCTCATCACCCGTTTGCGAAGCGTGAAAGAGTGAGTTTGGCGCAACTAGAGCAAGCGAAGTGGGTATTACGCGAACATGGTTCGGGTACTCGCAAAGTTTTTGATAGCTCTATTCATCATTTAATTGGTGATCTTGATGTTTGGCGAGAGTATGAACACGTTCCTGTTTTAAGAAGTTTGGTAGCAAACGGCCCATATTTAACGTGTTTACCTTATCTAGATGTCGAGCAGTTTGTTGAATCAGGTCAGCTCGTTACATTGAATGTTCCAGAGCTTGAGATGGAACGTACGCTGTCATTCATTTGGCGTGCCGATATGGCGGAAAACCCACTTGCTGAATGTATTAAGCGTGAAGGCAAGCGTATGATGAAAGGCAAACCGTCAGTTCTATAACGGTAATTTGATAAAATACTAATAACTAAATGTGTTGAATAAGCGATTTCGGTCTCTATCTGGTGATAAATGCACATTCGCGTACATTATTAATGTGATCACGATCGGCTAAAAGAAGGCGTTCTTACCATAGTATGCTTACTTGATTTTAAGTGAGGCTAAATCCGGTTGCGTTCAATTACGTAATTAGGCTTTAGAAATAGTATGAGTACATTAGTCGCGATTTCATTAACAACAGGTATTTTGTCAGGTCTTTGGGGATGGATAGCTATCTCTTTCGGCTTATTGTCATGGGCAGGTTTCTTAGGTTGCACCAGTTACTTTGCTTCGCCAACAGGCGGCGTAAAAGGATTGGCAGGTAGCTTACTAACCAACATGACAGGCGTATTCTGGGCAATGGTGATTATCGAAAGCTCAACCTTCGCAGGGTTAGAGATTTTAGGCTATGTGATTACTGCTATTGTCGCTTTCTTTATGTGTATTCAAGCAAAACAAGCGTGGCTAGGTTATATCCCAGGAACCTTCATTGGTTGTTGTGCAACGTTTGCCGCAGGTGGCGATTGGCAACTTGTAGTACCATCTTTACTGCTTGGTGGTGTATTTGGATACTTAATGAAAGCAACGGGGCTATGGCTTCACGAGAAATCGACCCAATCTTCGGAAGTTGTTGAACAACACGCTAAACAAGCAAAGGCTTAATTCGTTAAGCTGGTCCTAGTTTAGTCACTGTGAACTCTTGCAAGATAACCCCCAATTAATTTGTATATCGATTTATACAGGCACACCATTTTGTGTGCCTTTTTTGGTTTTGGTTACTCTAAAAATACGATGATCTTATCTGCAGAAGAACTTATACCGTCTATCAGAAAAGCTAGAGGCTCAGGTATTCCCGTTTGCCATGGTGATAACACGTTTTAGTGTCCACCTTAGTAACAATGGAATGCATTCTTGTCCTTGGTTTTCACAGTGCGAGACGATAGCCAGTGCAAGGTCTGGCTTAGCGTATTTCTTCAATACCTTAGCGACGACTTTCTTAGGAGGGATAGGGTGATCGTAAGGGATCTTAACCATGTCACGGAAAAAGTTCTCGAATCCATTCATGTATAAGTAATGTTCGATGTCTTTGTCCGGCAACTCAGTTAAGCGATGACGTTCTTGGTCATTACCAAGTTTTGATAGTACTGTTGCTGCGTATTTTTTACCTGCTGCATCGCCATCGGTCACCACATGCCAGTCGATGCCAAACTCTTGCGCGACCTTAATCAGTGCTTTGAGGCCTGATTGAGCAAACTCAATAATCTGCACACCTTCCGCAGCAAGGTTGTAGCCACATTGGTTGGCTAACTCATTAAACAACCAAACCTCTGTTTCACCTTCTACTAATAGCCAGCAACGGGCAAACAGTGCACCTGAACGGTGGAAGCGAATATGGAAACCAATACGTCTTAGCTCATCTTTACTGAAGTGGTTCATGTTGAGTTGATTAGCGATGGTTTTGTCTGATTGACGTACCAAGCGCCGAATCGATTGCAGAGGTACTGCTGCCAGTAGATCGCCACTGTTGGTGGTGAGGATTTTCTGCATTGGCAGTTTTTGCATCAAACTCCAAGCCCTTGCCAAGTGGGTTGGATGCAATCGACCTTCGGGATCTTCAAGGATCAAAAGAGGGCGCGCGCATCGTCTTAAGTCATTTGGCCCTTTAGCTTGTAGATACGCGTTCAGTAACCCCATGAATAATAAGCGAGTTTGTTTGTTCTTTGTCTCTTCGACAAGCTGATGAATGCTCTGATCATTAGCGCCTGCTGAATAGAGTAAGCCATCTCTCTGCTTTCTAGGATTACGACGAGAGTTACTCTTGAAAGAAAAGTAGTGTTCAATCAGGCTTTGCATTGATTCTAAGCTGCTGCGCATCTCGCCTTTGTTTACGTGGCCAGGAATCGCCATTAAACGACGGCAGGTGTTATCTATGCGTTTTTCGATTCGAGCCTGACGAGCGTTTCCATTTCCATTAGAAGCGTGCCCATTACCGTTGCTGTTATTGCTATTGTTATTATTAGCGCCATTCCCACCGTTACCGTTAGTTCCATTGCCGTTCGCATTGCCATGGATGTGGCCATTGTGGTTAAGTGACTTGCCATTGAATGGACGATCGAAGTGCCTTGCATCTCGCAAGCGAATCACGGGGTGCAAGGTCATTAATTCTTGAGCGAGCTTTTCAGAATGGTGAAGCTTGAGCGGATTACCGTCCAAACCTAAAAATGCATAGTGTGTGGTGGTTTCGTACTGCTCTAATGTGGCGCTGATTCGGTAATAAATACGATAGACACCAAACTCGTCCTGAACCCAAATCGGTTTGAGTTTACGATAACGACCTGCGTTGAGTTCGCTCTTGTCGTTGGCCTTTAATGCGAGAACAATTTGAAGATGTTGAGACTGTGGGTGTGAAACAGAGTAATCGACATGAAAATCGGTCATTTCGAAGTGATATGGCACACCGTCTGACGGAAGAACGACGGAAAGGGCATCCAATAATGAAGACTTACCCCAAGTATTTTCACCAATAAGCGTGGTTAGCTCGTCAAACGCCAGTGACATGCGCTTGATACCTCGAAAGCCAGAAATCTCGATTCTTTCTAGTTGCATAGGCTTACTCCTAACGGAAGGCTCTGCTAATTGTTTGAAAGCTAACAGATATCTTTAATCATAATCGAAAATCACCAATTCGGTATGCTCATCGGTCACAAAACCCATTGATTATTTATACGGCGCAAAATGAGATTTTTGATCTATCTCGAGTATTTTTTTGCAGTGCAGTTTCATAAAATTCACGATTCTGTCATGATTCTCGACCTAGTATGAAGGGACAAAGAGAGAAGAAAATATGACTAAAAAGAATAAGCCGACAAAAATAGTGTTGGCACACATCAACGACACCCACTCATACTTTGAACCAACCTCATTACAGCTATCACTTAAAATGAACAACCACATCATTGAACCTTATGTCAGTGCTGGTGGCTTTGCTCGAATTTCAACGCGCTTTAAACAAATAGAGCAAGATGCCCAGCGACAAAAAGTTGGAACCCTGTTCCTGCATGCTGGGGACTGCTTTCAAGGTACCTTGTACTTTTCTCTGTTCAAGGGGAAAGCCAACGCCGATCTGTTGAATGCGCTTAATATTGACGCCATGACACTTGGTAATCATGAGCTAGACATGGGTAATGAGCCCGTGGCGATTTTCGCGAAAAGAATCAAATTCCCACTGTTGGCCGGTAACTGGAATCTATCGAATGAGGATATCAATAAAACTCATACCTTAGCGGACAACGACATTGTTAAGCCTTACCTGACGGAAACACGAAGTGCTTCTTATATAACGAAAGAGTTTGATGGCGAGAAAGTTGCCATTTTCGGCTTAAGCATCGACAAGATGTCAGGTATCGCTAACCCAGATATTGATACACCGTTTGAAAATGCATTAGAAACGGCAAAAGCAACGATAGAACAAATTCACCAGGCTGGTATTAACAAGATAGTGCTGCTCAGTCACCTTGGTTATGAAGCTGATTTAGAGCTAGCTGCGAATGTACAAGGCATCGGTGTGATTGTTGGTGGTCATAGTCACCGCTTGCAAGGTGATTTCTCGGATATCGGCTTAGTGAAAGACGATGACTACGGCGTAAAAATTGGCGACACCTATGTTGTGCAAGCCGGTTTCCACGCAATGAGCCTAGGCCACTGTGAAATCGAGTTCGATGCTCAAGGTAAAGTGACGCACTTTAATGGCAAGAACGAACTGTTATTAGGACGCCGACTCTTTATAGATGCGAAACTGAGTGAAGTAGGACAAGACGATGCGCATGATATGGCGTGTGAGTTTTTGAACAATCACCAGAACATCGCAGTGTGTAAGAAAGCTCCCGAATTACAGAGTATTCTGACGGACAAGTATCAGCCTAGAGTTCGTAAGCTTCAGCAGCAAGTCATCGCTCATGCTGACAGTAAACTTCGCCATGTACGTATCCCTGATGAACAAGGGCCAAGCCAACTTGCGCCATTAGTCGCTCAATCATTCCATTACTTGATGAACAAGAAAGGTCATCAGGTAGATTTTGCTATCCACAACTCTGGCGGTGTAAGAAATTCACTGAATAGCGGCGATGTTTCGGTTGCCGATATTGCCGGAAAACTACTACCGTTTGCCGTACCTATTGGTGTGTATGAAGTCAGAGGTGAAACGATCGCTGGCATGTTGGAAGGTGCAATCAATAACGCATTGGATAATGGTGTGGTTGGTACAGGGTCGGGTAGTTTCCCTTACACACACAACCTAAGGTTCTGTTACCACAAAGAAGCACCTTTAGGGCACAGAATTCATCACCTTGAAATCCACTCTGAAGAAGCCGGTTGGCAGGCTGTTTTACGCGAACGTGTTTATCGTGGTGCATCGTCAGCGTACACCATGAAAGGGAAAGAAGGTTATAACGCAGTCTTGGATATGATCGGAGATGGGATCGTCACAACCGACTCAATGGCAGACTGTTTCATTGCGTTTTTACAAGATCACCCTGAATCACTTCAACACAACGAACCGTTGAATTGCATGGAGTGTTTTAGGTAATCGCATCTAATATTTTCGCTTAGTATCATTACTTTGAGTGATTTATAAAATTGGCACTGTTTATGCTTTATTTCCCGGGTAACTTCCTGTGGAGGCAAAGCATGGATAGGAAAGATTGGTTAGACGCGGCTGCCGTTGTTGGTTGGGTGTCGGTTTGGTCTGCATTAGTGTACTTAGTACCAACAGCAGGTTTATAACTATAGGTTTATAACACATGCGGTTTGAGATGCACTTTCTGACAAGCTGCACACAAAAGGTACTCGCGAGCAGTTTGATTGAATAACGGGAATAGGGCAAAACCTGTTCATCGTATTCTTGGAATCGATACGAGTGTCGTTTTGACAAGCCGATAGAAATAAATAAGGAGCTTTTTGCTTCTTTTTTATTTATTTCTGCAAATTTATCTAGACGAAACAAAGTTAGGGGAATATTATCCACGCGTTTGGGGAGTAGTTAGCGCAAGTTTACATATCGTCATCTCGTTAGGCCAACCAAGTGTCTATCCGGTATGTAAAGGTGAAATCCCATATTTCACTTCAACGAGACCAACGCAATCACAGTCAAGATCCGTAATGGAGCTTGATATGCTTTGTTTGCGGAAGGTCTTTGTACAGTTCTTCCGCCCGGAGGAATAATGAACTCAACTCAATCTCTATTATCTACAAATAGTGAATCCTTTTTTTCATCGCCGATCATGACGACTTATGCGGGCTTTTTCCTGCTGACGGTGATTCTTGTCTCTATTGATATCTATCAGACTCGTGGCGGCAACGTTACTATCAAAAAAGCGGCAATCTGGAGTGTTTTCTGGTTTGTACTTGCGTTT
The DNA here is from genome assembly GCF_023206395.1 of Vibrio sp. ED004. Lineage (NCBI taxonomy): Bacteria > Pseudomonadati > Pseudomonadota > Gammaproteobacteria > Vibrionales > Vibrionaceae > Vibrio > Vibrio sp. ED004. The sequence continues at coordinate 1,248,102 of NZ_CP066150.1, read as the reverse complement.
TTGTTTGCTGGCTCTATTTACCTATTTTGGGACATTTATGCGCCGAATAGTGATTACACAGCGCAAAAAGCAACCGTGTCATTTATTACCGGTTACTTGCTAGAGAAATCACTGAGCGTAGACAACCTGTTTGTATTCGCGATGATCTTCGCTCAATACCAAGTTCCTGAGCATCTACGACCTCGTGCGCTTCTTTGGGGCGTAATTGGTGCATTGGTACTTCGTGCAATTATGATCGCATTAGGTGCGCAGCTGTTGGCTGAATACCACTGGGTGCTTTACGTGTTTGCTGCGTTCTTGATTGGTACTGGTATTAAACTGGCGTTAGACAAGGGCGAAGAAGAGAGCGTGAATACACTGCCTGAAAAGCTACTTCGTAAAATCATGCCGGTAACAGAAGACTTCCATGGCCCAGCACTAATGATCAAGCAGGGTACCAAATGGGTACTAACACCAATGATGTTGGTGATTGGTGCGATTGCAGTCATGGACGTGATGTTTGCACTGGACTCTATCCCTGCAATCTTCGCGGTAACACAAGAACCGTTCTTGGTACTTGCTGCTAACGTGTTTGCGTTACTTGGCCTGCGTTCATTGTACTTTGTACTTCAAGGCATGATGGATAAATTCATCTACTTGAAGCCGGCACTGGCATTCATCATGGTCTTCATCGGTGTGAAAATGCTATTGGTCGACAGTGAATGGGCTATCCCAACTTACTGGTCTTTAGCGGTGCTGATTTCAACGATGACGATTGCGGTTATAGCGTCGATTTATGCAAAGAAGCCAGACATTGAACAAGTAAATTAAAACAAATATAACTTATCGAAAACTCGATAAGAGATAGGTGGTCGATGAAGCAGTAAATTTATTTATGTAAAATTTCTGTGACATCGACCACTTTTGTTTGAGGGGTATTTGTACTAAATGCATGATTTAAGCATTATATTGAATTTTAAATCACTGCTAATGCATATGTATTCGATGCGGTGTTAATGGTTTGTTTTATTAGAAAAACTAATCTGAACATCCAATTTTAGTCATTTTTTAACCTGCAAAAGATCACCTATTATTCTTGTCATCAGAACGAAACACACAAATAAATTTATAGAGAGGCAATCATGGCTCAAGCAGTACAAATGAATACTATCGCTGTTCCTAACTCTATGGATAAGAAGACCTACTCGGTTAACTTCAAAGGATTGATTGCACACATTTTCGATATTCTTTTCGTAGACAACTCTCCACGTAGTTACTACGCGAGCGACCTATCTGGTCACATGCAACGCGATATCGGTATCAACCGTTAATCTCAGCGTAAACGCATAGAATAAAAGAAAGACAGAATTTAAAAAACGCCAGCTTCTTAGCTGGCGTTTTTGTATCTGAAACAATTTGTATTTGAAAGAAAGTGTTAAGTATCGCGGTCTTTAGATAAGTAGCTTCTATGAGGATCACGGTATGTCACACGCCAAACACAACACATCATTGATCAAACTCTGCTTATTTTCCTTGCCGATCGGCTTCTACTCTTCAGTGTCGAATGCACAAACCTGGAGTAACGAAGGGCAACCTGCGCAGGTTATCGAACTGTTCACCTCTGAAGGCTGTTCGAGTTGTCCACCTGCTGATGCCTACCTCAGTACTTTTGAAGATGATCCAGCGCTTTGGACACAAGTCATCCCACTCGCGTATCACGTCGATTACTGGGATTACCTCGGTTGGGGGGATAAGTTCGCGAGCAAAGCCTTCAGTCAAAAGCAACGTTTGTATAAAGCTTATGGGGTGACAAGCGGGGTTTATACTCCGGGTTTTGTGGTTGATGGAAAAGAGTGGCGCGGTTATTTCAATTGGCTCGATAGAACGTTACCTTCGATCCCACAACAAAATAACCCCAAGCTGACGGTCAATCATAAAGGCGACATGTTCAGCGTGAGCTATGAAGGTAGAGGTGATTATGTGGCTCATATTGCCTTGTTAGCGATGAACGAAGTTACTAGCGTCAAAGCGGGCGAAAACAGAGGTAAGAAACTCGAACACGATTTCGTCGTAGTTTACGATGGTTACCAACGTGGTGAATCTGAGTGGCAATTCAATGTGGACTTTGATCCGCTAGTTGCAGCGCCTGATGCCGTAGCTGTCTGGTTAACCGCACCTAACTCGTATGCACCTGAACAGACGGTAGCAGGGTGGTTGAATTAAACTCAATGTGTGCAACTTCGGCAGTGCAATGAGTTATGAAGAAAGCAGTTTGGGCGACACTAAACCGTTACTGTGTCGCCTTTGTCCCGTTCTGCTTGGTCTAAATTACTGTTAGAGGCTTCAAAGGGGCGATTTAGTTACGTAATACTGCTGAAATACGTTAATATAGCGCGCTATTATTTTAGCTTTGAGTTCCTGCAATTAATGACTAACACCACGACACCAACCAACTTCTCTGATCTTGGCTTAATTTCTCCTTTGATGGCTCGTCTTACCGAGCTTGAATACCAACAGCCAACGCCTATCCAAGCGCAAGTTATTCCAAGTGTGTTAGCAGGATGCGATCTAATTGCAGGCGCAAATACGGGTTCAGGTAAAACCGCTGCATTTGCACTTCCTCTGTTACAACAGATCCATGAAGATGCACCTTTAGACCGTCGTTCAGGCAAAGGTAATTTCGTTTCTGGCCTTATTTTAGTGCCTACTCGTGAACTGGCTAAGCAAGTTGCTGACAGCGTTAAATCTTACGCAGTGCATTTTAACGGTGCGATTAAGACTGTTTGCGTATTTGGTGGTGTGTCTGTGAACACTCAGATGCAAGCATTACGTGGCGGCACAGATATCTTGGTGGCGACACCGGGTCGTTTACTTGACCTTATTTCAAGCAACGCTATCAAGCTTGATAAAGTAAAAACGCTCGTGCTTGATGAAGCTGACCGCATGTTAAGCCTTGGTTTTACAGAAGAACTAGACGCGATCTTGAAGCTACTGCCAAGCAAGAAGCAAACTCTGTTGTTCTCTGCAACGTTCCCAGAGCAAGTTCAAACGCTTACTCACGAACTGCTGACTGACCCAATTGAAGTTCAACTTCAAAGTGCTAATGCGAGCACACTGGTTCAGCGTGTATTCGAAGTAGAAAAAGGCCGTAAGACTGCATTGTTAGCTCACCTGATTCAGCAACACGAATGGCGCCAAGCGCTGATCTTCGTTAATGCAAAGAACAGCTGTGAACACCTAGCAGACAAGCTATACAAACGCGGTATCATCGCAGAAGTATTCCACGGTGATAAAGGTCAGGGTTCGCGTACTCGTATCCTTGAAGATTTCAAATCTGGCGAGATTGACGTACTGATCGCGACAGACATCGCGGCACGTGGTCTGGATATCGAAAAGCTTCCAGTGGTTATCAACTTTGATTTACCGCGTAGCCCATCAGACTACATGCACCGTATTGGCCGAAGTGGTCGTGCAGGAGAGGTTGGTCTAGCGTTATCTCTGATCGATCACGAAGATTACCATCACTTCAAAATCATCGAGAAGAAGAACAAGATTCGTCTTGAGCGTGAGCAAATCGAAGGTTTTGAAGTCGATGAAGAAGCGGTTGCTGAGCTGATAGCAGCGCTTAAACCTGTTGCGCCACCTGCTGGCACAGGCAAGAAGAAAAAGAAGAAGAAAGCAGCACAAAACCAAGATGTGTGGCTTAAAAACAACTGATAGTGATTCAGTAAACAATCGATATTTTAAAGGCGCTTAATTGCGCCTTTTTTGTGTCTGCAATTTGAGTAGAACAAGTAGCTAGAGTTCGGTTGTGTTGGTATTCAAAATCAGCCAAGTTTGTTCGTAGGGTTGCGTCCTTCATATGAGATTCAGTGATTTCACGCTTTGCTCATAACCTATTCGGGTTCTAAGCAACTGGGTAACAGCGTGAAGACCTCGATTAAACAAGTAATATTGGTAGCTTCACTCTTCATGGTTACTCATCCCGCAGCGATAGGTGCAGGCTTCAAGATTACAGGGCTGAACAAAACTCTCACTGAAAATGTAGAGTTATACTTAGAACCTTTGGTTGATGTACAAGCTTCCCAGTTATCCCATACTAAGTTATTGAAACGGGTTCAAGACGCGCTCAACCCTTATGGCTACTATCACCCTCAGATAGATATCGAACTTGATGACAGCGATAACCTCACCTTGAACGTCGATTCTGGCCCTGTCATGTACATTGCAGAATCGATCGTAAAAGTCACAGGTGAAGCGAGTAAAGACGAAGAGTTCATCAAAATACTCGTGCATAGTCAGTTAGATTCAGGCTCACCATTATCTCACCAAGAATACGACCAAACTAAACGGGCAATTTTCTCCTTGGCAAAGCGTAAAGGCTATTTCGACGGTAGGTTTGTCGAGTCTAAGATCGAAGTGATTCCTAGCGAAAACATCGCCAATATTCACCTGCATTTTTCAAGTGGCCCACGCTACAAGTTTGGCGCTATCAGCATTCCTGATGATGGTGTTGAACCTGCGCGTATCGAGAAAATTCCCACATTCAAACAAGGGGACGACTTTGACACGATAAAGCTGGGCGAGCTGCAGTCAGACTTGTTTGAAACGCAGTGGTTTCGCAGTGTCGTGGTGCACGGTGACTTTAATCATCTTGATGACAATCTTGAAGTACCAATCGAAATCCTTGCTGAGCCAAGCTCTCGTAACATTGTGCAGGTGGGTGGCGGTTATTCTACCGATCTTGGTTTAAGAGCGTCTTTAAATTGGTCGAAGCCTTGGTATAACCAAAGAGGACACAGCTTTGAAACACAGACGTATTTGTCTGAACAAGAGCAATCACTGCAGTTAGGGTACAAAATCCCCACGGAGAAGGTCACGACCGACTACTTTGGTATCCAGTTTGAATCGAAACGAATTGATCATCGAGACACCAATAGCTTTTCAAACGATCTTAAGTTTGAACGTTATTGGCAATTAGACAGGGATTGGCAAAGTACCATTTACGTCAAATACTTGCATGAACAGTACCGTCAGGCCTCTGAAGAAGACCAATCGCAATTACTGTTACCGGGCATCAGTTTTTATCAGGTTGATCGTAAAAATGATCAATTGGAACTCAATCATCGACACATCTACTCTGTTGAGTATTCTGACCCTAGTTTGTTCTCTGATTCAAGGTTGTTGCGGTTGGAAGGAAACAGTGTGCTTTCGTGGGATATTAGTGAAAGTCAGAAGCTCCATTTCCGTTCAAATGTCGGCATTAACATAGCTAAATCGTTGTCGGATGTACCATCGTCACTGCGTTATTTTGCTGGTGGCGACGGGAATTTACGAGGCTATGGTTATGAATCGATTTCTCCAAAAGATGACAACGGTGAATTAACAGGTGCACGTTACATGCTAACGGCAGGGCTCGAATATCAACATCAGGTTTACCGCTCAATTTGGATGGGCGCGTTTCTCGATGTTGGTGATGCGTTTGATGATGAAGCGGATTGGAAGCGAGGCACAGGTCTTAGCCTGATTTGGAACTCACAATTGGTGCCTGTGAAACTCGATTTTGCTTACGGGTTAGATGCACCTGCAGGAGATGAGTTTCGTATTCACTTTTCCCTGGGTACTCAATTCTAAGAATTGTACGTTGTTTAAGCTCTCGCGAGGATACGATCCATCCAATGGGATTCAAGCAAATCGAAAGAGCGTAATAACCTTTGTGCTCTAGCAAACACAAAGGTAAACACAATGAAAAAGGTACGATTTGGTGTATTTGGTAACATGGGCCCTGAAGCGGATGCTCTGTTCCAAGATATCGTCGCTAAGAAAGAGATTGAACACGGCGCGCTTAAAGACCAAGACCACATGGCCATGATTGTGGTTAAAAATTCAGACATCCCAGACCGCTCTGAAGCCATTAACGAAGGCGGTATCGACCCTGTCCCAGAGCTGATTGAATCAGCGTGCATTTTAGAACACGCCAATGTTCAATTTGGCGTAATGACCTGCAACACCGCTCATTACTTCAGACCTGAAGTTCAAAAACATACCAATGTTTACATCGTCGATATGCTTCAAACTACGGTTGATCAAATCAAAGAGCAGAACCCTGAATCCATTGTCGGTATTTTGTGCACCAACGGTACATACAACTCGGGAATCTATGATCGTTACCTAACTGACGCCAATCTCGTATTCGTTAAGCCAGATGCTTTTGAGCAAGAACATAACGTTCATAGCGCTATCTATGGCGAAGTGACAGGCGAGATGACCGCATGTGGGCAAGCAATCCGAGAGACCAACGGCATTAAAGCGGGCGAGTTTGATCGTAATGCGGCACTTCTTGCGGTTGCGGTTCAAAGCATCGTAGAGAAGGGTGTTGATACGGTTATTCTAGGGTGTACGGAACTTCCTTTGGTTAGAAAGCAACTTGAAACGGCATTTCCAACAGTCACTTTTATTGATCCGATGGAAGCGGTAGCTGAGCGTGTCGTTGATATTTATCGTCTCGCTGAGCAAGATGTTGAGCGTGGACATGTGGATTACGACATTAATGATGTTAATTCGATCTTCACAACGCTTGATATGGTGAACTACGTAGCCAAAAGAGCAATGACCTACCGCCTGTAAGCTCAGATACGTGTATTTGACACATGAGAAAGCCGCGAATTACGCGGCTTTTTTGCATTTGGACAGGTGAAAGATTGAAAACTAAAATTCGAAGCTCGACACTTAAAGCTCGAACTCGTCATTCATTTTTCGAAATAACCAATCTGGTACCTTGTTCCATGAACTGTAGTTTGGATTCTTAGTGTGTGTTTGTTCCCCTGAAGCCCAGATAGTCTCACCTGATTTTTCTCGCGTCACAGCCCAGAACAAATCCTCTTTCTGACGAGCTAAGTAGTGTGTCACTTGCTTCGCAAACTCTTCACTGTCAATCAACACACCAAACTCAACGTTGAGAAAGTCTGATCTTGGATCAAAGTTAGACGAACCAATATAGGTTACACGCTCATCTAAAATTACGGTCTTGTTGTGGTAGTAGGTATCAACATGAAAGTAGTGGTCATCATTGATAGCTTGGCTTTTGTACTCATAGATACTTAAGCCTTTGTCGAGTAAAGTCTCACGGTGTTTTTCGTAATATGCAGGTACAAAGCCCGAATCATTAGAAGCCGATGAATTCGTCAGTAAGGTCACTTCGGCTTGGTTCTTTCTGAGTGCATCGATGAATACAAACTGGTTATCGCTTGGCACCATGTAAGGCGTAGAAATAACAGCCTTAGAAGGTGTCGGTACTTTTTGCTTCATTAAGTGCTCAGTTCGTTGACGAAAGTAGGGCTTGTTGTCATTGAGCTTCTCTAATGAATCAAATAAAGGGGTTACCGATGCTTTAATAAACCTTGGTTCGCTTAGGCGATCTATCTGTTGCTCAACATCGAAAGTGATCGGCTTTTTATTCTTCTCACCTTTATTTATTGCCTTGGTAAACGCTTTATATTGGCCTTGTTCTTTGACTTTGATTCGCTCTTGAATTGGCACCACATATTGGCTGTCCCAAAGTGCTTGGTAATTGTTGTCGAAAGACTCGATTAAGTCACCTCGAAACAAAACGTCCATATCAAAGAAATTGGCATTCTCGCTATAGCCAAAGTAATCATTGCCGATGTTTCTTCCACCTAAAATCATCGAGTGATGATCAACATTGAAGTACTTCTCGTGAAGCCGATTATCCAGTTGTTTTTGATGAGTGGAGAAGTTTAATGCACGACCAACCCAGCCAGCTTTACGTGATTCAAATGGATTGAACAGTCGAATCTCAATATTGGGGTGTGAGTCCAATTCCGCTAACCATTTATCATTAAAAACCATTAAGTCATCTAAGGTCAGTCGGACATGAACCTCACGATCCGCCGCTTGCTTTAGCTCGTTTAGAAGCATCAACCCAAGCGTGTCACGCTCCCAAGAGAAGTAGGTCATATCAATTGAGTGTTGTGCTTGGCGAACAAGCTCGATACGACGTGCGAAGGCTTCTGGTGCCGTCGGGATCAGGTACACCTCAGCGTGATGTTCAGTGCTTTGCCAGTTTGCTTCGAAGTCAGGCTCAACATCGGGGTAAGGTTGGGCGCAGCCTGTGACCACAGTAATCAACATCATTGTGCATACGGTTTTTAGTTTGCTAAGTGTCATAACTACCTGCGTTTGAATGTAAAATTTGGATATAAAAACGGCCAGCGAGCTGGCCGTAAAGTAGGAAGGGTGTTGAGAATGTTTAGTTTAGGTACCACTGCCAAGGCATAAGGCCTTCCTCTGCTAGACCGGTTAAGCGACCTTCACGAAGCTTAGGATCAACACCTGGGTTTGTGACATAGTCCCAGTCTAAAGTAGTACTGTTTTCGCTGAATTCTGCACCATCAATTACAAGCACATTGTCGGCAGCATCGCTGTATTGTTGGCCTTCGAACAGTTCATCGCTAAACCAAAGACGCGACATTTCGTTCATTAGGGCTTTATCCTTGCTTGATGGTCTTACTTCACTTCCATCAAAACGCACGGCTTTGTTAAACACAAACGGCAACTCTGAACCGTTACATGCACCGCCGATGCAACCAATCGTCTTGAATAGATCAATGATTGACAGTTGGTCGTATTCGCCCGTTTCTTCATTTAGACCTGTTTTATAGTTCCACATGTTAAAGCTTGGTTTGTGCTCAAAGTGGTATAGCGTTGCTTCTACTCCGCTGTTTGCTGCCATGTGACGAGCTGGTCCATTGAACAAGGTGTCATTTAGCAAAGTTTTAAATTGCTTCATGTTGTCAAGAGCACCACCTAAGCTAGATTCTGAGTTAGGGTAGAAATCAGTTAGAGATAGAATATCTTGGGTTTGTTGGTGGCTCGTGATATCAACAATGTCGACCAAGCAACTAACGGTACCCGTAATGTCACTGGTATCAATGCACTGAGTCATTTCAACTAGATCACCTTCTAGTTTGGCACCATAAAATAAACCCGCTACTGCACTGTAAGCACTGCTTGGCAATACAAGCTCTGATGAAACTTCATCACTTGCTTGAACTGATAGTTTTTGTTGCAGAAGAACGATGCTGTTTTCATCTTCCAACCATTTAACCATCGCTAGAGCTAGCTTTGCTGGATCTTCATTAGTAAGCAGTTCAGGTTCATCATTTGTTACTAACTCGATAACTGTCGGAATTAAGAACGTAGCGGTAAAGAGCATGCCAAAGCTGTTCGCTTCATGTGCATTTTCACCTAGGACAGTGGGTACTGAGAAGCCTGCTTGAATTGGTGATTGTGCTGATTCGCTACAGCTATTGAAAAAAGTTTTTTCACACAATATGTATGGAGCAAAAGGCATCAGGTTTGACATTGGAGTCTCATCTGATGTCGGGCTCAGAATTGGGATTTGCAAAGAACCTAACAACCAATTCTTTAGCTGTTCAATGCCATTCAAAGCTGTTTCTTGCGACGCCATGATCTCATTGAGCGAAGTGTCTGCTGTAAACTCCTTACTGCGATCTTTTGCTACTTCATAACTAGGGTATTCAAAGCCGTACGGGTTACTCTGCATGATGGCACGTTGGAAATATTGACCTGCGATATCTTCATCTTGCTGTAAGAAACCAATAGACATAGCACCTGAACCTTGACCCATAACTGTCACGTTTTGATCATCACCACCGAAATCAGCAATATTGTTGTGTACCCATTCCAAGGCGCGCTTTTGGTCGCCTAAGCCATAGTTGCCATCTTCGTTCTCGCCTTTAATCCATTGAGTACCTAACTGACCAAGACGGTAGTTCAAGCTTACATAGATGAAAGGCTTACCATCGTCGCTTCCTTGAGCAACCACGGTATCACCGCGCACAAGTGCTTCAGAACCTGAGCCGTATTCAAAGTCACCACCGTGGATGAAGACATAAACCGGTAGATCTGCATCAGAATCTACGCCTGCTGGACGCCAGATATTGAGGTTGAGGCAGTTCTCTTCTTGTGTTTGTGATGTCGTTTTTAGTTGAGGACAAGCATAACCAAACTGAGTCGCATCCAAAGTACCCTCAACAAGGCTTACAACTTCACTGTGTTCGAAGCGCTGAGCCTCGCATATTGAATCCCTTTGAAAGATTCAACGGAAGCCAGTTTGTCGTCTTCGGTATTCGAAGTTATAACCAGTTCTTCTATGGTCGCTTTAATCGTTACGTCACCGATTTGAGCATCAAACGGTTTAGCAGGTGCCGGGATTAACGGTTCTGGCTCGTTTGGTAATGGAACAGTAGGGGTAGTATCAGTATCGCAACCTGCTAAGGCAGCAGTAATAGTAAGAGCGATCATTGAACGGTATGTAATAGTCATAAAAAAGTTTCCACAATAGTATTCGGCGCAGTCTGTTTCATCGTCATCTACTTAGATAACAGAGCTACAAAATTTCTTATCAAGAACAACCTGGTTTAAGGGCTAGGCTGATATTCAAAGTTCGGTGACTAGAATCGGTAACCCAGGTTCAGCGTTACAGCCGAACGAGTTTCGCCTTTGTTGTACAACATGGTCATGTTGTAGTTTTTGCCGATCTGCTTGTTAACTCCTGTTAGGAATGCCCACTGATCGATGTCGACACCAACGTCATAGTCAAATTCGATGTCATCGGTTTTTACGGTGCCTTGCATACGTGAATTTAAACCTTGGTATTCAGCGCCAACGAAAAATTGAGCTCGATAATCGACTAACTGGTAACCCAACATGGGTTGAACCGTGACAATACCATCGCCCCAATCGTCTAGCCCTTTAAGGCGCGTTTGTGAGTAAGTGCCAGTAACAGAAGCGAAGAACTCTTTGTAACCAACAGATAGAGTTGTACCTACACCGCGCAAGTCATATTCGAGGTGCAATGGGACATTTAAACGTCCACGGTTACACAGAGCAGAAACTTCTCTACAAAGCAGATCACCTGCGCCATCAAATTGATCATTGAGCTTGTCTTTTAAGTATTCACCTGCTGCGCCGGTATAAGAGGCGTCCACGTTCGCATCAACGTTTACCTTTCCTACGTATCCGAATACATTCCAGAATGGCAGGATATTTACGTCACCGCGTATCGAAACACTTTCCGCTTTGACCGTCGCAACACTATCTTCCGGGTCAAATAAATCATTCAAGCGCACACCACCAATCACGTAATCTGTCATCGGAATATCCATGTCTTGATTTCGATAAGCCACTGATACGCCAAATGGAAGGGGTAAATCGATACCTTGGCGTCGTACCATATCGCCCATTAACGGGAAGACACGGTCTAGCTTGACGCTCGCTTCTAACATTCTTGGGTCTGATACTTCTTGAAGTCTCGCTTCGTTGACCACTTGTACGCCGTTATCCTCTTCATAAAACGCGACTGGCTCGACGATGCTCGTCATCTTCATTGGCTTGTTCTTGGTTGTACCAACCACTTCAGTTGTTTTTCTCGCGATGACTAACTTGTCCGTCGGTAAAGTGTGAAATTCAATCTCTTGCTTATAGCTTTCTACCTTGTAGGTATGGTGTTTAAACGGCTTTTCATTACTGATCAGCATGCGTTTTGGTTGACCGTCGATTAACTCAATGTCGACATTCAAAAAACGGAAATATGCGATGTCTTGAGGGAGTCCATACTTCGAATAATCGAAGCTGATGATTACTTTGTTATCGTCGATTTCTTTTACCCGAACCGAAGACGAATCAAAGCTTTCTGCATAATCACGTAAGCGATATTCGGTACGTGTGAAGGCTTCTATCTCATCGAGCAGGTTTTCGTTATCATCCAGTTCTTTTAGGTTATATTTGATACGAAGATCGATGTTGCCTTTAGTGTCGGTGTTCTTAACGAGATAGACGCTTGAGTCACGAACTTCATCGCCAATTTGCAGAGTACGATGTGCGTGTTCAACTAGGTGTTCGCCCTGTACGAGTGAACTGATTGCTAGCTTTGGTAAATCATGACTGATGCCATATTTGTCAAACAGTGCTCGACCTTTTTCCATGACTTCGCTGTAAGTGTTGGTTTCTGCTGCAGACGCAAAGGTGGGGGTGGTAAGTAATAGGGCGCTCGCTAACACAGAAAGAGTATGGGTCTTACAGGCGCTGGTGCGTATTTCAAAAAAACTCATGACGGTTTCCACGCTGAGTGGCCTCAAACCTTCGAGACTCAAACAGTCGATGTAATACTGAACGTCGTGTTCAGTTGTTATGTATTTATCCGTTAGGATTGCCAGTGTGAATGTCGCGACTAAAAATGCATTGCGTCAATCAATGAGAGGATTTTAAGAGGAGGTGGCAGATCGCGTTAATCGCGTTTGATGGACGCTATCCTCACTTAGTAATAATTAGCGTTAATTAACTGATTTATAATGATTTTCAATAGATATAAAAACGGCCTGCGAAGTAAAAATACTTGGCAGGCCGTTTTGTTATGAGAGGATTTAGTGTATCTAGTTCTAAGCGGTTACTTTTACTCTGAATAGATCAGTAAACAGCTTCGCGATCATTAAAATGATCAAGATGTTCACCAACATCAACAGTGGCGTTTCTATTCTATAAACAGGAGTGAGGTTAAGTGCACCAGATGTAAGAACAACCAACAAATTGATACCCAAAATTCGATGTACCATGAGCTTAGGTGTCGCGAACACTTTCCATATCACCATAATGTTAAGGAAGTAGAATAGCCCCAGCTCCCATAGTTCAGTCATTAATGGCATCACAAAGATGTATTGCAACAGAATCACCGACCCTGTCCCCAACACACCATAAAAAGCATCCTTAATAACGCTTGGTGGCATGGTCGGCACCATAGAAGAGAATACACCGGCTAACATAGGAAATATAAAACCACCTGGTACTGGAAGATAAATCCAAATCAACAGCGATGTGATAAACATCGACACGCCTTGCAGCACTTTTCTCCCATCTTCATTCAAATGTTCAACAAACGTGCGATGAGCATGATGCCAAGACACTTCTTTGTGATCGCCCATGACATTGAGTTCACCTTCAACCAGAGATTGCTCTGGCGTTAATACGTCGAACGTCTCCAAGTTGTGCGTAAGAACTGCCCATTGGATACCCAAGTCTGATTCGCTGTTACTTTGTTTGAGTAATGTATCTTGGATATGTGCCATTTCATCGATACGCAAGCGCCATGTTTGGATGTTCTCTTTAAGGTGGTAGCTTCCGGTCAGTGGTAGATCTAAAAGTTGATACAGCTTATCAATATTCGCGGTGTTGCTTTCAAGTGCGGCAATGTCGATGTTGTCTGTTTTTTCCATCGCATCTAACAACGTTTGTTTACTGGTTTCGAAACGTTGTACAAAGTTGAGTTCAGTATTCACAGGCCACACGATGCGATACACAATAGAGAACACAACAACACCTAATAGTGTTTCTTGAAGTCTAAGTACAGCAAAGTGAAAGGTGGTTTGGCTATCAAACCCGCCCATGCAAGCAACAATCGAACACACGGCAAATCCTATTGAAAGGATATAGCCGTATTTCTCGTCGCTCGACATGAAGATACATACCCCAAGGAACAGGGTGAAAAATGTTAGAAACAAGAAGCGATCTTGAGAAAACATGGCGATAAGGAAAAAGGCATAACCAGTCCCTAACAAGGTTCCCATTAACCGGTTATGGCCTTTGTTTATTGAATGGGCGAAACTCTCGTTCAATGCCATCACTGCCACGGCTATCGCAGCCCAATACGGTTTTTCCCAATCAAACCACAACGCTAGGCAGATTGCGATAACGATAGAGAGTGCGGCTTTAATCGCTTCTTTAGTCGATGCAGTGAACATAAGAATCACCTAGCTATTTTTGATTATTTTGATCGAGGCAGTCATACCAACACGCAGTTGTACGTCTTCTGGTATTTTGTCTAACTTCACTTTGATAGGGATACGTTGAGCGAGGCGTATCCATTGGAAGTTTGGATTCACGTTTGGCAATAAATCATTACCTGTGCTGCCGTCTTGCGTCGCGATACCAAAACCAATACTTTTGATATGGCCTTCTAGCTGAACATTGTTGTGCATCATTAAGGTCACATAAGCAGTGTCCTGAGCATCGACACCGACTAAATCAGTCTCTTTGAAATAACCTTCAATCCAGAAGCTATCTTCATCAATTAGCGCAACCACAGGTGAATTCGCGACAACTTGAGAGCCCACACGCAGGTTCAGATTGGTGATATAGCCGTTAGTAGGCGCATATACCTTGGTGTACTCAAGGTTGAGATGTGCTTCTTCTACGTTCGCTTTTGCCAGTTCGACATTTGCGGCGCTGGTTTCTACCGCGTTGTTCAAGTTGTTTAGAGTCAACACGGGCACGGCACCGGGCGTTCTTTTCTCTAAGTTCAACGCGCGTTGCTCTTCGTTTTTGGCTTTGGCGAGTAGGGCAAACGCTTGTTTTTGAGTAGCAAGTGCTTTTCTGTAGGTCGCTTTGTAAATACTCGGATCGATTTCAAAAAGAAGATCGCCTTTTTTTACCTTCGAGTTGTCTTCGACATGCACTTCAATCACTTGGCCCGTTACACGAGGTGTAATCGAGACGATATAAGCGCTAACTTGCCCGTCTCTGGTCCACGGGTTACTTGAATACGACTGGTAATAGCTATAAACGACAGTTCCCGCAGCAGCCAATAATAAAAGTGTGATGAGATAACGTTTGATCACAGTAAGTGCCTCAAAAAATGGTAATAAAATGGCCAATAGCGCCAGTAAAAATTACGATCAAGCTCAGTTCTGCTATTGCAGGAAAGGCGACGTACTTATGAAGGCCAAACCTTGTAGCGATTGACCCTGTTAGCATTGTCAATATGTAAGCCAGTGCGATAACCAATAACAGCGGCGGGAAGTAGACTTCACCCCACACAAGTTCATGTGGCATTGTGTTCATGGTTCTTTTCTCTATTTGTTTGATGAATACAAAGATAACGGAATTCGATTTATTGTGATAATCGCGTATAGAGGATCGGATCCATCAAAAGTCCGAATTTATTCGGTGACTATGTTCACTGCATCTTTCTTTAGTGCCGTAAGCCAGTAGAACAAGGGCAGGTAGATTACCGTTCTGGTTTCAAAAACATTTAATCGCAATTTATTTCGAAAATAACCTGCTTCTTCTAGTGTCAGATAAATGCAGTTAAAACAACGACTTTACAGTTAAATTATGCATTAATCGCTCTCCAAATAGTCAAAGTGATGATCTGATCCATCAAATGAGATTACAAATTAAAACCTTTTGTTCTTAATATTCGGTTCGAAGCAACGAGCTGCTTTATTAAATTGAATAATCCAACAAATATCAGTATTAATTTATTCGTTAGATTATTTGCTCCTTATATTTAGTAACAAGAGTAAATTTGTCATGGACATTATTTCTAATCTGTTTGACATGGCACCATTTGTCGCACTATTTATTACACTCTCATTAGGTTATATGGTCGGTAAAATTACGACCGGCCGATTTGTTTTAGGCGGTGTAGCCGGAACCTTATTAATGGGCGTAATAATTGGGCAATTTGGTGTTCAGATAGATCCTGGCGTTAAAAGTATTTTCTTTGCGCTGTTTATTTATGCCGTAGGTTATCAGGGCGGTGCACAATTCTTTAAAGCCCTTAACTTCAGAACCATCAACATTCTGCTCTCTGCGGTTGTCATGACGGTTTCTGGCTTGTTGTGTGTACTTGCCGCTGCATGGTTATTTGACTTAGATAGAGGTACAGCTGCAGGTCTAGCCGCTGGTGGCTTGACTCAATCTGCGATCATTGGTACTGCAGGTGATGCGATCGCACGTTTAGGTGGTGTAACTGAAGAAGCCAAACACCTAATGCAAACTAATGTTGCTGTTGGTTACGCGGTAACATATATCTTTGGTTCTCTCGGCCCGATCTTGATGGTGACTTGGGTATTCCCAACACTCATGAAGTGGGACATCCGTTCTGAAGCTATCGCTTTAGAAGAGAAAAATTCTAACGGCAAACGTGATTTAGCGGATGGCGAATTTAACGCGGTTACTGCTCTAGTGACGCGTGCTTATAAAGTGGCTAACGGCGATCAACTGGTCGGTAAGACATTAGCTCAATTGAATCAATCATCACTTGCAGCGTGCATCGAGCTTATTGAGCGCGATGGTAAAGAACTGAACGCAGACAAGTTCACGGCGCTTAAATCGGGGGACCTTATTGTAGTGACGGGTCGCCGAAATGCGGTTCATGAGCTAGAGAGTAAGGCACAAAGTAATGAAGTTGCACTACCGGAAAGCTATGAAGTTATTGAAGAGAATCGTCGTAAGTGTTCACCAAACCCTATTGACACAAAAAGTGTGACATTACGCACTTGATCCCACTTTTAGTATTGAGTGATCCTTCTAGGAAGCCATCATAGTTTCATGACTAGAAAAAAAGCACCTAAATACCAAGAAGCACCACCTGAAGTCTCGGATTTGAATGAGGCTAAGGTGCTTATTGATGAGCTGTGGGAACAGCTCCGACATTATGAAGATAAGCTAACCACTAGCTCCAAAAACTCTTCAAAATCTCCTTCATCAGACAATCCTAAAGATCGCCATGACCGGAAAAAGTTGAAAGCTCTGGTGGTCGCAATTCGAGAGGAGCTAAACAAGGCCACACAGGGCATCAACGAAAGCTCTCACCGTTAAAGAAAACGGATGTCATTATTGACTGTTTCCCTGAAACTTGTCCTTGCTGCGCTCAATCTGACATTGAGGTACAAGGTGGGCCATACTATCGCCATCAGGTCTTCGATATTCCAAAACCCACTGTCGATATCACCGAATACCGTTTGTTTTCAGGTCAATGTCGGCACTGCAAAGAAACCGTAAAGGCTCAAAAGCCTGACGATGCATCTCAAGGGATTATAGGGCCGAACTTATTAAGTTACATTGGGGTTCTTGCGGGGCAATATCACCTCAGTGTTCGGAAAATCCAATCACTGCTCAAAGAACCAGCTTGGCACAACCTTTCGGTCGGCGCGATTAGTGAAGCGCAAACGAAAGTCGCTTCAATGTTAACGCCATTGCATCAAGCGATAAAAAGGCGTTAAAGAAAGCGCCTTTGATTCATGCTGACGAAACCTCTCATCACCGAAATGATGAAACGAGCCTGCGTTGGTGTTGGTTAGTGGCAAGTGATGACCTTGTCTATGAACAAATACTCTATTCGCGCTCGACCTCCTCAGCGAAAAAGGTCATTGATGAAGACTATGCAGGCATTGTGGTGAGCGACCAGTGTCCAAGCTATAACTGGATAGCCGCAGACCGTCATCAGTTATGTTGGGCACATGTGAAGCGCAACCTTCAGCAAATGGCGGATTATAGTGGCGGTGGCCACACTGCTTATATTGGTAAACATCTTTGTTTGTTAACGAACGCCATTTTCCATACTCGGCATCGTTATGAGCAAGGTGAATTGGATTATTCACTGTACTTGCGGCGAATGCACAGGCTACAAAAAATCGTTCGATCATTGGTTGAGCAAAGGGACAGATGTCATGGTCAAGCGGTATCGGGGCCGATGCAAGTTACTGCTCAAACATAGAGAGAGCTTGTGGGTTTTTCTCAAGAAAACATCAATCCCTTAACCAATAATGAAGCTGAACGATGTATTAGAGGTTTTGTCATTCAAAGGAAAATCAGCTTCGGAACGACCTCAGATGCAGGCGATAAATTCCGTAGCCGTATTCATACACTTATCGAAACCTGCAAAAAGCGCGGTCTATCAGCAATGTCAGTTCTGAGTGAAATCATCACTTCTGTTGTTGAGAAGAAACCGTACCCGAACGTTTTTAATCTGTAGTATCGTTCCTCTCAGTCATGAGAAGTCAAGTTGCCTTGGTGAACGGTTACGAATCGTCAACTTATCGCTGATAATCGTAAGCTGATTGGTCGCTCGCTAAGAGAAATCAAAGACAGCTCAAACGAACGCTCATTCCGAGGCGTGTATGTGACAGATTACATCCGTGAAGGCGCTTCAGTTGCCATTACTGATGACCTGATTGTCGAGAAAAACGATGTAATTCAATTAACGGGTACCGCTCAAGACATCAACCGAGTTGAAAAACATATCGGTAAGCGCATGGGTTCTGCAACCACGACAGATTTCATTGTAATGGGCTTCGGTATGGTGTTGGGTCTTCTCATTGGCCTAATCAGCTTTAAAATTGCAGGTATCCCCGTAACGATTGGTTCTGGTGCAGGTTGTTTGATCTCTGGCTTGCTTGTTGGTTGGTTACGTAGCCGAAATCCACATGTGGCTCAGTTTCCAGCAAGCGCTACAAACTTCATTCGTGATTTTGGTTTAGCAGCATTTGTTGGCATCGTTGGCCTAGAAGCGGGCCCTCAAGCGGTTGACACCATAAAAGAACACGGTATGTCACTCCTGTTCTTAGGTATGGCAGTTACTATTATTCCACAGATTATTTCATTCTTGTTCTCGTATTTTGTTTTGAAGATCAAGAACCCAATTGAAGCTTTAGGTTGCGTGACCGGTGGTCGAAGTGCAAACCCAGCCTTCGCAGCATTGATGGAAAAAGCAGGCAATGCAACGCCAGTGTTCTCTTTCACTGTGACTTACGCTGTAGCGAACGTGTTACTGACTTTATGGGGACCTATTATCGTCGGCATTATTACCGTTAACGCAGGTATGTAATTAAAACTACACATCTAATACGATTTTTAAAAAGAACTATCAATTTATTAAAAGGCCTGCCAAATAAAAAATTGGCTAGGCTCGAATAAACACACTTAAGTAAAACACTTTGTTTAAATGAAAGTGTTCAATATTAAATAATTAGGTAAATATTATGACTACACAAAATACAACTATCGATTTTTCAAAATTTGCTGATTTAAGCCCATTTGAATTGAAAGATAAATTAATTGAAGTTGCACAAACAGTACCAGACCGTGCTTTATTAGACGCAGGACGTGGTAACCCAAACTTCCTAGCAACACTACCACGTAAAGCATTTATTCGTTTAGGTGAATTCGCAATAATGGAAGCGGAGCGTACATACTCATATCTAGACGGTAGCTTTGGTGGTATTCCAGATGGTGTTGGTATTGTTGAGCGTTTTGATTCTTACGCAAACAGCAATCAACGTTCAGTTCATTGAAAAAGCGCTGAGCTACGCAAAAGACCGCTTAGGTATCGAGAAGCAAGTGTTCTTAAATGAGCTTGTGAATGCGTACTTAGCGTGTAACTACCCAGTACCGCCACGCATGCTGACGAATATCGAAAGCGTAGTAAAACAATACATTGCAGAAGAGATGTACGGCCCAATGCCAATGACGACAGATTTCGATCTGTTTGCAACGGAAGGTGGTACGGCATCAATGACGTACACGTTCCAAACCATGTTTCACAACGGTCTACTAAAGAAAGGCGACAAGGTAGCGTTGATCACACCAATCTTCACACCTTACTTAGAAATCCCTGAGCTTTCAGAATACGAACTTGAGATTGTAGAGCTTCGTTTAGATGAGACAACATGGCAGTTACCTATGTCTGAAATCGAAAAACTTGAAGACAAAGACATTAAACTGCTGTGTGTGGTAAACCCAGCAAACCCTGCATCAGTGAAGTTCTCTGATGAGACTCTGAATAACCTATCAGACTTCGTCAACACACAACGCAGTGATCTGTTCATTATCACCGATGATGTGTACGGCACATTCGCAGACGATTTCATTTCTCTGTTTGCCAAACTTCCATACAACACGCTTTGTGTTTACTCATTCTCTAAGTACTTCGGTGCGACAGGCTGGCGCCTTGGCTCAATTGCGATTCAGCACAACAACGTGTTCGATGATGCAATGCGCAGCCTGCCAGAATCTCGTCAACTGGAACTGGAGGACCGATACAAAACGCTAGACCCAGAACCACGCGGTATTAAATTCATCGACCGTATTGTTGCAGACAGCCGCAGTGTTGCACTAAACCACACAGCAGGTCTTTCACTACCGCAACAAGTTCAGATGGCACTGTTTTCATTGAACTGCCTAATGGATTCAGAGCAAAACTACAAAGAAGCGTGCAAACGCATTATTCGCGAACGTTACAAAACTTTGTACAAAAACATGGGTGTCGAAATTGAAGAAAACAAAGATCGTGTGGACTACTACACACTGCTTGAGCTCGACACTTTGGGCGGCAAATTGTACGGACCAGCTTTCGTTGAATGGTTCAAAGCGAACGAGAAGGGCAAAGACTTTTTGTTCCGACTTGCACATGAAACTGGCGTTATCTTGCTTCCAGGCAAAGGCTTCGATGTAGTACACGCTTCTGTTCGTGTATCGCTAGCTAACCTGACTCACCATGAGTACGAACTGATTGGCCGCGCAACTCGCAAGGTGTTGGACGAGCACTTCGCTGAGTTCCAAGGCGCATAAGTTCTAATTAGGCTTAGAATCGAATTCATGATTTTGAGCTAACGACGTTCAAATCACTAAGAATAAGCCTCGGCGATGTCGGTCGAGGCTATTCCGACCAAATAAGCACAGTGTTCAAGTAGCTATCTATTGGATGCAATCGTTGTGTTTATTTAGTCGCCAAATCCAAACGAAATTCATTCCGACAAAATCAGAAGAGCGGCGTATGAAAAGTATTATTTCTATTCAATCTCACGTGGTTTATGGGCATGCAGGCAACAGCTCTGTGGTTTTTCCAATCCAAAGAATGGGACTCGATGTATGGCCAATCCATACTGTTCAGTTCTCGAATCACACTCAATATGAGCAAGGTTGGACAGGAAAGACATTTAGCTCAGATGACATTCGAAGCTTAATTCGAGGCTTAGACAACATTAGTGCATTGAAAGACTGTGGTGCGATCCTTTCGGGTTATCAAGGAAGTGCAGACCAATGCAAAGCGGTCGCCGAGGCGGTTAACCTCATCAAAGAAAAGAACCACAGTGCACTCTATATTTGTGACCCTGTAATGGGTGACCCAGATAAAGGTTGTATTGTTGATGACGGCGTGAAAGCGGCTATTGTCCAACACTTTCTGCCCATAGCTGATGTCATCGTGCCTAACCAATTTGAGTTGAGCGAATTGACCGGTACCAAAATCCACTCGCTTTATGATGCGGTTACAGCCTGTAAGAAGGCACTGGAACTTGGGCCAAAGATGGTGCTCGTGAAACATCTGCACTCATTACCCGATGATGCGTTCAGCATGATCCTCGCAACGAAAAAGGCATGCTATTTAGCTCAACGACCGAATATCGAATTTGATAAACAGCCAGTTGGTGTTGGCGACCTTATCTCAGGCTTATTTACAGCGGGATTAATGAAAAGAATGTCACCGGTGGCTGCATTCCGTCATGCAAACAACGCGGTTTATGGTGTGTTGGAGCTGACTAAGAGCTATGGCACTTGGGAACTACAAACAATCAATGCTCAGTATGAATTTGTAGAGCCTACCCACGATTTCAACGTGGTCAAAATAGGCTAGAGCGTTGAACTCCAACAGTGGTTAAGGTCATCTAAGGATGAGCGACTATTCGATGGATAGCGTCCTACAAACGAGATTACGAGTTAAGCCGGATACTAGCTATATTGCGACCACAAAGAGATGGACTTCACTTTATCCCTATTTATTAACCTCTCTGTTTTTTAGTTTTCTTATTTATAAACAGAGTCTCTGAATCACTTTAGAGAACACTAAATGAGCCTAAATATGAACCGTCTAATCTCTTCGGGTCTTACCGTTGCTTTGTCATTCTTGGTAGTAGCTTGTAGTTCACCCCACACGCTAGACGTACGCGTAAACAAAGACAATTACAAAGAAGTCACTGTAGAAGAGGCATCAACCGTCGCTGAGCCATTGCGTATTTGGGCGAGTGAGTCGCCAGACTTCTTATACTCTCCAGCCGATAAAACCACGCCGATTACCGTATCAGGCGATCAACTAAACATTCTTGCGTTATCAGGAGGTGGCGCCAACGGAGCCTTTGGTGCCGGTATTTTGATCGGGCTTGAAGAATCAGGCCAGCTGAAGGACTACTCCATAGTGACTGGTATCAGCGCAGGAGCATTAATGGCACCGTTTGTGTTTATCGGGGGAGATGCGTTTTCGAAGATGAAAGAAGTAATGTTGGACATCAATGATAAATCAGTGCTCGGAAAAAAGAACTTTTTGAACACCGTCTTTAAAGATGCGTTTACCGATGGAGAACATTTGTACCAGTTTATTGCTTCGGCGTTCCCTGAACCGATGATTGAGCAAATTGCAGAGCAACATCGAAATGGCAAGCGTCTGTTCATTGGCAGCACACATTTTGATTCCGGCGAGCTTGTGATTTGGAATGTGGGCGCAATTGCAAACAGTGACATGCCAAATAAATCCGAGCTTATCTATAAGGTTTTGGCCGCAAGTGCATCTATTCCTGGAGTGTTCCCACCGCAGTTTATCAATGTGGAACATGAAGGTGAAACTTTTGAAGAGTTACACGTTGATGGCGGCTTAGCGGCTCAAGTGTTCTTCAATCCATCGCAATTTGACTATCAACAGATCTCAGATGCACTTGGATTACAAACACCACCACAGCTCGATGTGATTCGAAATGGTGTACTGAAAGCGCCGTACCACTCATTACGAGATAAGGGCCTAGATTTGGTAACGAAGAGCGTATCAAGCCTGACTCTTGCACAAACTCGTGGTGACTTATATCGAATGAAATACATCAGTGAAATCAACAACATCGGTATGCAATTCACTTATATGGAACACGACTTTGGATATGCGAAACGTACCAAAGACATGTTTGATGAACATTACTTATTAACCATATACGAATATGGTTATCACAAAGCAACTCAGGGTGAACCTTGGGTAACCGAATTACCGTAATTAGGGAGATTGTAAAATGAATAAAACAGCATTAACGCTACTTATCTTAGCAACGTCTAGCACTGCAATGGCACAAAACGCAACCTCAATGGACCAGCAAAAAGTCGATAACGACATGCTACAACTGGCCGACGTTCAGCAAGAAGCGGCGTTGATCATGGTCGAAGAGAATTCTGACTACGTGGCGATTGATTACATTGGAAAGTGGGTTAAGGTGAACAATTACGTCACACATAGAGAAGCCAAGCAGCGTCAACTTCAAAAAAGCACCAAGAAATACATTTACTCGCAAACGGGTGAAACTCTAGAGTCCATTGAACAGCGTATTGCTGAACATATTCAAGCGGACCAACCTAGGTATTTCAGTGTCGATGTTTACCGTAATTACCACGGTGATTCAGGCGACTTTAACTACTTAGCACGAGTTATCGAATACATTTAAGTTATTCGTTACACATCAATGATAGAACCTACTGACTTGAGTAGGTTTTTTTGTATAAACCAGACGAATTCATTTCACTATTATTATTCTGACAAAGTAGATATTACGTCAATCTGTGATAATTTAAATACATAACGACTAAAAGTAAGCACAACAAAATGAATTTCAGTATTGAACAACTTCTCGCATTTGTGACCGTCTATGACCAACTGTCTTTTAGTAAGGCTGCGGTTAAGCTTAACAAGCATAGAACAACAATCGGCCAAGTTATTACAAACCTTGAAGACCAACTCGCGGTAAGTTTATTTGAAAGAGTTGGAAGGTCGGTTAAGCCAACAGAAGATGGCCATCACCTTTATCATTATGCTAAGCAAACGATTGAACAAGCACGCACTTTCGACAAGGTAGCCTTGAGCTTGTCTTATGGCGGTTTGGAAAACATTACTTTTGCTTATTCAAGTGTGATACCTCATCAAATCCTTGTGGATATTCGAAAGAAGTTGCGTCGTGATTTCCCTATGATGCGAGTGAATTTTCTAGTACGAAATAAAAAAGACATCAAACAAGGCCTTCAGAGCGGTGAGTATCATTTTGGACTAGTCAACGTGCATGACAGTCGTGGAATACACAGTTTTGATGCCACCTTTTTAGGCCATATAGAATTTTTTCCTTTCGTCCAAAAAAATGGCGAGTTTTCTACTTTAGCAAAAGAAGATGTACTTTTAGCGCTAAGAAATGCGAAGCAGTTTGTCTTAAGATCCTTCATTGAAGAAGGAATGTCCGAAAAAATAACCGTTAGTTCTGACAATGAAGAAGTCGACCAATTAGCGCTGGTTATTAAAATGGTTGAAGCCGGTCTAGGATGGGCACTTCTACCAAAAACGTTCGCTCATTCTGAATTTTCGCATTACGACATCGAACCTATACAATCGTCTGAAATGGAACAAGGATTTAAATTTGGCTTTGCACTGTGGTGCCCTCATTCTAAACAAATTAGCGAAGTTAAGTCATCAGTATTATCAGTTATCAAAGAAAACGTAGAGCGGTTGCTAAAGAGAGATTAATGAACCAATAACACAGTTTATTTTTTATAGAGGCTCATTTATATGAGCCTTTTTCGTATTTACCATCTTTAGAATGATTTGATTTTGTAGGGCGAGACCCTCTATATGAGAGTAGGGCAATACCACCGTTTGGCATATTCTAGTCCTGTCGATTAAGGACCCCCTTTATTGGCAATAAGTGTTTAATTTCTATGTTTACTGCAAGGACGCAGACTTTCGGCCGGGTTCCATTACCCGGCCTTTTTTATGAGGCCAATCTTATGACTCGCTGCGGCGGCTTTGTTCTTCTTTCCTGCTCTCTGTTTACCACTTCTTCTTTAGCATCGTTTTATGATCCTGTTGATGGTCAATTTGATATGGGGCATCACCTTGCAGAAAATGCCCATGGTTTTTTGCCTATTCCCATTTTAATTACAGAACCAGCGGTAGGTTACGGTGGTGGTGTAGCTGGCTTGTTTTTACACGAGACAGATGAAGAGAAGCGACAACGAAAGCAGGCAGCGCTATCTGCTATTGATGGTGGTGCGCAGCTTGTTCCTTCTGCCATGTCAGTGGTTGGCGCAGTAGGTACAGAAAACGAGACTTGGTTTGTTTTTGGTGGTCACAGACGTTCATGGATGAATGACTCTATCCGTTATACAGGTGGTGGTGGCTTTGGTGTTGCGAATTTGGATTTGTATACATCCATCAATTGGGCGCCAATTGACCACGACATAAGAATAGGCACATCGACTTCCGTTGCGGTATTGTCTCAAAAGGTACAGTTTAGAGTCGGCATTACGCCTTGGATGTTAGGTATAAAACAATTACTAGCAAAGTCTGAGATTGAATTTGAGAATGCACTTTTAGATAGACTCTTAGGCAATGAATCGGTCACATCAGGCTTAGGACTAGAAGCTGAATATGACACGCGAGATAACTTATTTTATCCAACGAAGGGCTATAAGTTGTCCGCGGATTACATGATTTACGACGATGCGATTGGTAGTGACTACAATTACCGTAATTTGAATATTGATGGGGAAGCGTATATCCCAATTACTAATAAATGGACATTAGGCTTGGCCGCAAACTATCAAAATTTCGAACAGCAAGATCTGTTTGTATCGCCCACTGCAAAACCGTATGTGTCTTTGCGTGGTGTTTCATCTTACCGTTATCAGGGTGATGAGATTGAAACAATCCAAGGTCAATTGACGTATAGCATCAACCACCGTTGGAAGGTTTCAGGATTCTACGGTTCAGGAACTGCTAAACAAGATAGCAGTATAAGTCATGATAATACCGTGAATGCAGGAGGTGTCGGTTTCCGATACCAAATCGCAAGACGTTACGGTTTACATCTTGGAATGGACTACGCGCAAAGCCATGAAGAACGCGCTATCTACTTTAATATCGGCAGTGGCTTTTAGAACAACCGAAAACTTGAATTTTTCCCAAGAAAAAAGGCGCTAGTCAGCGCCTTTTTAATTTCTTATCACTTGCTACAGTAAGATTACTTCTTACGGCAGAACTCAGCGATTACGTACATTGATTGACCACCGTTTGTTTTACCAGAAACAAGCTTAGGATCGTCACCAACGCTGATACCACGGATAACAGTACCTTGCTTAATCACTTGGTTAGTACCTTTGATTGGCAGGTCTTTGATTACTGTTACGTCGTCACCTTTCTTAAGTTCAACGCCGTTCACATCAAGAGGCTTGTCATCAGCAGACATACCGATTTGTGCCCAAACTGACGTTTCTTCTTCAAGGTACATCATGTCTAGCGCGTCTTGAGCCCAGCTTTCTGTGTTCAGACGAGTAAGTTGACGCCATGCAGTTACTTGAACTGGCGCTTCTTGACTCCACATGCTGTCAGTTAGACAACGCCAGTGGTTGATATCTTTAGGATCGTCAATCTCACCAAGACATTTGTCACATACCATGATGCCGTGATCCACTGTTACGTGGCTGTGTGGCGGCACTGCGTATGCAGTAAGAGAAGAATCAGAACCACATAGTTCACATTTAGATTGGCAGCGTTCTAGCATAGTAGCTTCAGAAGACATAATGGACTCACATTTATTAGGTATTAAGTTTACGGGGCTATTATCCACTTTATTTACAATAAAGAAAGAGGTCGTACGGTATTCTGTCTTGATTAATTTTAGCTGAGATCAACCATTTGTGTTTTAAAGGTTTATGCAAACGGTTAACTAGGGGATTTGTTCGAACGACAGAGACAAAAATGCCAGCGGTTAGGCTGGCATTTGGTTTCATTTAGAACTTGTTATTATTCCAATACAGAACCTGCGTTGGACACTGAATCCAACTTGTTGTCAGAGAAGAAATCAACCAGTTCTCTCTGAATTTCCAAGTAGTGATTGTAATCCGCTGGAGGAGTTCCTTTATCTTGAGGTGCAATTGCGGTTGAGTGCTTAGCTACTGCATTAAACTGAATAAACTCGAGAGTAACTGACGTAGAAGGAGTTGTAGCTGATGCACTTATACTGTTCAAAACAAGCTTGTTAGCTAACGGCTCAGTACCAGCAAATGGCGCGTTCCCAATCAAAGGATCATTGATAACAGCGTTTGGTACAGTTTTATCCCCGTCAGCTTGAAGCATTAGTGTAGGCAATGTGTCACTGTAATCTCCCGCATTGGTATAAGGATCGATTACATCTAACACCGTTTGGCTGGAATAAGCGAACTGAGCAAGTAGGGCTTGGAGGCTCGCCTTATTCGCAGAGTCTGAAATAAACTCATCCACACACTGTGTCATCGTGTAGCTATTCGGTTCACATATTGTTGTGTTGTGTGTCACATAACTTGCTAATCCTCCTAGCGCGACGTTGTGTATAACAGTGCCGCCAAATGAGTCTGACCCCAATAATAAGTTTGAAATTTGACCACCGGAATTAGCAATTACGCTAGATGAAAACGCATAAATTGCATCCCCCGTAGGGTCATTAATTGTTTTGTTAGCTTGTGCTAACGCAGTAATACCAACAATTCCACCTAGTGAATGTCCAAATAGTCTAGGGTGGTTGGTCGTTGTGTTATCTATAGTTGCCAAAGGTGTTGATGTGAACGCGCCCTGACCTTGGTTAGAGGATAATGCGACTCGTAACCCAAGCACATCCATAACACTTTGTCTTACATTGTCACGCGCGACAGGTAAGTTAGTAAGGTTTAGGTATGCCAACAGGTTAGCATTCGCTGAACGTTCATTTGGAATTTTATCTAAGCTACGAGTTCCATGCAGTGGCATATCGATGCCTATCACAGCAATACCTTGAGCAGCAAGATTCGCAGCAAATGCATAAGCGTTTTCTTTAAGACTAGTAATACCATGTTGATAAATAACGATTGGCATTGGAGTGCCAGGAATTGTTACAGGCGTAAACAGAATAAACTCTACATCTTGCAGTGATTTAACTTGCGGTACGGGAGCATATCGAGTGATGACACGTTCTGTGTCTAATGCATTGCCGTTACTTAAAGTTAGATTTGCACCAACAAGTTTAAGTTGTTCTGCGGGGTCTGTAGCAAGCTTTGTAAGATCTACACTTAAGCTTACAAGCTGTGAAGCCATATTTGCTTTTTCATTGGTGTCGGCAATAGCTGACGACACCTTGACAAGGCTTGGCATGCCTGATTCGAATGGTTGCGTATTCCATTCGTTTGTTCCTGTTTCCAAGTAGTAGGGTAGTTTTACATTACCTTTGGTGACGTTAACCGTACCATTTAACGGTCCTCCCGTATAACCTGCTAGCATAGCGGCTTTGGTGGAAGCCTCCATAAATGTATCAACAGTAGTATCTGCAGCTAATGCAATCGACAATTCTTGTGTAGTACCAAATGTCATTTGGTAGGCAGATGATAGATCTATATTGTTTGGATTAGCGCTGCCTTTCCATACTTGTGCCATTCCACCCTGAGCTAAAGCGGATGCAGTCGCTGCTTTTGTTGAATAGATTGAACTACCTACAGACTCAGTTGTAAACCACGTCGAATAAATGATGTTTTCAATATCAAGGTTAATAACACCAGCAGCAGTCGCTCCAGCAAAGATCTTTTCAACACCTTGAGTGACTTGTTGTGCTTGAGCTAGGCTACCTTCGGTGTACGTTACCGCACTAGATTTCAGTGCAGCATAACTTGCCGACATGCCAACAGGATCACCATTAACATCCGTGAGTTCATTTGATAGCGCCAACACGTATTCGCTCG
Source organism: Vibrio sp. ED004 (assembly GCF_023206395.1). Lineage (NCBI taxonomy): Bacteria > Pseudomonadati > Pseudomonadota > Gammaproteobacteria > Vibrionales > Vibrionaceae > Vibrio > Vibrio sp. ED004. Next base: position 1,219,488 of record NZ_CP066150.1, on the reverse strand, counting down.
AAGCATCGAGTGAATCATTGAAAACTATCGTGAAGGTGTCGGTTGAAGCACTAGACACAACATTAAAATGCGTGCCTTGTGTCAATACGCCTGTAATACTTGGTGCTGTGTCTGAAGTCAGCGAACCACTAAGCTTTAATAGGTAAACCCCACCTGTAGCTACGCCGTCAGCTAAGCCAGTACCTTCAAAGTCCATGATGATTGGCATTGAAGTTGACCAGCCATCCATTGTATTCATTGCGGCAACAGGGTTGGTTAATGAGTCGTCACCGCCAGTCGGTAAACCAAGAGTCCCATCGGTAGCATCCATTAATGCGAAGCTAGGAAGAGGAACTGCAATATCAGCACCGGTTAGTTGAAACTTGATGCTCGTTGCTTGTGCAAGTGAATCTTGAATATATTGCTCATATTGAATCGTTGTTGAAGCACCCGAGCTAGATGTGTCATCACCACAACCAGCAAGAAACATAGCTGACGCAAGCAGCGAAACATTAAATAACTTTTTCATGTTTTAAGTCCGTTTAGTTGAAGGTGTAGTTCATTTGAATTGCAGAAAGGTAGGCAACTGCGTCACCAGAGAACTCAAGCTCTTGGCCAAGTTCGTTCGTTTCTGTGAAATCACCATCTTTGCTCTGTACAAGGGCAAAACCGGCATCAATAGATAGGTTAGGGCTGTATTGGTAAGTTAAACCTGCGCTGTACCAGAAACGGTCGCTATCAGGAATACTCAACGTCGCTTCGCCTGCTTGCTCGTCATAAGCAAGACCTGCTCTCAATGTCCATGCTTGGTTCAACTGATAAGTAGCACCCAGTGAGTAACGGTTATTGTCGTCGTAATCTTCGGTCTTTTTAAAACACTCACCATTTGCGCAATCTGAGCTCGTCGCTTTGAGCTCTTTAAAGCTACTCCAACCCGTTTGTTGCCAGCCGTAATGGATAGCCCATTGATCGGTAAGTTGGTGGAAAGCTGAAATCTCAATGATCGAAGGTAATGTAATTTTTAGACGACCGGTTGTGGTCGTTGCACTGCCTTGGACGATGCTACCCGTGTAATCGCTGAAGTCGCCATCATCAAAATCTAGGTCCACTTCTGAACGATATGCGATAGAGAATCGATTGTTTTCATTCAGTTCATACAACGCGCCTACGTTCCAACCAAATGCAAAGGTTTCGCCTGTCATGCTAATCAGTTTTGTAGAAGCAGGATCGCCAGTGATGTTCGATATAGAACCCTGGTGACGATTAAGTTCTGCCTCTGCGTAAACAAGGTTTGCACCAGCACCAACACTGAATTGGTCATTAATTCGATACGCCACATTCGGGTTCAGGTTCACTGACACAAGTGAAGTATCACCGGCAAGATCACCAGCATAAATATCGTCTGGGTAATCGGTAGCAACTCCATAGTTAGAGAACATACCAATGCCCCATGCCCATTTGTCATTGATTGGGCTGATGTAGTAAGCGGCCGGAACCACTTGCAAAGGTGCAACATCTTTCGAGACTTGGCTTTGACCACCAGAACCTGGGACATTGTTTTGAGTGATATCTACCTCGGGATCAACGATAGAAACCGCGCCTGAAAACTGTGCTGTATCAAATAGGGTCATTGCGGCGGGGTTTCTCGCTAGTACACTCGCGTTATCAGCTACTGCACCTTCACCTGAAAAGGCACGACCAAGACCTGAAGCAGAATGCTCAGCAACTTGGAAACCAGCCGCAAGTGAGTTACATGCGAATAGTACTGAAAGTGAAACGAGAGAGCGTTGTATTGTTTTCATCCTTGACCCTCCTAGGGCATCGAATTTCGTTATTATGGTTTGAAAACACACTGAGCATTTTTGGTGTTGAAGCTCCAATGTAAATGACATGTTAAATTCATGTTTTATATAAAGTCAAAGAAAGAGTTGTTATTTTGTGAGGTTATGTTTTAAAGGGGTGGCATTTTAACATCAATAATATAAACATAATCAATGATTTATTCGTGGTTGGAGGTGTGACCAGAGTATTTATGCATCGTTGCGGTATAAATAGTGTTCAATAGCTCAATATGTAACAACTTTGTTTCTGTTTACCGCCATTCGCTAAATCGGCATAATGTCGACTCATTTTGATAGTCATTAAATTGGAATTTTTAGTTTGGAATTACTCGCGATAGAGTTTCTTGGTAAACCGCTTCGTTTAGAAGGATCAATGGCAGGGTGGCAGCAGTTGTTTTGGGACAACACGTTAGTGTCTCAACTGGATGCGACTTCAGAAGACGACGATGTAAGAACACACACATTTACGCTTCGTTCTGGTGAAGAAACGTTGCAGTGTCACGTTGAATCTTCGGTTCAATGGCAACCCTTTGAGATGACGTATAAAGCATCGGTTAATGGGCAAACTATTACCGAAGGAAATCGCAGCACCAAAGATATCGAACAGCAAACTCCTGTTGTGGCACCTAAGCCTGAAAAACGTTTTAGCTTGATTGGTTTGGTGTCACTCGGAATGAAAGCGCTGAAAAGTGCTAAGTTGATTAAAGTGGTGCTTGCTTCTGCCAGTTTAGCGGCATATTCATGGCTGTTTTCTATTCAGTTCGCACTGGCTTTGATTGCTTGTCTAATGTTCCATGAGTACGGTCATATCAGAGCGATGAAGTACTTTGGGATGAAGACAAAAGGGATCTACTTAATCCCATTCCTTGGCGGATTAGCGCTTTCAGACGAAAAGATTAATACTCGATGACAAGATGTGGTTATCTCGATCATGGGACCACTGTTTGGTCTGATACTGTCGTTGATATTTACGGTCTTGTACTGGGCAACTGGCGAGATGTTCTTCGCTGGTCTTGCCGTGTTTAACGCCTTGTTAAATCTATTCAATTTACTGCCAATTTTGCCACTCGATGGTGGCCACGTGTTGAAAAGTATCAGCTTTTCGATGAACAGCGTGTTGGGCATTGTACTGTGTGTCGCTGCAGCCGTAGCAGGTGTCGTGTTGAGTTACCAATTGAACTTAACCCTGTTTGGTTTCTTATTGATCATGGGTAGTGTTGAGATACTGTTCGAATGGAGAGGCCGTCACCATAGCCATTTGTTGCCATTAGACAGATACGGCCAAATCGTATCGTTCCTTTGGTATGTGGGCTTAGTAACGGGATTAATTGGTGTTATCTGGTACTTCGCTTCAACTGGTGACCAATTACTGAGCCTACCGTTACAGATTCTAGGCACTTAACGCATATCTATAACTGAGTGACTTGTTCATAAAAGCGCAGGGTCGCCAAATATAAACAAAATGAAAAACGCCCTAACCATTTGGATAGGGCGTTTTAATATCTGCGGTTCTAACTTGTGCGTTCGTCAAATCAAACTTTGCAATTTGGTTTAGCAACGTTCGATTGAGGCAGTGTCGTGATCTTGGTTTGCAGATCTTTAATTCGGGTACTGTGAGAAGGGTGCGTCGAAAGTAATTCTGGTGGTTGACTGCCGCCTGATGCTTTCGCCATGTTCTTCCACAAATCAACACTCTGGTTTGGATCAAACCCGGCTTTAGCCATGTACTCTAGGCCTACAATATCAGCTTCAGATTCTTGAGTTCGACCATAAGGTAAAATAACACCATATTGAACACCCAAGCCTAATGTAGCCATGGTCATGCCTTGATACTGTTTGTATTCTGATGAACCTAGAGCAACACTGGTGATCGACAAACCTGTATTAGCGAGTTGTGATTGTGATAGGCGTTCGTTACTGTGGTCAGCAAGAACGTGCGCCACTTCATGTCCGATAACCGTTGCCAGTTGGTCTTGGTTTACCGCAACATTGAGTAGACCCGTGTATACGCCAATTTTTCCGCCTGGCAGAGCGAACGCGTTTACTTGGTCGCTATCAAAAACCACCACTTCCCATTCACTAAATCCTTGCTTAGGAATGTGTTGAGTAATACTGTTCGCTACGCACTGAACATACGCGTTGGTTTTTGCATCTTTACTGATGGGTTGCTCTTTCTTCATTTGTTCGAAAGACTGTGCCCCAAGCTGAGACATATCTTGATCTGAAAAAAGCAGCAGTTGGTTTCTTCCTGTCGGGGAAGCGCTACACGCGGTTAGGCCTGCAAGAGTGAGAAGCGAGGCAAACTTCGTCCATGACGTCATACAATATCCTCTGTGTATTCGGTTTTTATGCATGTTAACATCAACTTGCGTAATAACTAAGGGCTGTAAGATAACTAACAGCCAGTAATATAGAAAAAGCTATGCACGCGATAACAAGATCAATAATTAAGGAACCCACATGAGTATTTGGAAAAAGCCCGTTGACCTAGACACCTTCAACGCGACCTCAAAAAATACCTTAATTGAGCACCTCAACATTGTTTACACCGAGGTTAACGATAATTCCTTGGTGGCAACCATGCCAGTTTGTCATTTCACGCACCAACCATTGGGCATGCTTCACGGTGGTGCATCCGTGGTTTTAGCTGAAACTCTTGGCTCACTCGCCGCAAACTTCTGCGTACCCGATGGCTATTATTGCGTAGGACTAGACATCAACGCTAACCACGTTCGTTCAATGCGTGAAGGGCACGTTATCGGCACCGCTGAGCCTATCCACCTTGGCGTATCTACTCAAGTATGGCAGATAAACATCACTGATGAGCGTCAACGCTTGGTTTGCACAAGCCGTTTAACCATTGCAGTGAAGAAGCACAAACGTTAGTTCATTAATCAAGGTCAGGCGCAGTAATCATACTAGCCACACCTTATTAAACCTCATTTACACATTGTTTATTTTAGTTAGAGAAATCCATGGTCATAACGTTTAAAAGTGGAAAAGTCATAGCAACCGCGCACGAATTGGTTGTTCGTTTGGATGGTGAACATAGAGTCACATTACAAGCTCAAGTTGATGCAATTCAGCTGATCGGAAAAGGGGCAAATGTAATTTCTGCAAATGGCTCTGAGTGCAAATGGTCGATTAAATTAGACAACGAACAACAGCTTCGTGACATCGCCAATGAAATCGGCTGTGATGTGATGTAATTAGCGGTTATCACTGCGTTTATTTCTGCTTTTACCTTTCTTTATGAGGCACTAAATCTACTCATATTTGCAATCCCTTCGTAAAATAGTATTAAGTTCGATTGATTTTGACTCATAAAATAGGGAAACTGAATTCAATATCCTTTGAATAAGTTTTCCTCTTTATGAGTAGCCCAAGACTACGCGTTCAATTTGAAACCCTGTTTGAATACTTCGATGGCAAAGATTCTGATGTTCAGCTTGATGACATAACAGATGCGCTCTGTTGTACACGTCGTAATGCCAGAATGGTACTGAATAAGCTTGAAGAAGAGGGATGGGTAGAGTGGTTACCTGCAGCCGGTCGCGGTAAGTTATCCCAACTTATCTTTAAACAGAATCGTTGCGATGTTAGTGAAAACCTAGCACGCCGCTACTTAGAAGAAGGTAAAATTGGTCAAGCTCTGTCAGTACTTGACCAAAATGCCGCCAAACTTACTCAAGTTATTCAAAACTACTTGGGCGTGCAGTATCAAGAAGGTGAACAAGTTATTCGTTTACCTTACTACCGTCCGCTCTCCATGCTTAATCCAACCAAATCGATGCGACGTTCTGAGCAACACATCGCTTGTCAGGTATTCAGTGGGTTGACTCGCTTAGATGAGAATGATCAGCTGCAACCAGATCTCGCGCATTCATGGCAAAAGATTAGCGACCACCAATGGCGATTCTTCTTAAGGCCGGGTGTCCGTTTCCATAATGGTGAACCGTTGTTAACGAGTCACGTTGTGGATACGCTGCTTTTACTCGAGCCACTTAACATGTTCTCGCATATTAAAGACGTGTCTTCACCGGCAAATTGTGTGGTTGATGTCTTTTTAACGCGTCCAGATAAATACTTCCCACTCGCGCTAACCGAATCAGTCGCAAAAGTGACTCTGCCGATGATTTTACGTGGTGAAGATTACGATATTTGTCCAATTGGTACTGGCCCTTATCGCATTGAAAAAAACGACGAGAAACAACTCGTGTTAACCGCTTTCAATGGATACTTTGGTTTTAGATCGCTGATCGATCGTGTGGAAGTTTGGGTGGTTGATGAGGCCTATTCGTCGATGGTTTACCCAAGCCTTTCTAAGCCGATAATGGCAGACCGTGGTGATAGTGATGATGAAGTAGAACTTGATCCGGGCTGTACATATTTACTATTGAATAGAAAGAAGGGTATCGCACAAGATCCAGCTTGGGCTGAGTTTTTATCGAACGCGTTAAATGCATCTGATTTGTTTGTACATATTCCTAAAGAGACCGTTATCGACTTGGGTGTGCTGCATGCCTACGGAATCAAACCCGGTTGGTATGACATCAAGTTAAAGGTGCCAGTTTGTCCACCAGCAAGCGTTAAACCAAGTATCAAATTGGCGTATCAATGCCAACATCCAATGTTTCCAACCCTTGCAAAAGCGATTGTTACTGTGTTGAAGCAATACAATGTCGATGTTGAGCTATTCGGTTACGAAACCGATCCACCGCACGCTGATGATGTCGATATTTGGATCAACCCAATGGGGATTGCCAACAACAGAGACGATGCATTGGCCGGTTGGTTGATGGATTACAGCTTTCTGGATGAATCGAGCCCACCAGAAGACTTCGATCAATGGTGTCACATGATAGATCGTTGGCGCTCTGGCGAGTTTGAGCAATTCCCAGCAAGACAACTCGGTAAACAACTGGTACAAAGCAACCAATTGATTCCAATGTTCCACTGTTGGTTAGGCGTAAACAAAGACCAGTGCGGTACGTTGCAAAACGCTAAGTGTAATGCACTCGGATGGTTCGACTTTAGCCAAGTTTGGGTAAAACCAGAAGTTGATTGAAACCAAAGATAACTCGATTAGGACAACACAATGCAAACCGTGATTATCACATTCATTACGCTGGTGGCATTTGCTGCTAATTCAGTATTGTGTCGTTGGGCTTTAATGGATCAAACGATTGATCCTTTGAGTTTTTCGGTCGTGCGCATCTTATCGGGTGCAATCACACTGTTGATTTTATTGACCTTATCTTCAAACGCTAAACGTAAACAAGACAAAATAGAAGGTAACACTTCTATGTATACCAAGATTCGCTCTGAGCTCGATTTAACCGCGATATTGGCTCTACTGGTTTACATGTTCGGCTTCTCGTTTGCTTACCTCACATTAGGTGCAGGGCTTGGGGCTCTAGTACTGTTTGTCGCTGTTCAATTCACCATGATTGCTGCGCATTTATTCGCTGGTAACAGACTGTCGTCACTTGAATGGGGTGGTTGTTTATTGTCTGTTGCGGGGCTTGTTTGTTTGCTCATGCCGACGGGCGCAACAAGCTCACCAGATCTGATTTCCATCATATTAATGGTATTAGCTGGAGTTGGGTGGGGCGTTTATACACTGGCAGGCAAGAAATCGACAAACGCACTTCAATCGACTTCGGCCAATTTTGGTTTTAGTTCGTTAGTCATTATTGCATTGTTGAGTCTTCTTGCCTTCGTTCCTAGCGTCACGGCACAAATATCTATCACCGAGCAAGGTCTGATTTACGCAGTATTGTCGGGAGCGGTAGCTTCTGGTGTGGGTTATAGCTTGTGGTATTACGTTGTGAAGAAACTAAACACCGTAGTTGCATCTATCGCGCAACTCTCTGTGCCGGTTATCGCGACACTTGGTGGTGTGTTGTTGTTATCCGAGCCTGTCACTATGCAATTTGTTATCTCTTCGACCGTCATTTTGATCGGGATAAGCTTGGTTCTTGTCGCTCCGAAACTTAAGAAATAAAGAGTTCAATCACTAGGGCGGGTTGATCTTTCGAGCTGATTTTTGCAGCGAGTTGCTGGGTATTTATACAAGGCAGAGGCGTCGATGTGTAGCTAGCCTACATGAGAAGTCGATAACGTAGTAGAAATGACCAGCAAACGCTGCCCGAAGGGTTCGGCTAAAAGCGTTTTACTCTTTGTTGAGGGAGATTTGCTTAGAATGACTAGGCTACTTCCCCCTCGCCGCGATTAAAACGCTTTTATCTCGAACAAAATGTAACCACGAAAGGTCAACACGCCCTAACTACTATGGCTAAACCAAACAAGAAACAACCGACTAAGACGGTTCAGATTTTCTGTGCGAAATGTAAGACACAACTTTTCAAATATCGGAAAGGTGGCAAAGGTGCTCTCGTTAAGTGTTTTAAAGAACGCATCGTTGAAGATTTCACGACAGAGCCCTGCATTTGCCCTGAATGCGGTATAGAGTTCGCACGTGATACCTTAGTTAGAGGCACACCTGCCTACAAGTTTGTTGGCGGCAAAGTAACGATGAAATAAAAATGCCACAGCACAGGTTGAGTGTGGCACTTCAGAGCTGATATTGAAGTTAAGAACTGCTCTTGATGTTAAGAATCAAAGGCGAGTATCAATGAACTCTAACTCGCCCTTGGAGCTTGAGAAGTAACAACGAGACTATCGCTCCTGTTGTATCGCAAAGCATGTCTTTCTGAGCATCCCAAATATCACCTTGTGAGCCCAAGAATGCGATACCTTCGTCGCCACCTGCAATCTCCGCATACCACCACTCAATAATCTCATAACCTGCTGCAACACTCATGATGGCAAACAGAGCAAAGAAACACGCCAACACAGGTTGAGCCAATTTCTTACGAATCAAATACTCAGCGAGCGGGTAAGCGTAAAGACCAATCGAAAAGTGCGCCACGCGGTCAAAGTTATTACGTTCAGACCCAATCAGGTTATTAAACCAATCAAAGGGTACTTCAGCGAAGGTGTACTTAGCGCCAATCGTATGCAGAACTAACCAGATGAACATTAAAACGTAAGCCGTCTTTGAAAAAGTGAGCTTGGTAGATAGCCACCATATGCCGACAAGAATACCGAGCGCAGGGATGATCTCAGCAATCCAAACAGCTCGAGAAGAGGGTGCAAAGGCTGAAAAAAGAAAGATAACAAGATAGACAGTAGTCAGTGAAAGTAGAGGTCTATTTTGAGCAAGTGGCGTAATTGTCATCATCAGATCCTATATAAGTTTCATCCATAGCTACACAATAATGAACACTGTTCAATTGTGGTTTTATCACCAAATTTGTTGAAAAGTAGCGTTATCGCCCAGTATCTAGACAAACGGTTGCGAGAGTTTCACAAAAGTTTGATTTACAACAAAGCGAACCATAAAATCCCTCTATCACTACATAACAAGAAAGAAAGTCATGAAACTGGAAACTGTCGATTATCTTGCTGACGACGCAGCAGAACAATTTGTTCGCTCTCTACGTGAAACTGGATTTGGCGTACTAAAAAATCACCCAATCCCGAAAGAGCTTGTTGAGTCAATTTACGAAAACTGGTACCAATTCTTCATTTCTGAAGAGAAAGAGAACTTCCACTTTAATGTTGAAACACAAGATGGATATTTTCCACCTTCAGTGTCGGAAGTTGCAAAGGGCCACACTGTAAAAGATATTAAAGAGTACTTTCACGTATACCCTTGGGGTCAGATTCCTGAACAGCTGAAAGAACAAATTCTAGATTACTACCAACGCGCTAATGCTTTTGCTCAAGAGCTATTAGGCTGGGTTGAAGCGCACGCGCCTCAAGAAGTACAAGAGAAGTTCTCAATCGCACTTTCTGAAATGATTAATGGCAGCGAGCAAACTCTGCTTCGCGTACTTCACTACCCACCAATGCAGGGTGATGAAGAGCCGGGCGCAATCCGTGCTGCTGCACACGAAGACATCAACCTTCTGACTGTTCTTCCTGCTGCAAACGAACCTGGCCTTCAGGTAAAAGCGCAGAACGATGAATGGTTAGATGTGCCGTGTGATTTTGGTAACATGATCATCAACATTGGTGACATGCTACAAGAAGCGTCTGGTGGTTACTTCCCATCAACGACTCACCGTGTAATCAATCCATCTGGTGCTCGCCAAGAGAAATCTCGTATTTCTTTACCTCTATTCCTGCACCCGAAACCAGAAGTGGTTCTGTCTGAGAAGTACACAGCAAATGAATACCTAATGGAACGTCTAAGAGAGCTTGGCGTAATCTAATTAGTAAGATTTCATACTCTAAAGGCCAGCATTATGCTGGCCTTTTTGTTTGATAAGAGCATAACTGATTGAAATTTATTTAGTTTGAAACTCGACAAACAGAACCAGATCGCTTTCAATTAATAAGATACACAAATGCATATCCCAATGGACTCAATTAATCATGTTAGACAACACCGAATCATCGAGTCACCAAGATATGAGCCCTCAGTTTCAGGCTCATATGGAAAATCCGTTGCTTTGGCCGATTATGGAAGTGCTCAAACAAAAGCCGAGTGGATGGAAAGTACATACTTTGGCTACGCACCTCAACGAACTTGGTTTAGTTCCTGTATTAGATACGGTGCCTGAAAAAGAACTGTTTAAGAAAAACTTCTTGATCATGAATGCGCTCTATCAGCTGCAAGAGACCTTATATCCAGATAGCTGGCTTCAGGCTCAAGCCATGGACATTGAATTGATGAGCGGGCGATATCATGGCAGCACTCATACAATCGATCTTGAAGACCCATTGCGTGATTACTATATCAATTGGCTCAACTATGAAGCTGATGAAGGTGAAGTAAAGCGGCTGTTGAATGAGTTTTGGACGCGCTACAAGAAGTTTGTCGGTGGCAGTGAAACGGATATGGACAGAACCCATGCACTCAATTTGTTCGAGTTACCACTAGACGCGACCCAACAGGATATTCGAAAGCGATGGAGACGCCTAGCGCTACGTTGGCATCCCGATAGAGACGAAGGCAACACGGCTAAGTTTCAAACGTTGTGCGAAGCATGGAATGTATTGCGTGGCTAACAATACTCAAGCTTGGTCTACTCGATTTAATAAGATCCCAGAAGATAGAAGACAAAAGAAAGCCCCACATACGATTGGTGGGGCTTTGTATTTATTGCTACTAATAAGTGATGAGTAACGAACTATGAGTGGTCTTTACTCACTCCACTTTTATGCTCAAATGCGTAATCAAGTACCTTACGAATGTATGGCGCGCCAACTTTTGAACCACCGTTACCATGTTCGATAACCACTGTCGCAACGTATTCAGGATTATCATAAGGTGCAAACGCGGTATAAAGCGCGTGGTCGAGTAGGTGACGTGCTAGCTTCTTCGAGTTATAGACCTGATCTTTTGCCAAGTCGAAAACTTGTGCCGTACCCGATTTACCACCACTGACGTAATCAGCGCCCTTGAAGGCTCTTCGACCGCTGCCTCGACTACCATTGTTTACCAGCCTCATTGCATTAATTGGTACATCCCAAATCTCATCGGGAACTTCGTCAATTGATGCCATCTGTTTAGGGACAACAGGCGTTTGCGTATCAAAGTCTTCACCATGATCTAGTGTTGCTCTTAGAATGTGTGGAGGCATTACCTTACCGTGATTCACGAGCACAGACGTCGCTTTAGCTAACTGCAGTGGAGTAGAAGTCCAATAACCTTGTCCGATACCAATCGGCACGGTATCACCTTGATACCAAGGGGTACGATAGCGCATCATCTTCCAATCACGAGTCGGCATGTTGGCAGTACTTTCTTCGTAGATGTCGATACCTGTCGGTTTACCAAATCCGAAGCGGTTCATCCACGTTGAAATACGATCGATGCCCAAATCAAAGGCCGTTTGGTAGAAGAATGAATCCACTGACTCCTCAATCGCTTGTGTCACATCAACTGGGCCATGACCCCAACGCTTCCAATCTCGCCACGCTTTTGAGTTAGGTTTAGAACCGGGGATACGCCATGAACCGTGGTCATCACGAATGGTATGTTCCGAGATAACATGCTCTTGCAAACCAGCAACGGCCATAAAAGGTTTTACGGTCGAAGCGGGTGGGTAAACCCCTAGTGTTGTGCGGTTCACCAATGGGTGTGCAGGGTCGTTAAGCAATGTTCGGTAGTTTTTGCTCGAAATGCCGTCTACAAACAAGTTTGGGTCATAGCTAGGGCTCGATGCCATCGCTAATACACTGTTGTCTTTCGGATCTAGAATCACAGCACTGCCAGTTCGATTATCGAGTTGGTCGAACACATATTTTTGTAGCTCGATGTCGATGTTAAGAACAATGTCTTTACCTGCGACAGGAGGAACATACTGAATTGTTCTAACAATACGACCACGGCTGTTCACTTCGACTTCTTGATACCCCTTGGTGCCATGAAGTAGGTCTTCATAGTATCGCTCTACACCTAGTTTACCGATCACGGTTGTCGCTTGGTAATTGGATTCTTTACCTTGCTCATCAAGCTTTCTTAAATCGCTGTCGTTGATGTGTGCCACATATCCCAAGACATGGGTGAGTATTTCACCATTTGGGTAGAAACGTTTAAGGCTGGTATCGATCGATAAGCCGGGGAATTGATATTGTTGAACAGAGAACTTAGCGATCTCTTCTTCATTAAGACCTTCTAATATCGTCACGGGTTTGAAGCGACGGGTGTTGTGATAACGCTGTTTGAATCGCTCGATTTGTTCATCATTGAGAGGGATGAATTTGTTGAGCTTGCTCAGCATAACATCAACATCATCCGTCTTTTCGGGGATCATGGTTAAATCGAACACGAGTTGGTTCTCGGCTAATAACACACCGTTGCGATCGTAGATCAAACCGCGCGTAGGGGCGATAGGAAGTACCTTAATTCGGTTTCCGTCAGCTCGCGTTTGGTAACTTTTGAAGTCTTGTACTTGGAGCCTGTAGAGGTTTCCAATCAGAACGAGGGTGAAGACTAAAATCCCCGCAAACGCGACGATTACTCGGTTTCGAAACAGATTCACTTCGCTTTTATGATCACGCATTTTGACGCGTTGGTGGTTCATCAAAACCTCAGACTTTTACATTTAGTTACATTTGTAGAGTCGGGACTTTATCCGAATATCACCATGGCTTTGTAAAAGCTGTGTCATGATTCTTGGTATTTCCAAGATTAGTAACGCTGGAGCCTACCTAGAAGTGCTAGTTAATCACGAGTCTACTGCACTGATTTAAACAACAAGTTTTGGGTTGGTTGATGGGATAAGCACTTCAGAAGGGATAGAAGGTAAATGATGGATACTAGGTAAATGGGGCTACTAGATAAGTGAAGAAAAAACGGCCCTCGAAAGTGAGAGCCGTTGAAAGGAATTACTGATGTTTAGCTAAATCTTAGTTCGAAGGTTTGAACTGAGATTTACGCATACGGTTCAAGGCAGCCATGATATCCAACGTTCTTGGTTTCGCTAGGTCACCATATTTCGGCATGTTAGCATGCCATTCGTTTTCTAAAATAGTATTGAACTCTTTCGCTGGGTTGTTTGACCAACCTGGAGTTTGCGCAAACTGGAACCAAGCCCAGCCGATCGCATTGACCTCTGATGTTGACTCAAGTTGCTCTAACGCAGAAAGGTCGGCGAACTCTTTACCAAAGCGCAGTGATTCTTTGCCTTTCGCGCTAACACGGAACTTGCCATCCATAAGAATGTTCATCAGCGATGCGCGGTTCAATGAACGCGGCACAAACATCTCTAACGCCGTTTCACATTCATTCGAACGTTGAGTAGGGTGCTGAACAATCACTTCTTTTGCTTTTTCAGTCACGTCTACCGCTTGGTAGTCGTGCATTTGAATCACAGTGTTTGCTACGTCTAAGTAGTCACCTGAACCGCCCATTACCACGATGGTTGAGATGTCCATCTCTTCACGTAGTTGGCCAATACGGTCAACAAGTGGTGTGATTGGCTCGTCGCCTTTAGACACAAGCGCCTGCATGCGCTCATCACGAATCATGAAGTTAGTCGCTGACGTATCTTCATCGATAAGGAGCGTTTGTACACCGGCTTCAATCGACTCTTGTAACCAAGCTGCTTGCGACGTAGAACCCGAAGCATCTTGAGTGCTGAAGTCAGACGTATCTTTCTTCATTGGTAAATGGTTGATGTAGTTTGATAGGTTCAAGCTGTGCACACATCGACCATCTTCCGCACGAATTTTCATCGTATCAATCGCAGTCACAATACCTTCACGACCATCACCAGGGATATGGTTGTAGATAGAGCGTTCAACAGCGTTCAATAGTGTCGATTTACCGTGGAAACCACCACCAACGATCAGCGTGATGCCTTTAGGAATACCTAGGCCAGTCACATCACCTTGGTTTGGTGTGTTTAGTGTTACGCTCAATGATTCTGGCGCTGCAAAAGGAACGGCATCTTTCATTGGAAGATCACAGTTACCCGCGATACGCGGTAGCACACTACCGTTAGCAACGAATGAAGCTAGGTTGTGCTCGTCTAATTGAGCACGAAGCGCTTCTTGGTCTTCAATCGTTTCACAATGTTTGATCATCGCGTCAATGTCCAGTTCGCGTTCAAGCGTTGCACGACGAATAAACTTCGGTAAATAGAAAGTGATGATGTTAATTGCTTTCTTAGCAAGGATGCTACGGCCATCAGCTGGTAGGTTGATACGGAAGCGAAGTTCGATACCGTGTTCAGTGAACACAACCGATGTGCTGTCTAAAACCGTTTGGCCAGTAAGAGCGATTGAAACCGTCGATTCTTGCTTAGCGAATTCAGAAAAGCTGCGCGCAATAAAGTCACGTGCAGCAACTTGGTATTCGTAAGACTTTTCTTTCAGCCAATCTAACCCAGTTAACGACCACGCGCGTGTTGCGCGAAAACGAGAAGCTGACGCGTACGGGTCACCTTGGATGTGGTCGATGTGTAATTCAAAATCAGCAAAGTCGTATTGACCTTTAATTTGTTGATATGCACGGTAGTTTTGTTTTTCGAGCTTTTTAAGCTTTGCAGTCAACTGATCCATAACGAGGAATGCCTATATAAGGGGAAAGATAAAAACAGAAAGGCGGCGATTATAAAAATCACCACCTTTAGAGTAAAGAGAAAGTAGGCCTAAATCCAAAACTAACTGCTCTTTTTCGCTTTAAGCGTAACGAGTTGTCCCCAAATAGTTTTGATTGATTAAGCTGTGTTCGAATTCTTGGCTCGGCATTGGTCTACCATAGAGGTAACCTTGGCCAACATCGCAGCCTTCATCGATAATAAACTTCTCCTGAGCTTCTGATTCTATGCCTTCAATCGTGACGTTGAGGTCGAGTTTTTTCGCGATTTGGACAATCGAACGAACAATTTCCGAGTCTCCGTCTGAGTTGAGCATTTGATCAATAAAACTCTTATCAATCTTAATCGTGTCGAATGGGAATTTCTTCAGGTAACTGAAAGAGGCGTAGCCTGTACCGAAGTCATCGAGTGACAATGTAACGCCTATATCATGCAAAGATTCCAACGTGTTCTTGGCGACAACTTCGTCTGCGATTAAGCCGCTTTCGGTGACTTCAAGCTCTAAGAAGCGGGGATCGAGGTGATAGGTTTCTAATAGGTGAATCACTTGCTCTGCAAAATGTGCGTTTTTGAGTTGCACAGCAGAAACGTTCACCGCCATTTTGAAGTCTTCAACGTATTCAGACCACTCTTTGGCTTTTTCAATCGCATTGCGTAGAACAAAGCTACCCACTTCGAAAATCAAGCCATTTTGTTCGGCCATATGTATCAGGGTTTCATTGGAGATATCGCCTAACACGGGATGTCTCCAGCGGAGCAGTGCTTCTGCGCCAACCCAGCGATGAGTCACTGGGCTTACTTTAGGTTGGAAGTAGAGCATCAAGTCATCATTGCGAACGGCTTGTAGCAAATAGCCTTCAATCTTGTTGATGTGGCTTTGTTCTTCTGTATGAGACTGAGAGTAGTAAGCGTATTTTTGTCCAGAATCTTTACAGGCGAGCATCGCTTCTGATGATTTTTGAAGAATGCTTTCTGCATCATCTTGACTGTCCGTAATCGCAATCCCAATATAGGCATGCAAATGAACTTTATCGCTTTCGATATCAAACTCGGAATGTCCAACTTGCACTAACGTTTGACTGAGCTCTTCGAGGCGATGGTGGAGATCTTTCACACTGAACGCCAGAACAAGATCGACAGAAGTAGGGCGTGCCGTTAATACCTCGATGTCAGTAATGCTGTCGATACGTTGCCGATACTCTACAAGCACTTGGTCTAGTGCGCTGTAGCCGTAACGTGCTTGTATTCTCCTGCTATTGGTAAATCCAATATGAATAACGGCGAACGAACCTTCAGTCAGCCTTCGTTGTGCGGTCAGCTTGTGATTTAAGCGAGATTCAAAGGCAGTTCGGTTTAAAAAGCCTGTGCCGAGGTCGTGATTCTTTTGGAAGTTAATCTTCTGTTCAGCCGCTTTTCGCTTATCAATCTCTTGATTCAATGAGTAATTAAGGCTCGCGAGATCTTTAGTGCGATTGTAAACGCGATTTTTTAAGTCGCGATTCATTTGAGTAAGCTTGGCGTGCTGGAATAGGGTTTTCAGCTGAGATTCAATCGAAGTCCGAAAGCTCTCTAACAGTTTGATATAAGTAGGGGTATAGTGATTCTCTTTCGAGTCCAAGATACAAATGGTGCCAAAAAGTTCACCGTTAGGCCAAAGTAATGGAATACCACAATAAGAGACTAAGCCGAGTTTGGCGTCTGGGTTGTTTTCCCATTTAGGTTCGGCAAGCGCGTTAGGCACAAGAAGTTGTCGCTGAGTTTCCATCACAGTTTCGCAGTAAAGCCCATTCCCCAGCATTTCAGAATCACCTTTGTTGTATGGGTTGTTCTCACTGCGGCTAGTTGAGAAGACTTCAATGTAATTGGCATGAACACGCATGATCAATGCTGCGGGTACTTGAGTAATTTGAGCCAAGAGGTCGACGATATTCTGCCAACCGTGCTCCATATCGTCTGGGATATCTAAATCGAGAGTTTTTATTTTCTTCATATGACTCCGAGTCAATTATGCTAAATGCATCAACACATCCTGTGTTAATTATGATGAACCAATGAAAACTGTGAATCTTACGTTAAGTAAGTATAAGAAATGTTGCACAAAAAAACCTCGGCAATTTTGCAGAGGTTTTCAAATGTGAATACGGGTCTCAGTAATGAGATAAATTTCGATTAGGGCTTTAATTTTATAAAGTCTTCGCTATTCAGTTTCTTACTGTAATCTACTGATGGCTGCGCGAACCCGTTTAGCTGTAAGAACTCATCTTTGAACCCTTGGTAATCACCTAAAGTTTGGAAGTTGTTTTCGTCCATCTTCTCTAGCAGTTCGGTCACATGTGCTTGGGTTTCAGGATCTAATTCCCAATCGTCCATACGAATCAGACGTTCACCATCAAGCGGCACTTTGGTTTGTCCATACAGTTTGCTGCTGAACAAGCGCTGCATCTGTTCAATACAGCCTTCGTGGGTTTCTTTCTCTTTCATCACTTTGTACAAAGCAAGCAGGTAAGGGCTTAACCCTGGGATGAACACACTTGCTTTGGTTACCAACGCCTTACATACGGTCGCGTAAGCATTGCCGTCGAAGTTAGCGAGTTCAAGGTTTAATGCATGACTGGTTTGATGAAGGTCAATCTTAGCGCGACCTAAAGTACCGTCTAAGTAGATAGGGTGCGTTACTTCAGGGCCAACGTAGGAGAACGCGATCGTCTTACAACCCGGAGCAATTGACTCCGCGTTGATCAGTTCGTCTATCCAGTTTTCCCAATCTTCACCCCCCATCACTTTGAGTGTGCTTTCAGCTTCTTCTTCTGTTGCAGCGTCGAGCGTGTTGGTCACCCAGTTGTCGTACTCAAGGGAAATCGTCGCGCCAGTAACGCTTTCGCCAATCGGTTTAATAGCTGAGCGCCAAAGTTCATCGGAGTCCGGTTTTGGTCTCACACCTGCGGCTAAGCTGTAGATGATCAGATCGACTTCACCTTCGAAGTAGGTTTCGATGGCTTCGACAACTTGGGATCGTGTTTCTTTAGAAAATGCATCGCCAACGATGTTGATAGCAGTGCGCTGCTCTCGTTCGGCTTCTTTCTTGAAATAGATGTTGTTGTACCAACCGGCACTACCGAGGGATTTTTCGTTGGGAACGCGTTCGAATGAGACGCCGATGGTATCAGCTTTTGCACCGCCAAAGGTAAGGGCGATACGAGCGGCAAGGCCGAAGCCAGACGAAGCGCCGATGATCAGTACTCGTTTAGGGCCATCTTTGATTTGCGGCGCACTCTTAACAAACTTGATTTGTTGCTTTACGGCTGCTTGACAGCCAATAGGGTGAGCGCTTTTAGCTACCACACCCTTGATAACAGGTTCGATCAGCATAAATAACCTTACAGTTCACGGTGATATGCACTCAGGCTAACGTAAAGCTGTGTAAAATTTATTGAGCTAGACCATTAAAACCTAAAGATACTGATATAATTCTTCGGCGACAAATTCAGCGATCCAAGGTTGAGCTTCTGGTTTAGGATGCAAGCCATCGTTCATCATCCACTCAGGTTTAAGGATGATATGCTCTAGAAAGAACGGCAGAAGCGGCACATTTTGTTGATCAGCTAAAGCCGCAAAAACGTACTCAAATTGTTGGTTATAACGCTTACCGTAATTTGGCGGAATTTTAATCTGCATCATAATTGGTTTTGCGCCTGCGGCTTTTATCTGCTCAATGATTTGATCTAGGTTCGCAGACATCAGCTTATGTGGAAAGCCACGAAGTCCATCATTTGCTCCTAGTTCAATAAGAACGGTGTCTGGAGCATGTTCTTCAAGTAATTGAGGCAAACGAGCTAAACCATTGCCCGTTGTGTCCCCAGAGATACTCCCGTTAACCACGGTAACCGCTTTATCATGTTTTGCTAGCGCGTCTGGCAACAAACTTGGCCAACTCTGTTTGATATCCATGTTGTAACCAGCACTCAAACTATCGCCAAGTACCAATAACTTTGAATCTTGAGCTGACGCAGAGCCTTGAGCTAAAGAAGCGGTTAAAAATAAAATAAAGAATAAAAAGGAAATTAGTCGAGTCATGCATACATCCATCATTAAAGCAGAAGCTGTTTCCAAGACAGTGTCTACTAATCAAGAACATTTAACAATCCTAGAGCACGTTGATATCGATATTCGTGAAGGCGAAACAGTCGCGATCGTAGGCACGTCTGGTGCAGGTAAATCGACCCTAATGACCCTGTTAGCTGGGCTAGACGTACCAACCAAAGGCGAGATTAACCTCTTAGGACAACCACTTTCGCAACTTGATGATGAAGCAAGGGCTAAAATTCGCAGCGAATCCGTTGGGTTCGTATTTCAAAGCTTCTTGTTAATCCCAAGCCTGTCCGCACTACAAAACGTCACACTTCCTTGTTTATTGAAGGGGGAAGACGAAGACATTGAACGAGCGACAGCTCTGCTTGAATCGGTTGGCTTAAAAGACAGGCTTGATCACTTGCCGTCTCAGCTTTCAGGTGGCGAACAACAAAGGGTCGCTCTAGCACGTGCCTTTATGATCAAGCCAAAAATCCTATTTGCTGACGAACCTACAGGCAACCTAGACCAACAAACTGCGGCTAAAATTGTGGAGTTGTTGTTTGAATTGAACTCTTCGCACGGCACAACTCTAGTTTTGGTCACACACGATCCTAAGCTTGCACAACGCTGCCAACGAACGCTTAAGATGCATGTCGGTCAGATAGAGGAAGTCTAAATTGAATTCATCAAACGGACTGAACAAACGCCTGTTTTCATGGAGCATCGAAGAAATTCGACATGGTCAGCTTTGGCCTGTATCCATTGCGTTAACCTTGATCATCGCTTGTGTTTTCGCATTGTCGGCGCTCGCCGAACGTATGGAGCAGGTGATTGTTAAGCAGGGTAAAGATGCGCTGACTGCTGATAGTGTATTTATCTCTGCAAATCCAATTCCACAACCTTTGCTCGACCTTACTCAAGTTGAGCAGTTAGAAAGTTCCGAGTTGACCCGTTTCTCCACCATGGCATTCAGTGATAATTCCATGCAGTTGGTGACGGTGAAAGCGGTCGAAAGTAACTATCCACTGCGCGGTGAAATGATTCTAGAAGGCGCTAATAATGCGTCGAGTAATCATGTTGAACCGGGAGAGCTTTGGCTCGATGAACGTATATTTGCGCAGCTTGAAGTTGAAGTAGGTGACAATGTCACTATTGGCGATGCCGATTTAACGATAACAGGGCGCATCACTCAAGAGCCAGGTTTGAGCTTTAATCCATTCCAGCAAATGCCTGCTGTGTTGATACACAAAAGTGATATTGACGCGACGGGTGCTATTCAGCCGGGAAGCCGTGTGAGCTTCAGACTGTTCTTGAACGGTGATGATACAAAGCTCAAAGCGGCACAGGACAGTATCGAACTAACACCAAGTGATCGCTGGCGCACACAAGATTCAGCAAGTCGTACTAATGATATGTTTGAAAGCACGACTCAATACTTATCGTTAACTGTTGCTATCGTTGTGATCATGGCGGCGACGACTCTGGTACTCACGTGCCAACACTATGTGGCAAGCCGTCGTAAAACCATCGCCATGCTGAAAAGTTTGGGCGCAAGCAAACAGTGGATCATCAAGTGGCTGTCGGTTCAGGTGTCTTTATTAGTCGTTATTGGCGCTGTACTAGGTATCGCTATTGGTATCGGCCTAGAATTTTTGCTGCGAATCCCACTGGGTGACTTGTTGCCTTCGCCACTTCCAAGCTATGGTATTGAGCCAGCTATCTTGGCGATTTTATCGAGCATTCTGATTGGTGTACCTGCTCTAGGGATCCCACTGATTGGCTTAGTTAATACATCAGCCATCAGCGTGATTCAATCAAGCCATCAATCCCACGAAAGCTACAAAAAATTCGCGTTGTTACTAGTGCCTATTATCCCGATGATGCTGATGTACGGTGATAACCTATTGGTATGGATTGTTCTAGCCGGTATTGCGTGTCTGTTCTTGGTGTTAGCTGTTGTGAGCACGATTGTTCTGCGGTTGTTCGGTAAGCTGCCGACGTCGACATCAATGCGCTTGGCGTTAAGCCGAATCAATCGTACTCCGCTAGCAACAGGTATTCAGTTTGGCTCGTTGGCGCTTTCGTTGATGTTGTTGTCGATTATCTGGTTGGTGAGAAGTGATCTGCTATCCGATTGGCAACAAACCTTGCCTGAAAATGCACCGAATGCGTTTGCGCTTAACATTGCGAGCTACGAGAAAGACAGTTACTTAGCGACCATCGACTCAAATGAAGTGAAGCGCACTCAAGCCTTCCCAATCATCCGCGGAAGACTGACGACCATTAACGGTGTAGAAGCAGCCGAATACAGTGATACATCTGAACAAACTGACGCATTGAGCCGAGAAATCAACTTCACGTGGGGTGATCAGTTACCTGAGTACAATGAAGTGCTTGAAGGCAGTTGGACGCAAGAGCAGGGCGTGTCTGTTGAATCGGATGTCGCTGAACAACTTGGTTTGAAAATTGGTGATGAGCTTTCATTCACTATTAACAGCCAAAATGTGTCAGCCAAGGTTAATAGCATCCGAAAGGTAGAGTGGCGCGAAATGAAGCCAAACTTCTACTTCATCTTTACTCCAGATGTATTGAGTTCGATTCCATCAACTTGGTTGGTGAGCTTCAGACTCGAAGACAAACACGATCAAATGCTCAACGAGCTCTCTCGAAATCACCCAACCGTGAGTTTGATGGATATCCGTGTGATGGGCAGCAAGATCCAAGAACTGCTTAAGCAAATTGTTTGGTCAATCACAGTGCTCGCAGCGCTTGGTGTTGTTGCTGGGTTATTGCTTATCTTTACTCTGTTACGTCTTAGCTTATCTCAAAGGCAACAAGAGATTCGCTTATATCGAACCTTAGGGGCGAGCAAGAAACGTATCCTCAATACCATTTGGTGTGAATATGGGTTGATGGCACTGGTAGCAGGTTCGATTGCAGCGCTCGGTTCTGAGCTCAGTGTTGCAGGAGTGATGAACTTTGGTTTTGAGCTAGAACCATCACTTCACCCGATGCTTTGGATTACTTTACCAGTACTCACGTTTATGACATTAGCTGCCGTCGTAAATAGCTTGATCAAGCGCTTATTGGCGCCAGTAAACAAGGACTTCGGTTAACTAGCCACTAGAACGTCAAATCATTGAGTAAAACGGCCTAGTCGCGAATATTTTATGGGTAGTAGCAAGCTATTTGTAAAACCAAGCGATAGGCCGTTTTTTATTTGACCAACTGATAGCATAAGTAAGAGATATCACACCCTAATTTCATCGGTTTTCAGCATAATTTAAAACTCATTGTTCAATAATGCCGATTTAATGAACAGCGGTTAGTCCCTGTAAACAAAGGGTTTGCGCAACTTAGCAAGAACGTTATCAACAGTTATCCACAAAAACGGTGGATAACTTTAGGGATAAGTTAACATCTGTGTTTTAAGAGTATTGAGACAGCCTTTATGTGGCGTCACTTAGGACAAATTTGACTGTTAGAATAACCTTTAAAACTTCATATCGAGTTATTGAGTCAAGAGATTATTTATGTTTTTTACATAGATATTAATTAGCACCAAGCTAAGACCTTGATAAAAATGTGTTTTAATTCGTCGCCGAACAAAAGTAGAATAGCGTTAGTTAATCTTATTCTACAGAACACGATGAACCACAACAAAACGGATACAAATCAACCTTCTATTGCCATTGTTGGTGGTGGTATTGCCGGAACCACAAGCGCGATTCACTTTAGTGAGTTGGGTTTTAAGGTCACAATCTTGGAAAAAGGGCCGAGTTTGGTTAATGGTCCACCAATTTGCCACCTGCACGCTGGCGGCAATTTGTATCGAGATATTTCTGTAGAGCAGTGTCTTCAATTGCTCACACAGTCAATTGATACCGTCCGCTTGTTCCCTCATACCATTAATATTCGCCCGACAATCATCGCTGTTCCACATAGTGATGGCGGTGAGCCGATGGATCTACTTCCTCGTCTTAAGATAATCAAAAGCGCTTATGCTGAACTTGTTAAACAAGATAAAAGCAACCAAGTGCTTGGTGACCCAGAAGAGTACTACAAGCTCTACAGCAAAGAAGACTTGTTAGAGATAGCGAAACGAACTCAGCCACTAAAACCAATGTCGCTCGATGATTGGTGTATTCCTTTTGCTAAGCACACAGATTTAGACACGCTGAAATACCCAGTTGCGATGGTTCAAGAGTATGGTTGGAGCGTATTCCGACTCTCTGCCACGGCTCAACTGTCTCTAGGTCAGCAATCTAATTGCACCGTGTTAACCAACAGCCGTTTACAGTCTGTTGAATCGACAGGTGAAGGCTGGTCTTTGACTTATACCGATAAGGAAAACCAAAGCTGCAACCTAACAACTGATTATCTGATTAATGCGAGCGGTTTCGAAACCGGCATTGTTGATGACTTTGTTGGTTCTAAGCAGCAGCGATTAGTCGAATTTAAAGCCGCGTACGTGACAGAGTGGCCATTCTCGCAAGATTGTAAGGAAGAGTGGCCAGAGGTTATCTTTCATGGCCCTAGAGGCACACCACAAGGCATGGCTCAACTAACACCGTATGCAGATGGTATATTCCAACTTCATGGCATGACAGAAGGGATAACGCTATTTGAGGGCGGGCTTGTTTCATCGTCAACGGATTCATCACAACCTCAACTGCCATCAAAGCTTCTTAAGAAGATCGTATCAGGTTGGAGCGAAGAACAACTGGAGCTAAGAACTCGCGCAGCAATTACGCACATGTCTCAGTTCATCCCAAGTTTTCGCTCTGCACAAGTCGGTGGTAAGCCTCTGTTTGGGGCGCAGCAAATCCCTGGTACTGACCCTAGTTTAAGGGCTTCTGACGTGTCTTTCTGTGGTGAACGTTATGCTCGACTTGAAGTAGTTAAAGCGTCTTCAACGCTAGAAGCAGCACAAAAAGTGGCTGAACAATGGTTTGATATTACTGAAGCGGTTTCTATTGAAGATACTCACTCAGTGACAATGTCACTTAAATTGAATGATATTGAAAACAGAGCGATAGGTTTGACTCAAGAGCGCGGCTACCCAGATGCGCTTGCTAAAGTATCTGGCCAAGAGCACGGTTAAAACTACGCTAACGTACTTAGCATTTAAATAATTATTACTTCATAAAAACAGAATCCAGCTTGCTGCAAACAGTAAGCTGGATTTTTAGTTTATACATCTTGGCTTGTGATTTTAACTGAGTGAAATTTATCTACAGGGCAGTGCATCAATAACCGAAAAATTGCGCCCACTGACACCACACATCTTGTAAGCCCAATCGGTCGCCTTTACTAAACGATATTTCGTGCCCAGGTTTAGCTTGTGCTAAGCGCGGTAAATCGATTCTAGCTACGCAGCCAATCTTTGGGTAACCACCAACGGTTTGTCTGTCGTTGAGCAACACTATAGGTTGCCCGTCTTGCGGGATTTGAATCGCCCCAAGTGCAATGCCTTCCGACAGTAAAGAAATATCAGGAGACTCAACCACATCGCCATTGAGCCGGTAGCCCATTCGATTCGAGTTTTGGTCAACGATGTATTGAGCGTTGTAGAAGGTCTCTTTTGCTGACTCAGAGAATAGCTCGCTCTGATAGCCTTCAATCACGCGTAAGTTAACCGGTAGGTTGTAATCGGGTTTGTATCGGAAGGTGACGCTCAGAGCCTTGAAAGGAGTAGAGAGGTCATGTTGAGTAAAACTTATCTTTTGGCCTTTTTGGCAAGGCTCTCCATCTTGCGTGAGACCTCCAATTTTTTCTCGCGTCACAGTCGAGCTGCTATTAAGAGTATTGGGAACGTTGAAGCCACCTTTAATCGCCAGATACGCTCGCAACCCATTCTTAGGTAATCCAAAGGAGAGGACTTGTCCTTTAAAGGCTTGGAAGGTACTCCAATTATCTAATCGCTTTCCGTCTAGCGAGGCTTGTAAATCGCCGCCGCACAACGCCATCTCGCAATCTGAGTCGATTTTTAATGCACATTGCCCAAGTGTGATCTCTAATGCTGCTTGATTGACTGGGTTTCCAAGTAAGTGGTTCGCCCAACTATAAGAGTAGTCATCAACAGGGCCACCTTGTGTAAGTCCAAGGTGAGCTACGCCAAAACGGCCAAAGTCTTGAATCAGACTCAATGGCCCGGGTTTGATTACGGTGAGGGTCGGATTAGCCTTTAACTTACCCATGAGCGACAACTCCACTAATCTCCACAGACCTAAGCGCCATAAACTCGTGTTTTGATATCGATTTGAAACGCACACTGTCGCCGACATTAAATAGGGATAATGGACCTTGTGTGATATCTGCCTTACTCAATTGGCTATGGTCAAACAGCGATATAGGGCAGTTACCAATAATGTTCCAACCACCTGGTGAATCAGATGGGTAAACCGCGGTTTTCGAGTCTGCAATCGCGATGCTGCCTTTAGGAACACTTAAACGTGGCGTTGAGTGACGAGGTAGAGCCAGTTCACTGACCACGTCGGACATAAAAGCAAAACCGGGAATGAATCCTATCGCACTGACACTGTATGTCTGTGAGGTGTGATGTTGGATAATATCGTCCAGCGATAGTCCTTTCTCTTGATATCTATCTAAATCAAGCGCCGTTTCAGGTGAATAATAGGCGGGAAGTTCAATAATGTTCGTCGTATCGGTGGTATTTAAAAATGAAGACAAGGCCTGAGTTAACAACGAGTTTAGCTGTGTAATAAACTGCTGCTCTGAAATTCTATAAGGTAGGTAGTCAACCAGTATAGTGTGGTAAGCCGGTGTCACATTCATTAAGACTGACGCGAGGTCTTGGCGAATAGCATGGGAAAAATGCGCCATATACTGCGCATCGATAGCACTAGAGTGAGGCTTTGAAGGCATTAACGTAACGAGAACACTGCATTCAGCGACAGGCTCTATATTGAATTCAATCTGATTTTTCGTCATTTCCTTTCCATACATTTATTTCAACTTCCATGTTGAGCGCAGTATCAGCTTGCAAAGTGTTCTTAGCCAACGAACAGAGTCGCACTGATATAAATTGAAAGTGCTGATATTAATTAAAAGCGTTGAGGTCTTGTCGAATTTTTCTAATTAATGCGATGGATTGGGGGTTATCTCCGTGAACACAGATGGTATCAGCTTCAATAGGTAACCGTTCGCCCTCAATGGTTGTGACAGAGCCATAGTTAATGATTTGCATGACTTGGTTATAGATATCGTCTTGATTGACGTACACCGAGCCTTTTTGTGTTCGAGGTGCGAGATGACCATTATTTAAATAGGCTCTGTCGGCAAAAGCTTCAAACAAAAGCGGTAAATCATGATCATCAGCAATATCCAGATACTGTTGATTGTCAGACGATGACAGGATCATCAATGGAATATTGAACTCAGCCACGGCTTGAGCAACGGCATTAAACACATCTGTGTTCGCCATCATATCGTTGTAGAGAGCACCATGAGGCTTAACATATCCAACCGTAGTATGGTGATAACGACAAAGGGCTTGTAGTGCACCAATCTGATAACACACTAACTCGCTGATCTCATCCATGGTGTGGGGGATTGAGCGACGTCCAAACCCAATAAGATCTTGATAACCCGGGTGAGCTCCAATTTGCGTATTGTAGTGCTGCGCAAGCTTTATGGTCTTGGACATAACATGAGGATCGGACGCATGAAAACCACAAGCGATGTTAGCCATATCGACCCATTCCATGACAGATTCATCATCTCCCATCTTCCAGTTGCCGAAACTTTCTCCCATGTCGCAATTAAGCAAAATCTTCGTTGTCACTTGGTGCTAACCCTTTACGTTGTGGTATCTAAAGACGTTCGTATAAATGACAGAATTAAACAGTGACCCAATTCAAAGTTTTGTTATTGATAATTTATTAGTACGGCACTTCATATATAGTTCGCATATCAAAAAAGAATACTATTTATCTGTAGGTTAGGTGAGCGCATGATTTCCCGACCAGTTTGCTTAGGATTAGCATTAACCACACCAGCTTGTGTAATGGCTCAGGAAAACTCCTTAGATCAGCTCATGTCTATGAGCCTTGAAGAGCTGTCGATGCTCGATGTTGAAATGGAAACGGCATCTAAAGTTACACAAAAGCTGACAGATATTCCGTCATCTGTGTACGTACTTTCTAATGAAAGAATCCAACGCAGCGGCGCGAAAAGCATTGCCGAAGTTTTAATGCTGGTGCCGGGGCTAAAAGTCACCAAGTTCAACGAAACGTCATGGTTTGTGTCTACTCGAGGTTTTCACGACGGTTTGTACAATAAAATGCTCGTCATGATGGATGGACGTAGCTTGTTCAGCCCAGTTTATGGTGGCACTTATTGGAGCGACGTCGACTATATTCTTGCTGATATTGAACGAATCGAGGTGCTTAAAGGGCCGGGCGGCACAATTTGGGGCGGTAATGCTGTCAATGGTGTGGTCAACATCATCACGAAATCCGCTAGTGATACTCAAGGCACATATATTTCTGGTTTAGCGTCAAATACCGATAACTATGAATTCAGCGTGAGGCAAGGTTTAAGCTTAAATACAAACGTGAATGCGCGTGCGTTCTACAAAT
Organism: Vibrio sp. ED004; assembly: GCF_023206395.1. Lineage (NCBI taxonomy): Bacteria > Pseudomonadati > Pseudomonadota > Gammaproteobacteria > Vibrionales > Vibrionaceae > Vibrio > Vibrio sp. ED004. The sequence goes on along the minus strand of NZ_CP066150.1, from coordinate 1,191,873 downwards.
ACCGAGAAGAACCTTCTTACCGCTCTAATGAATCTGAAAAGTGGAAAGCACAATCTGCTGGAATGGTATTTCAGCCAAGTGATGAAGAACAACATTGGTCTTTAAGGATTGGCGGAGAAAAGAGCTTTTACGAATCTAAGTTGTATTCGGTTCAATACGATACCTCTGGTACTCTCGTTGATTACCAAGCTAATGATTTTGATAACGAAAGCCACTCTTTTTACCTACAGTTTAATAACGCTCAAAACATCAGTGACAACTCGACGCTCTCATACTCGTTATGGGGCGAATACAATGAAGATAACGCGCCCGACGCGCCGGGAAGTTATACCACCGTTGATTTTGACTCGACCTTGATCAATCAGTTATCACCGACCCATCAGGTAACATTAGGCGGTGGACTGCGATACATGCACCTCGATTTCTCATCCAATCAGTTAAGTGATGTCGATTGGTATAACCCTAGCTATTACGGACGTGCCTACAATATAGAAACGGCCAACGATTACATCGCCAATGCGTTCGTTCAGTCACAAATGCAATGGACAGAAGCACTTTCAATCACGATTGGCGCAAAGTTAGAGCATTTCACTCAAAACCATTCTTCTGAAATTTCGCCTCAAATTCGCGGATTATATAAGCTCAATCGTCGTCACTCTATTTGGGCAGGTATCAGTAAGGCGGTAGTTGCACCTTCTTATATGGACAGTAACTCAGCGTATTACTTTAATAGTTACTATCCTGAGACTGGTACGGGCTACTTAGATGTCTATCAATCGAATTCCAATCTTGATAACGAAAATGTTGTTACTTTTGAAATGGGTTATCGCTACACCAACGATTCAGATTTTGAGCTAGATGCAACGGTCTATTTAAGTGAACACGATAACCTTCGTTTCCATAGTTACGATCCTACTGACATTCCGGCTAATCACGTTTATGCCGGTGCATTGTCTGATGATTACCAAGCTCAAACCTATGGTTTAGAACTCGGTGCGACTTACAAACTGACGAAAGACGTTACCAGCTATTTTAGTTACGCCTACTCGACGTTAGAGGGCGAAAGCAAAGGAAACGACCCTAAGTCCACCCCACAGAATAGCGTGTACTATGACATCGATAATGAGCACTTAGCGACGGCGCAGTTTATGTGGAACATTACTGACAGTTGGCAATTTGATGTGATTGGACAATACATCAATGTGAATTACCCTGATTACTGGGTCGCTGAAGATGGAACGCAATATGAATGGAAATCTTACCCTCATGAGGTGAGCTTTGATGCTCGATTGGCTTGGAAGAAATCACAAGCAGCTCCATTAATTGAATTAGTCGTCGAGAACATTGGTAAAGATAATGGCTATCAGGCTGAAATGACTTCCGATAAAAGCGTCAATCAAGAGTCTGTCTATGTGAGGGTATCCCATGAATTTTAGACGGTTAGTTAACCGACTTATCTATTCCATGGCTTTTGCAATAACGTTCTCACCGATTGTTAGCGCCGAGGGCTTTAAACCTTATGAAGTGAAAGCGGTTTACCTGTTTAGAATTGCCAATTTTATTCAATGGCACAATGAAAGTTCGATGGACTCTGTTCAGTTCTGCGTGATGGGGAATCAGAAAGTCACCGATACTTTAATCTCGATTACGAATGGTAAGTCGATTCGCTCATTGCCGATTCACGTTCAGCAAACTATTTCTCCTGAATGTAATATTACTTATCTATCTGATGTCGAACGCGGTTCGATTGAGACTGAACTCAATAGTAATGACGTATCGCCCAATATGGTTACCATTAGCGACACATTAAATTTCACTGAGCTCGGGGGAGTCATAGAGCTCACTCGAATCAACAATAAAATCAAGCCAAAGATCAACTTAACCAACGCTAAAAGAGGCAACTACATTATCGGATCAAACCTTCTACGCATCTCAATTGTGGAGGGTAAGTAATGTTGTCTTTCTTCAATAACATCTCCATTAAGAACAAGCTTATTCTACCGATAATTTTGTTTATTTCGGTTGCGTTTATTACGATTCAATCAATAAATTACACTGTCACTTTTGAGCGAGAGAAAGATAACCTAATACAACGAGTGAAAGTCTTGGCGCAGGGCGTTGCTTATAACTTGCAAGCAGCCATCTTATTTGAAGATAAAACATCGGCTAACGAGATTCTATCGGCATTCGTAGCTGATGGAGACATTGTTCGAGTCAAATTGTTTGATAAGCAAGGCGAGCTATTCGCTAGCTATCAAGTCAGCGATATCGAACTTCCAAGGCCAACTGCCGAGGAGCGCAAAGATATTGGCTCCCAACAATTTGCGATTTCAGAGAACTATATCTATCTGTTGGTGCCCGTGATTCTCGATAATGAAAACATTGCAAATCTACGTGTGACCATTTCTAAACAGACCTTTGCCAAGATCTTCACCAATATCTTTAAAGTCGCAGGGATTTACCTTGTGCTTTTGGTTGTGCTCGGAGGCGTGTTAGTTAAGCTCATTCAACGTTTTATCATTGATCCAATGTTCGAACTTAACGAAGCAATGCAGGCGTTTGTAGAACGTCGCGCTGAGCAACCTAGACTGATTACGTCTTACAATGACGAGATAGGCGAATTGGTTCGTGCTTTCAACACCATGCTAGAGCGTTTAAAGCATCGCGACAGCCAAATCAATTTAACGCTTGATAAGCTACAAGAAGAGAAAGCTTTTGCGAATGAAGTAATCGAGACTGTTCAGCACTCACTCCTCGTTGTCGATAATAAGGGCGTGATTGTCCATGCCAACATGACCACACGTGACATATTCAAATGCACGGAGGCGTTTCTTGAAAACCTAACCATTCAAGAGTTAGTTCAAACCAAGCAGGCCGGCTTCTTACAAGGAATCATCGATTCTAATATTGAGCTAAACGATGAGTTAATCGAAGCTACTGATCTCTTTCAAAATAAACAGTGGCTTCAGGTGAGCAGCCGATCGCTATCCAAAAACGGGAATACCTTGTTTGCTATACAAGACGTAACCGATATAGAAACCGCCATGAGCCGTCAACGTATTGCAGCCGGTGTTTTTGAGAACAGTAAAGATGGATTGATCGTGCTGAACTCGTCAAACGTGATCACCATGGTTAACCCAGCAATCACACAGCTACTTGGCTATCACGCAGATCTGCTGGTGGGCAAAACACCTTTTGAAGTCTTCTCTTGGCAGCAGTTTTCATCATTAATGCCAACAATTCGAAGCTCATTGGAAAATTATGGTCAATGGCAAGGAGAGGTGTGGGAGAAGAATGTATCCGGCACCGTGGTTCCGATGTTCGTCAAAGTGAACCGAGTTCTATCTGACAGCAAAAAAGGCGAGTTTGATATGGTACTAACGTTATCAGACTTATCTAATGTCAAAGAGATGGAAAGGCTCGAACATTTGGCTCATCACGATGCATTGACTGGCTTAGCCAATAGGGCACAACTGTACAAGTTTTTAGATGATGTTGTTACGTCTAGCCATTATTCAAATCAACACTTCGCTGTGATCTACTTAGATCTAGACGGTTTCAAGCACGTCAATGACACCTATGGTCATGATGCAGGTGATGAAATACTCAAAGAAGTCTCTAGCCGCCTCTTATCCCAAGTGCGAGCCGGTGATTTAGTGGCTCGTTTGTCGGGCGATGAATTTGTTCTTATTATTAAACAGACAAACAAGACCTTGTTAGCTAAGTTAGCTGAACGTTTGTTGGGGCTTATCGAGCAAGAAGTGACTTATAAACAGCGCTCACTGCATGTTGGAGCAAGCCTAGGCATTCATTTAGTCGACGGGGCAGAACGAGACCTTGATGGGATATTGAAACTTGCCGATGAGGCGATGTATCAAGCTAAACATAAAGGGAAAGGTCAGTTTGTGTTCTCTGATGAGAGCGAATAGCTCCAGAGGTTTGTGACCAGCACCTAAGTTGTTGTATCATAAGTGATAGGTTGAGTATTTTTAATTAAAGGTCTACTAAACATGAATGTTTTAGTTACAGGTGGCATGGGCTACATTGGCAGCCATACAAGTATCCAGATGATTAACGCAGGCATGACACCTGTTCTTTTCGATAACTTGTACAACAGTAAGCCAAGCGTTCTTGATCGTATCGAGAAAGTATCTGGTGTTCGCCCTAATTTCATTGAAGGCGATATTCGCGATAAGGCACTCTTAGCTGAAACAATGAAGCAACACAATATTGAAGCGGTTATCCACTTTGCGGGCCTAAAGGCCGTAGGAGAATCGGTTGAGAAGCCTCTTGAATACTACGACAACAATGTGAACGGCACTTTGGTTCTTGTTGGTGCGATGCGCGAATCTGGTGTAAAAACACTGGTATTCAGTTCATCAGCAACGGTATATGGCGATCCTGCTAGTGTTCCTATTACAGAAGACTTCCCAACAAGCGCGACTAACCCATACGGGCGCAGTAAGTTAATGGTTGAAGAGTGTCTTACTGACTTCCAAACAGCGAATCCAGACTGGAGCATCACGCTACTTCGCTACTTTAACCCTGTTGGTTCACATCCAAGTGGTGAGCTAGGTGAAGATCCACAAGGCATTCCAAACAACCTAATGCCGTTTGTTTCTCAAGTAGCCGTAGGCCGCCGTGAATTCTTATCGGTATTTGGTAGCGATTATCCAACTAAAGATGGCACTGGCGTTCGTGATTACATCCACGTAATGGATCTTTCTGATGGACACATTGCGGCACTTGAGAAAGTAGGGCGTAAAGACGGTCTTCATATCTACAACCTTGGTACGGGCAATGGTTCAAGCGTTTTAGACATGGTTAAGGCGTTTGAACAAGCGAGTGGCAAGGAAATACCATATAAACTTGTTGAGCGTCGTCCTGGCGATATCGCAGAGTGCTGGGCAGATCCGGCTAAAGCTCAGAAGGAGCTTGGGTGGAACGCGACACGTACACTGACAGAAATGACCGAAGATACATGGCTCTGGCAGTCAACTAACCCTGATGGTTTTCCTAGTTAATCTAGTTGTTTCATGAATGGTTAACTTATAAAAAGATGCTTTAGGGCATCTTTTTTGATCTAAATCGAATAAAAAGTAAATTAGTGGTTAAAAAGTATCATTCTGTATTCGTTGTGTTACTATGCACGCGAATTATATGTTTAATGTTAATTTTCTTTGGAGTTAATCATGGAACTAGGCCTAATCATCACTTTCATCGTTGCTGCTGCAGTAATGGTTAAGAAAGAAATGGCAGAGAAGTAATTTCACTTTATACCTTTTTTATACAATTTTTAGTGAAATAGAAAAAAGCCAGCATATAGCTGGCTTTTTAGTTTCTGCAATTTAGGTTTGTAACGAATTAGAATTCGTACTTAGCTGTAATAGACCAGTTACGACCAGCTTGTGTGTAATCTTTATCTTCTTGTGAGAATCCACGAACGTCATTCCACGAGTAGTACTCTTCGTCCGTAACATTGAAAAGACCTGCTCTAAGCGTAAGATCCTTCATCGGCAAGTAGTATGCAGTTAGGTCGACCACTGTTGCTGAATCAGTTGGTAAAATTTCATCAGACAAACCAACACTATTGATATCACTAGACTTCTTACCAGCAGTGTAACTAATGTTCAGGGATGTACCCCAAATTGCTGAAGGAGCATCATAGTTAAATCCAACTACTGCGTTCCAAGGGTTCACACTGTTAAGAGGATTGCCTTCACCGTCTTCGCCTTCTGTGTACGTTGCTGCAACACGAGTACTCACACCTTGTACAGGCATGAAGCTGTTCCAAGACAACGTATTTGAAGCCTCGATACCTTTGATCACAGCTTCATCAATATTAACATTCTTATATATTGTAGGATCCATAGGAGTAGCTGAGCCACTAACTGCTACGTTATCAATAAAGTTATCATAATCGCTGTAGAAGATAGCGATTTCGCTTGATGAATAATTTGTGTTATGACGCCAACCTAGCTCGTATGAAATACTTTCTTCAGCTTCTAAGTCTGGGTTAGGGGCATTTAGATAGCCGTGCGCTGGGTTACCAAATGAATAGTAAAGTTCTTGGAAATCTGGTGCTCTGAAGCCTTGGCTAATTTGACCGAAGATTTTGTTCTCATCGTTTAGAGTATAAGTTGTGCCCAAACGTCCCGTTACCGCTGAATCAGAGTATTTAGCATAGTCTTCTGCTGGGTTACCACTTGGGTTTTGGCTTGTGTCACCTGGATCCGTTTCAAAACCATCAAAGCGAACGCCCGGAGTAATCATCCAATTTCCGATCGTCATTTCATTTTGTGCAAAGAATCCGTACTTTCTTTCAGATGCGGCTGGGATATAGAAAATAACTTGGTCTGCACTGATAGAGTTATATTCATGATTAACGTTTTTAATATCTTTGTCAGAGTATGAAGCACCGTAAATAAAGTAGTTTTCTACGTTACCCGTCATAAAGAACTTATCGAATTGCACGTCAAACTGATAACCTTCATCTTCGTAGATATAGTCTTTTTTCTGAACGTTACCTGCTGGCGGTAAGAACATACCACCGTTAGATGTACGATTCGTTATACCGTTTTCTTCTTTACTCAACCAGTCAGCCTGCCAAGTAACGCGATCAGCAAACGCTAGGTTGGCATCCCAAATATGTTTGATACCAATTTGCTGTTGGCTAGTTGAGTCTTCGCCAGTGTAGTCGGTGTAACTTGCACTATTTAAATCAGTATCACCAGAATTCTCAATGAAGTTACCGGAGAACTCTAAACGGTGTTGTTCGTTCAATTGATATTGAAGCTTGACCAACAAATTATTGTTCTGAGTTTCTTGCTCGTCAGGTGTACCGAAGTTGTCAATTTCTTCACCATCTCTGCGAGTATAAGCAACAAGAGTTTCAAGATCGCCAATACGATTAGCTAAGGCAACAGACTCACTAAATGTATTATCAGAAGAAGAGTAGTTGAATTTAGCATGGCCACCGAAATCTCTACCTTTCAAGAAGTCACTTGGATCTTTTGTTTCGAACGCAGCGATACCACCAATTGCATCTGAACCGTATAAAGAAGAGGCCGCACCCTTAACAATTTCTACAGACTTCAACATGTCCGTATCAACATCAATACGTGAAGAGTTGATGAAGTTATATGACTGAGTACCGCTTGGAGTGAACTGGCTAGTTTGTGAGACGCCATCAACGATAACCTTAACTCGATTACCTTCCATGCCTCGGATATTAATACCTTGAATCCCTTGACGAGAATTCGTAGTTACCGTGACTCCTGGCGTGTACTTAAATAAGTCTTCTACATCCGTTACCATGTTCTTTTCGATATCTTTATCGTTAATCACAGTTACCGACGCAGCAACATCTTCAAGTTGTTGATTCGTACGAGTTGAAGATACAACAACCTCGTCAAATAGGGCATAATCTTCAGCAAAGGCTGATGTTGATGAAAGCGCTAAAACGATTGAAGCAGAGAGTAGGGATTGCTTATACATCTGATAGTTACCTTAATTCCATAGTATTATCTTGATTTCGCGAAAGATAATATTGGATCTAAATGATAATTACTATTATTTGCATTTCAATTTATTTATACTTTTATCATTAAAAGCATGCTTAAACCGTATAACTCATTGTATTAAAAGACCTTTAATGGTTCCATTTATCTGGTGAATGCTTCCATTTTTGCGATCAACCTCTCATTTATAAAGTAGGAAACTGATGCATAGCCCAATAACACTTGAAGCGTTACACATCCTAGATGCCATTGATCGACGTGGAAGTTTCGCCGCTGCGGCCAATGAAATGGATCGAGCACCCTCATCACTCAGTTATCAAATTCAGAAGCTCGAGCAAGACCTAGATATCATGATTTTTGACCGTTCAGGCCACCGTGCAAACTTCACGGAAGCAGGGCAATTGATACTGGAGCAAGGCAGAGTAATTCTTGGTGCGACAGAGAGATTGGTAAACGAAGCGAGCATTCTAGCCAATGGTTGGGAACTGGATTTGACCATCGCCTTTGATGGCATCATCCCAATTGCCAATTTCTTTCCACTTGTCGATGAACTAGGAAAAATCAGTAAGACACGTGTTCGATTGCAAGAAGAGATCCTAGCAGGTTGTTGGGAGTCACTGACCGATGGCCGTGCAGATTTACTGGTGTGCCCGAAGGTCGACACGATTCCAAACGACATGAAAAGTGACGTAATTGGGAAAATGGAAATGGTTTGGGTAGCAGCATCCAATCATTACGTTCACAAGCGCTCTGGCGAATTTGACCAAAAGGCTAGGGAAAGTTACAGGGTAATTGCAATTGCGGATACAGCCCGCGATCAACCAGCTTTAAGTCGTAATATTCTAGAGAAGCAGCCGCGGTTAACAGTAACAAGCTTCTCCGCAAAAGTAGAAGCGTTAACTACGGGGCTAGGTATTGGTACCTTGCCTTGTAGTGTTGCTAAGCCTTTGATCGAATCGGGTGTTTTAAAACAGATTGCCGGTACCGAACCGCAGCCGATTGATATAGTAATGGCTTGGCGACGCAATAAAATGGGCGACGCCAAGTCTTGGTGTATTCAACACCTTAAAAAGACATGGTCACTCAAGTAAATGTAGCACCATATCTGCCGTGCCATCTTCAAAACTGATATCTAGCTTAAAACCGAGTTTTTGAGCTAGTGTCAGCATTCCTCTATTGGTTGGCATCGTCATTCCAGACATCTGCTTGGTCTGTTTCGCACGGCAGTAATCGATAACTTTAGCCATCAGAATACGACCTAAGCCAACACCTTTAAGATCTGAACGAATCAGTATCGCAAACTCAGCATCAGTGTTCTCTGGGTTAATTAGCGCTCGAGATACACCAATGATCGCTGGAACGCCTTGTTCCTTACGCACCACAACAAAAGCGATCTCTCTATCAAAATCGATCTGAGTAAAGTTCGCTAATGCTTCATGATTGAACTCACCGACATCACTAAAGAAGCGTTTATAGAGATCCTCTTTTGATACTCGGTTAATAAAGTCAGCGTGAAGCGGTTCATCTTCAGGAAGAATAGGGCGCAGCAGTACCTCAGTACCGTCTTTCAACTGTATCGTCTCTTCCAGTTCAACGGGGTACGGGCGAATCGCAAGTCGTTCTTGTGGGTCCCCCTCATAGGCTTTCAAGATGATATCGGCATCCAATATTGTGAATTTATCTCCATTGGCAAGTACTGGGTGGATATCCAAATCATGTATTTCAGGGCAATCAACCACCATTTGAGATATACGAACCAACAATTCAGAAAGCCCCTCGATATCGATCGGGTTAGGTAATTTCTGCAAACGGATCTTGCCACTCTTTATCGCTCGAATAATCAGGTAACGAGCCAGTGTCATGTTGAGCGGTGGAAATGCGGCTGCCGCGTCGATCGATTCGTCCCATTCAGAGCCCCCTTGGCCGAGTAGGATAATCGGCCCGAAGGTTTCATCGGTTGTTACTTTAACTCTAAGCTCTTGGCCGCCGGCTAGCTTAGCCATGCCTTGAATCAACAAACCGTGAATATGGGCGGTAGGGAATGACAACTGAGATCGGTCGAGAATCGCTTGAGCGGCATTAGCGACCTCGCTGCTGTTTCTTAGATTAAGCATCACACCTTGTACATCTGACTTATGCGCGATGTCAGGTGAACGGAGTTTTACCGCAACGGGATAACCAATCGTTTCAGCAATATGTACCGCCTCACTTGGGTCAGAAGCAATCCAAGTCGGTAGAACGTCCAAGTTGAAGTGTTTGAAAAATTGGCTGTTTTGGTGGGTATCAAGGCTAACTGTATCTTTATCCAGTAGTTGGCGTTCAATCCAACTTTTCGCATCGGCCAAGTCTTCAATATGTACTTTTTCAGCCGTGGTTGGCGTTTCCATTAACTGACGCTGGTTACGTCGGTATTCGACTAAGTGCATGAAGGCAACCACCGAACTCTCTGGCGTTCGATAGGTTGGAATTCCCGCTTCAGTAAACAGCTTTCTCGCAGGCCTTGCGGTGAGCTCACCAGACCAATTGGTCAAAATATTGAATCGTTTATGACGAGGGTGCTTCTTGATCGCTTCGATAATTCTCTCTGCAGTTTGAGCCGAATGCGCGACTGCCGAAGGACTGTGCATAATCAGAATGGCATCCGATTCATCACCATCAAGCAGAGTGTTAATGGTATCGATGTAACGCTGATCGCCAGCATCACCAACAATGTCGATAGGATTGCTGTGAGACCAGCTGGATGGTAAGACCTTGCTGAGTTTATCAAGTGTGTCATCAGAGAGTTCTGCTAATTTACCACCACGGTCAAACAGTGTATCCACCGCCATAATCGCAGGGCCGCCGCCGTTAGTGACAATAGCAAGTCGTTCACCACGCAGTGGCACAGAATGAGTTAGGGTTTCTACCGCGGCAAACAGCTCATGTAAGTTCTTAACTCGCAACATGCCACTGCGTCGGATTGCAGAGTCATAGATAATATCTAGTGTGTCAGCGCCGCCAGTATGTGCCATAGCAGCAGCTCGTCCTTTCGCCGTGCGGCCGCCTTTTAATACGAGGATTCGTCGGTTACGTGATGCTGCTCGAGCTGCAGAGATAAAACGCCTGGCATCAGTAATACTATCGACATAGAGCAAGATTGCTTCGGTGTGAGAATCGGTACTCAAGTAATCCAACAGTTCCGAAAACTCGATGTCACTGCCATTACCGATTGATATGAACGCAGAGAAGCCAATCTCTTTGTCGTTGGCCCAATCGAGTATGGTGGTGCAAACCGCTGCAGACTGAGAAACAAACGCAATTTTTCCGGGAAGTGCAGTAACAGGAGAGAAAGAGGCATTTAGGTTTAGCCAAGGGACAATAACCCCTAAGCTGTTTGAACCGAGCACGCGAATATTGTGTTTTTTTGCAATCGCTAGGCATCTTTCGTCAAACGTCTCACCATTATCACTTAGCTGTTGCATGTCTGAAGAAAGGACAATAACAGACACAATGCCTTTCTCGGCCAACTCTTCAAAAATGACAACATTGCGTGTCGCGTTGGTACACAAGATGGCAAGATCGGGAACGATAGGCAGTGACAAGATGTTCTTATAAGAGAGTACGCCTGCCACAGAATCGTATTTCGGTGTAACCGGCATCACCGCACCTTTAAAATCCCCGTGCAATAAATTATTCATAACGATATAACCCGCGCGCGTTTCTCGTTGCGAAGCGCCAACAACTGCGATAGAGCGGGGTTTGAGTAGGGGATCAAGATGATTCATAGACATATCCTAGCAATGCACGTAAGTTCATCGTAACTTACTTTTCGACGACAGGTTGATGGCAAATTCACCGAATTAAGATGAATAAGCAAACACTGCATAAAGTTTGTGAAATAGGTCACCCACTAATGGTGTATAATCTCAAAGTTAACTTGATTCTAAACCGACGTATCGGCATGATTTATAGTAATTATTATTAAGGACATAGAGCTTTCCATGAAAAAAATTGCAATTGCGACTTTGCCTCTGCTCTTGGCTGCATGTGTATCTGAAAACTACATCACGGATGTGACTTCAGACAGTTATCAAGAAGAGTACAAAACTGCCAAAGTTGAAGCTCCAGTTGTATCTCAATCTGAGCAAACAGGCGTTGTTGAAGAGAACGTCGTTAACGTTATCAAGACTGAACCTGTAGAACAGAAAGTCACTCAAACAACTAGGGCTAAACCAGTTGCAACCGTGACAGGTCCGACGAAGAAACAACAAGACATGAACCAGCGCTTTGGTTACACGGTTCAAGTTGTTGCTGTTGGCAGCCAAAGTAAAGTCGACTCTTTCGTGAAAATGCTACCAACAACTTCTCAACCAGTTTGGGAAAACTACAAAATGGTAAACGGCACGAAGTGGTTCACAGTACTTTACGGAGACTACGCAACACGCTTAGAAGCGAAAAAGGCGATTTCAACACTGCCAACCACTTTCCAAAACTTAAAGCCGTTCGTTAAGAGTATTGATGACATCAAGAACTCTGAATACCCAACGCTTAACAAGTTAAACTAAGTTTTGATTCATAAAAGAGGGAGCGACTGCTCCTTCTTTTGTTTTAAGACTCGCTGTTTTGTTTAATAGTTAATCGCTCAATCTTTCGAACGCAATTTTGACAATCAAAACACTGTACCTATCTCGACTTTTGTTTATCATTGAAGTCAGTATTCCTAGTTTCAAGGACCGATTTTACCCATGAACACCACAAACATTCTTCTACTTTGCGGCGGTGGATCTTCAGAGCATGAAGTGTCTTTAGTTTCAGCCAATTACCTTTTTGAACAACTCAATAGCGTTGCCGATTTCAACGTTGTAAGAGTTGAGATAAAGAACGAAGGCTGGTGTCTTGATTCAGGTGAATTGGTTTACCTTGATATTAACGATCAAACCCTACGTGGCGACAATCTAGAATCGAAAGTCGATTTCATCGTACCTTGTATTCACGGTTTTCCAGGTGAAACGGGTGATATCCAATCACTGTTCGAAATGGCTAAGATTCCATACCTAGGCTGTGGCTCTGAGGCGAGCAACAATAGCTTCAATAAAATCACATCAAAACTGTGGTATGACGCACTGGGCATTCCAAACACACCATACCTGTTCTTATCAGACAACACGGAACAAGCTCACGCACAAGCAACTCAAGCTTTTGAAACTTGGGACAAAGTGTTCGTGAAGGCTGCACGTCAAGGTTCTTCGGTTGGTTGTTATCAAGTCAACAAAATCGAAGATTTAAGCGAAGCGATCAACAAAGCATTCACCTTCTCAGATCAAGTACTTGTTGAGAAATCAGTGGTACCAAGAGAACTAGAAGTCGCAGCATATGAAATCGATGGTAAATTACACATTAGTAAGCCGGGCGAGGTGATTGCACCAAATGGCGCGTTTTACTCTTATGAAGAGAAGTACAGTGCAGACAGCCACTCAATCACTGAAGTTGAAGCAAGTAACCTGACTGACGAACAGCGTGATTTGATCGCAGACAGTGCGCGTAAAGTGTTTACACAAATGAAACTTCGTCATCTATCTCGTATCGATTTCTTCTTAACACAAGATAACGAGATCTACCTAAACGAAGTAAACACCTTCCCAGGTATGACGCCAATTTCTATGTTCCCTAAAATGGTGGAACATGATGGTCATAAGTTCAGTCAGTTCCTAGAGAACTGCGTTAGAACGAGCCTTGCTTAGTTCATCTGAACCTAACAACATAATGCCTTGAGCTTTCCGCCAAGGCATTATTAGTTTTTAGATGCCAATTTTTTAACACCGATGATGCTATTCGTAATTTCCTTGAGGAGTTTAGTGATCTAACGGCCAAAGCTTATTGCCAAGGTATTAGCGCTTTGAATTTCATTTTCTCATTCTCAGCAGTCCCAGAATAACCCACATATTGCGCTGGCATAGCAGGGCTGAGCCAACGCCCAAAATCCTGAATTTCTTTTACCTTAAGACCTTGTTTAGACAGCTCTTGTGCAGCACCAACCCGAATCGAGTTACCTGAGAAATGGTGGTTTTCTGCAAGCTGAAGTAAATCACTCGCTCTGCGTAAAATTCGATAGATAGACGAATCATCCAAAGGTTGAAGCCCGATGTTTTCATGCTTATCTATTGCACGGAATACGGGCAAATCCTCTTGCGTTCCAATAAACGAAAGCCAACGACCCAGAGCGAAACTCGCGACTTGCGAAAGTTGGTACACAGAATCCTTAATCGTGATTTGGTAATCGCTATCGGTACTTTCTATGTCATTCGTCGATAACAACTTAAGTTCTGAACGCTTCAGAGCGCACTCGAACATCACATTGTAAATAGCAATGTCACGAATCTCTTTTAAGTTGGCCTTTTCATGCGAGAGCAATGTGTTTAACTCAGTGAGATGTGCAGATGTCATGGCGTAAGTTTGCTTTGAATCGCCCGCCATTCGAGCTTGCAAGTAGAGCAGGGTAAAGCGAACTTGTCGATGTTTGATAGGATTAGCGAAGCCTAGCACAGTGTGTAACAAGCTAAGCGTTGCAGTGTAACGTTTTAGTGATGCATATTTTCTGTCATTAGATTCAGTCTCTAAAAAGCGACGAATAGCGGTAACAGATGCAGGGAGCGTATTGATACGGTTTTTACTACAGAACGTGTTGTAGCGATTCCAATCACTGTAGATGCCTAACAATGAATTGCGAGAATACTGGTGTCCTGTTAACTCATCTATAATTTCAATTGACGCACTGTTGTTCAATTTTTCAACAAATGAATTAATTATCACAAAGTCAGATAAAATAGGGACTTTTTTTCTCAAATTACCGTACCTTAGCAGGTGTTTTTGCCATATTATGCTTGATATCATTAAAAGTATACTTATGATTAATGCAGCGAAAACAAAAAGATGATCAATAGATATGGCTAATTCAATTTACCGAAGCATCCATCTTCAATCGACGGATGCCACTAACACGGTTTGGCGTGCGAAGTTAAAAAATAATGTTATTCAAGGCAACCTAGCTGCCGTTAAGAAGAGTATTGATTGGTGGATTGAAACCGCATCTATTATTGATCCAAAAGAGTTCACTGCGTTAAGTAAGTCGAGAGGAACTGGTGGTTCGACGGAAAACTTCAACGGCTACCAAATCAAGAATGACACCGGTGAGCCTAATGCGTGTTATTGCATGTTTAACGGTCGCCTAATTAAAGGCGGCAAAATTGCTATCCAACGTCATATAGAAGCTTACTTACTCGCAAAACAAAAAGCAGAGCAACAAAAGAAGTAAATTATGAGCCTAGTATATTCAACAGAAACAGGTCGTATTAAGCCTGAAGAAGAGAAAGTCCAACGTCCTAAAGGCGATGGGATTGTTCGAATCCAAAAAGAAACCAAAGGCCGTAAAGGCAAAGGCGTTTCTGTCGTAACTGGCTTAGACCTAGATGACGCACCATTAAAACTCATGGCAGCAGAACTTAAGAAAGTTTGCGGCTGTGGTGGCTCAGTAAAAGATGGCAACATCGAAATTCAAGGTGACGCGCGAGACAAGATCAAAGCGCATCTTGAAAAGAAAGGCTACAAAGTTAAATTCGCTGGCGGTTAATCTCTAACTAATACCAGGGTTAAAATCGAAGATTATTATCACTGGATATTAGGTATTTTATGGTAAATAACCATTATGGTTAAATACACAGTATAAATCAGAGAATATCGACAACAAATAAAGGCAGGGCATCACATAAAGATACCTGCCTTATAAACACCAAATTCAATTTAACATAACGTACATAATACGCAGTCATGAGCATTGAAATCTGAGCGGTTTCAGTACCTTAGTCCTTAAGGATTTTGCACACAACGCCGGATTAAGTCCTTCATGTCATTAGTTTTATGAGTTTTGTTTGTTTATTTCAACGCGTTGACGTGGCGAACGTCTACATCGTTCTAAACAACAACTTTAATAACGAGAACTTTTTGTTCTTCTGATCCAACTTACCACTATTTCTATTTACACCAATGATTCCAGGTACTGTGTGTCAACCTTGTGTGTATCGCTGTTCGTTTCGCTTCAGATTTCACACACACGAGCGTGTTGTTAATCAACTCCACACGCTGAACTCTGTTGTGAGTTACCTGCCAATTCAGACTCGTTAGGAATTTCGTGCTCTTACAAAGTTTTCGAGAAAGCTCTCATCATCCAACAAGTACAATAAATCTTGAGCTGCATTTTGGAAAACTTCTTGGATTACACCTTCAATACCATATTCATGAAAAGACCTCGATTTATCCAAATAAATTGTGCTTTCAGAAAAATCGATACCTCCAGCCGCGGCTAATCCTGCCAGTTTAAATGCCTCATCAAAAGTTATTGGAGTGCCAAGCTTATGCGACAATCGATTTCTAATGTTATTCACACCGCGTAGAAATTCCGCTGTGTTTTGGTTAATGATTCCTCTGTTTTCTGAGGCATCAACCTTCCGACGAAAACTCCACTCAAAATACCTTCCGTTATCTGCGTCTGTAGAATTAGATTCAAGCATCTGGACAAGAATTGATTCAAGTACCAGATGTCCTGACATAAACGCCCCCAATACGGAATTTTCGAATAATTCAGTTACATGCTCTATTCCATGCAATGATCTTCCTTCCCAAAGATCTTTTTCATAAATTGGCTCCAAAAGCCTTGATAAAGGTTTCTACAACGTCAACTCGAGTACAGTTAACAGCGATTAACCATTTATAACAACGGGTTAAATCAATATCTATAACAATTTAAATTCTTCTAGACTTCAACTACTAGCCACAACCATATCAAAGTGACACTGCAACTAAAACATGCCCTTTAGATATAACTGTATATTTATGCAGCCACATTATTAACCCCGTAAAAACCGTACTTATTGATTAAATATCAAGCAAAAACAACAAAATACGAGGGCGCTTTGATCTCATTATGAACTTAATAAATCTGTTTCCTGTATAAAGTCGGCTGGTTGTTCGTTTTTGGATGCTACGATTCCACAACACCACTATTCAAAAGTAATCTTTGGTTGCGCCAAAATAAGGCATCGCGCATAATCACACGGTCATGCGTACGAATTAATATTATGAGCGATAAAGCTTTCAGACAACTCAACATATTCCTGTCTATTTTTTGCCTGGCAGTCACCCTACTGTCGCTGATCTCTTTTCGTACTATCATGGATAAGAACTACATCATCACACCAGACAGATACCCGACCCTTGTTAACACTGACAGAGACCATGATGGTGGCACGATAGGTTCACTACATAACTCAAAAGATGGAATTGAGTTACAGTGTGACTTAAAACGAACTTATAGCGCTCCATTCTGTGAGATTGAATTCGTAATATCGACAGAAGGCAAAGGGCTCGATCTCTCTACCTATGATTCAGTCACTATCAACATGGATTACCAAGGCCAAGAGAACCCGAGATTTCGTTTCTACATTCGTAACTACGATGAAAACTACAGCGTTCAAGGCGACGCGATGTCTAACAAGTTCAATCGCTTAGATTTCTCATTACCCGATATAGGCAACATCGACTTAGATTACTTCAATGTTCCGCTTTGGTGGATTGACTATTACAACCACCCTATTACTAATAGTGCGGTAGACATTACCAATGCCGTGTCTGTTGAGCTTGGACTTGGCGCTAGTACGCTAGACGGTCACCATAAGCTCACGGTGAAAAGTATTGTATTCCATGGCAAGACGATGGACCGTGTTGTGCTAGGAAAGATGTTGATCGGATTATGGGTGATGTACGCGCTCTACTACATATCTTGTGCTTTATACATCGCCAAGCGAGCGAAAAACGTTGCGGCAGAACAAAGGCATTTGTTAACCCAAGAGATCGAAGAGTTAAAGGTAAAGGCAACAACCGACCCTTTAACTGGCTGCAGAAACAGAACAGAAGCGTTGGATACCTTCTATGATTTTGAACGTCTTGCGCAACAAGGTAAGTCGATTCATATCGCTCTATTCGACCTAGACCATTTCAAGCAAGTAAACGACCAATACGGCCATGAAGTGGGTGATCAGGTTCTGATTCAGTTTGTCTCTACAGCAGGCGATAGCCTCGGTGAGCACTACTTATTGTATCGTTGGGGTGGTGAGGAGTTTTTACTGGTCTGCATCGATCAAACTACGCTACAGTGTAACGAAAGTATCACTAATCTCTATGATGCTCTTGAGCAAACTTATTGGCCATTTAAACTTGTGATCACTGCATCTGGTGGATTTACACAACTGACGCAGAATGAATCAATTCGTTCTGCCATTAAACGCGCAGATCAAGCGCTCTACCAAGCCAAGGACAACGGACGAAACCAAGTCGTTACGTCTTATTAAGGTTCGTGAGACTACAGCTAAAGCCATACAACACTCAATTAATGCTCTGTCGCTATCTGCATCGTATAGTAGCCGATAGATTCTCAACAGCTGATTAAACGAAGTCGTAAATAAGCTTTGCTGACTCGGCATATCTACTCCAATCGACTCACATCTTGAAGCTCCCTCTTCTTACCCGAAATAACGCGGCAGTAGGACACTCTCAGGGTGATCGTATCCTCCCAGATTACTGCGCTATAAAGAGCTTCTTTACGTCTCTATGTTCCTAAATTTCTATTCTGACATTCGCATATTTGACCGACTAAGATTGGGTTAAGCCGAGTTAAATCGATCCTGCTATCGATATTGAGCAGTTCGGTTACTACTTATTTAGCTCTGTTCTTAGTTCAAATGCCCAATCATCTATTTACGCACATTCTCCTGATCATATGCTTTCAAAATCGAAGTTACAGTGTCACTAGACTCAAAAGCGCCATATATTTAACCACTTAGGCATAGCGACACAAATACTGACACCCAAAATGGCAATTGTTCAACTTTCAAATCTTGCTGTAATTTAATTACAAATAGAAAGCAAAAAACGCCAATAAAGTGGATTGCTCTGATGTAACTTACTGAATAAGCTGAACTTAATCGCCTTGGACTGGTCGAGACTTAGGATGAATAAAGTATTGGTATGAACGAGATAATATACTAGAGGGTAATATATTTAATTATAGTGCACTAAGGTGTTAAAAAAGAAGGGCTGATGCCCTACTCTTCTTTATTACTCATTTCTTCACGAATTTGCTCAGCAACGATTTTGATAGCTTGTGCTGTGCTGATGCCCTGAGTCATCATTTCTTGAATTCGTTCAACAGCTTTCTGTTGTTCTTCGTGAGAAAGGGTTGGTAAGTCGTTTAGCATGCTCTGCTCCTTTGTTTAGGAGCAGAACTATATAAGGACTGTTAGTAACTAGCAAGGAAATTGATAGAAGCGCCCATAGCATTTTCATTCGTGTAGTTAGCACTGATATCTAACTGGAATAAATTAAGCGGAGACAAACCAATACCGGCTGTGACTGTTCCTTCCGAATCCGAATAAGCCAAGTTCTTGTAGTACCCTCCCCTTAGCTTAAGCTGTCGTAGTAGGTCGACTTCAGTACCCACACGAATCATCTGCTCATTATCATCAAAGGACGTGAATTTTTCTGTCTCATTCAAATCGTAATCGACACTTAACGTAAAGTAGTCAGACACGATACCAGCACCAACTGTGTAAACTGGCTCAAGTTGGTAAGTGTATTTACCACCCACATCATGATACTTGCTTGAGTCTGTGGTGCTCACTAATCTTTTTGATGTATCTTTCGTCTCTATATCTCGAGAGATCAAGTTCGTTGCTGCAACACCCACTCGGAACGGGCCAAAGAACCAAAGCGCACCAGCATCCATGTTAAATGCCGTTTCGCCATTGCTATTTTCTCTTACATCAGACAAGTCGTAATCATTAACCGAAGCGATGTAGTTATACGTGTAAATACGTTGAATCTTAGGTGTGACACCAAATGAGATGTGTTGGCCCATAAAGGTTTGGTATTTTGCTAAAGAAAGACCAACTTCAGTAACACCGATAGAAACGGCTTCAACCGTAGATAATTCAAGCTTATCTGTATCTGAACCCGTGGTATAAACGTCAGGTGTTGCAAATGATTCTGTGTAGGCTTTCGCGAAAAGGTTTGCTGCGACAAACTGATTAGGTAAGGCAAATGCGACAACACCACCGAGTTCAACGTTCGCTTGATTACCATCGAGCTTATCAAGGGCGGCATTTAGATCTGCTGTGTTTGTTGCGTCGATAACATTATCGATATTCGATTTCATGTCATCAGGGTCGTTATAGCTACCACCAAAACTTGGTGTAATCATGCCCATGTCATCGTTACGACGATAGATCGCCACCAATGCTGGGTTATAGAATGGAGCGGTTAGGAAGTTTGCAGAAACAACACCAACACCACCCATCGCATCACCACGCGCTTCAATGGCGTAGTTTGCTGCTGAAAGAGGAAGACTGGCGAATGCAATTGACGCTGCGAGTAGTTTAGTAGTTTTTTTCATGCCGTTTATCTTTGTTAGATCCCTTACATAGTTAACGGCACAATTTTAAATTACTTTAACTCTTCTTCGCTAGAAATATCATAAGTTTTACTGATAGTTTGTGCTTGTTCTATCGCTATGTCGCCTTGCCAACGCGAATGCACCATTGAAACGGCAAGTACGTAACGATCATTGGGTAGATCTTCACCCGTAAGATTCATCGGGTAATCAGATTCATAACTCTTTCCCCAGACCTCTTCATAGTGTTCGTCGACATAATCGTACAAACCAACTTCAAGTTTAGGAAGTGGACAATAAGGGTTAAGCAGCTCTTTCTTATCGATACGCCACGTGTCTTTAGATGCCCAGCGAACTTGCTGACGCATGGCAACTTCACCAAGAATAACCCAAGTGCTCCAAGAGTTACCGCCATCGCCTTTCACGTTTAAACGATACAGTCCAGAATCGAGCTGAGACGCTAAGTTATAGCGCTTACGATACAAATTAACTGAGGCGTTGTTGACAACTTCGTTCTCTTTGGTGAATTCACTATCAGACGAAACAACTTTATCGACCCATTTTTCGAAGGTGATGTCTTGGATGTTGTTATCAGATTCGACCTCAATCGCAACACGGAATGTATCTCGTCCCGGGCTTTGAATGACGTGTCTTTTCACGACCACCGAACTGACCCAATCCGGTAATGTCTTTTTGGTGAGGGTTTTACCACAATCTTTATTCAACGCTTGGTCAAACAGTTCATTGAGGTGATCTTCTCGAGACTGAGAAGCATTGATCTGCCAAACTTCCACTAATGAATCAAACATCTGGGACAAGTCATTATCCAATAAATGTTTGTGCACTTGGGTTAGAGCATCGCTGTTCTTAAACCAATCTGCTGCGTGTGCGCTATTGAGCACACCTGACAGCAATAATAGTGGAAGTAAGGCTTTTTTCATTACGCTTTCATCTTGTAGCCAACGCCACGTAGCGTTTCGATTTCTAGACCCGGCAATTTCTGTCTAAGTTGCAGAACATGAGTGTCTACTGTACGTGTTGTTGGGAAGTGATTGTAACCCCATACGTGATCAAGCAGCTCGTCACGAGTGAAAACGCGACCAAGGTTGCTTGCCAAGAACAATAGTAGGTCAAACTCAGTACGTGTTAGTGTTACTTCTTGTTCGTTGAAAAACACTTCACGAGTTGCTTTATCGATAACAAGATTTTGAGCGATGACTTTTGATGCATCTTGTTCTTCAGCATCTGGTAAGCGAAGTTGAGCACGAATACGAGCAAACAGCTCTGCTTCTGCAAATGGCTTAGTTAGGTAGTCGTTAGCGCCTGAATCGAGGCCCGCTACTTTGTCTTTTACTGTAACTAATGCTGTGAGCAAAATTACAGGGATGTCTTTCTTTTTCTTCCAGCCAGGAAGTGAATCTACTGAGTCACCATCAGGAAGTTGACGGTCTAGGATAACCAGATCCGCTTGTTCCCAATAGCCTTCAACTTCAGAGATCAGCTCAGCATGCAAACATTCATATCCAGCTTGCTCAAGGCTAACTAATAAACCGTCAGCTAAATTTTTATCATCTTCAACGAGAAGCAATGTCTGTTTCACAAGGTATCTCCAAAATAAATGTTGTTGGGGGGCCAATAAGCGTCATGTGACCGCCCATTTTTCCGACCATAGATTCCACTATCGTCAGACCTAAACCGAGTCCACTCTTACTAACGAATGGTTTTCTTAGTTGCCCCCAATCTTTGCGGGACAAGTCTCCATTATCTATAACTTTGAATGTCAGCTTCTTGTCAGAAGTATTCAGTTCTAGTATCACTGGTGCGACACCGTATTTAACAGCATTCCTGATCAGGTTATCGATACACGTTCCTAACCAATACACGTTTACTTTTGCAGCAATATCTTTGTTAACACGCAGTTCAATTCCCGGCGCGAAATCTTCTTCAACTTTGTACTGAAGCCACTCTTCGACACTCGGCACCCACTCTGTCGCGAGTGGTTGATTGTCTGACTGTAAATAGTCTTTACTTGCCTCAGCTAATTGTCTTAAACGACGAGTATCTTCACACAATCTACGGAACTCATCATATACCGATTCTGGTAGGTGTTCGAATTCGCGTCTGAACCCTTCAACCGTCAATGACAAACTCGCAATCGGCGTTCTTAATTCGTGCGTTAAGATTTGAAGAACCAGCATACGGCTCTTCATCTCTTGTTTCTTACTGTTCCAACGATACACGGCCCAACCCAACACCAGCATGATGTTGGCAATCACCAAGATAAACATAGCGACTTGCAGCAGTTCAGAATGATCTTCTATTTCCCAACAGACGTTGCCACGTTGAACAAAACAACTGTTGCCTTCTGAAGACAAACTGAACGACAACCCAGCGAGCGTGGCGTTTTCGTTCCAGACTGATTCTTTATACAGGTAGTATCTATCGCCGCGTTTTACCCACATTTCGTCCAGTTCAACAAACATGCTCGCACCCGCTAATAGTGCAGTAATGGCTTCGTTATCCATCTGCTGCAAACGCGACAGCAATTCGTCATGTTCAGCGTTTGGTCGCTCTTGAATGTGCATGTAACGCTTCAAAGAATCGAACTTTTCTGGGTATTTCTCAACGTAACGAGCAGCGTAAGAACCACCACCAGGGTGAATCAAACCACTACGACTAAACCAACGGTCTGAAAGCTTGGTGCCTTTACACATCGCACGAGTGAAGACCAAAGGCTCCGTGATCAAAGGGCTTAACGGTAACTTTCCGCTACACGTTTTTGATAACTGGTATAAGCGTTGGATGTCTTTTAACGGATACTCTGCCGTTTGTGGCAGCATTGAAGACGGCATGATCAAGCGAGTTGGGTAATCAGCCTGAAGCAGTCGAATGTCATAAGATTCAACTGCCGTTTCATGATCAAAGAGCTTGGTGAAGTTATCGATACGCTCAGGCAAAGAGTCAGCAAACGCGTTTACTGACACTGACAATGTAGCGATAAGAAGCGTAAATTTTCTTTTGATGATCACAAACCAGCGCAAATTCATATAGATCAATCAAATATATACCATTCGCTATCAAAGATAAATTTTTAACCGCATGAAAAACAGTGAGAATGACGACTATCAGCGGTTAATTCCATGGTAATGCGGCAGTACTGTGCCTGCGTACTAGTTCGCTGATTTAGTGACACGTCAATCCAAGGGCGGATGTTTCTTGATGATATCTTTGCGATTATATGTGAATGATTATCAAAGAATGCCTTTCCGCTGATCAAAAAAAGGAGCTCAAATTAGCTCCTTAGTTTACAGGTGTTTTTAGAACAAACCTTAAAGGTGCTCTAAAATCCCTAGACAGCTCTGTTTCGCATCGCCAAACAGCATCTGTGTGTTCTCTTTGAAGAACAGTGGGTTTTGGACACCGGCGTAACCTGTGTTCATAGAACGTTTGAATACGATAACGTTTTGAGCGTTCCAAACTTCCAGAACTGGCATGCCAGCAATTGGGCTGTTTGGATCTTCCAGTGCTGCAGGGTTCACGGTGTCGTTGGCACCAATAACCAATACAGTATCTGTCTCGTCGAAGTCATCGTTGATTTCGTCCATTTCAAGAACGATATCATAAGGTACTTTTGCCTCAGCAAGCAGTACGTTCATGTGACCCGGTAACCTACCCGCAACTGGGTGGATGCCAAATCGAACATTTACGCCCTGCGCTCTTAGCTTCTCAGTGATTTCGTGCACTGGGTACTGAGCTTGAGCTACTGCCATGCCGTATCCCGGTGTGATGATCACTGACTTAGAGTTCTTAAGCATGTCAGCCACATCTTCAGCGGAAGTTTCACGGTGTTCACCCTGCTCTTCATCGCCATCAGATACTGTGACTTCTTGGCCAAAGCCACCAGCAATAACACTAATGAACGAACGGTTCATTGCTTTACACATGATGTAAGACAGAATCGCACCAGACGAACCAACCAATGCACCGGTTACGATAAGCAAATCGTTCGCAAGCATGAAACCTGCCGCAGCTGCTGCCCAACCTGAGTACGAGTTCAGCATAGAAACAACCACTGGCATATCTGCACCACCAATCGATGCCACTAGGTGGTAACCGAATGCGAACGCGATAAGTGTCATTACCATAAGTGCAAACATGCTGCCGTCTGCTTTCACAAACATGATCATAAGCAGTGTAGAAACAACGATAGCCGCTAGGTTCCATTTGTGCTTGTGAGGAATGTTCAGTGCAGACGAAGAGATAACGCCACGAAGCTTACCAAACGCAACAATCGAACCTGTGAACGTCACAGCACCGATAAATACGCCAAGGAACACTTCTACTAGGTGAATCACGTGCTCTGCATGAATATCAGCAGGGTTAAGTGACACAGCCGCTGGTGGATCGATGTAGCTGTTGTAACCCACAAGTACCGCTGCCATACCTACGAAGCTGTGCAGAATTGCCACCAGCTCAGGCATTTCAGTCATTTCTACTTTTCTTGCGTAGTGGATACCAATACCACCACCGATCACCATTGCGATGATGATCCACACAATACCCGCTGAGTGAGGGCCAAAGATCGTCGCGATCAACGCGATTGCCATACCCGTGATACCGTAATAGTTACCTGCACGTGCAGATTCCTGTTTCGATAATCCAGCCAAGCTCATAATAAAGAATACAGCAGCAACAATATAAGCTGCTTGTACTAATCCTTCAGACATCTGTTACTCCTTAGTCTTTACGGAACATTTCAAGCATACGTTTGGTCACGGTAAAGCCACCAAAGATATTGATACTTGCAATTAAAACGGCGATAAAAGATAGGAAAGTCACGACGCCGCTTCCTTGTCCAATCTGTAATAGCGCACCTACCACAATGATCCCTGAAATCGCATTCGTTACAGACATCAAAGGCGTATGAAGAGAATGGCTAACATTCCAAACTACGTAATAACCCACCACACAAGCGAGAACAAAAACGGTAAAGTGAGATAAGAACGCAGCAGGAGCAACCGACGCTATCCAAGCGAATGCACCAACAGCAACCGCCATACCCGCCGCTTTCTTAAATGGAGAAACCGGCTCTTCAACTTTAGGCTCGGGTTTCGCTGCTTTTGGTTTCGCTTGTTGTTGAGGTTGAGCAGAGACTTGAATTGGTGGAGCTGGCCAAGTGACTTCGCCCTCTTTAACCACTGTAACACCGCGCAGAACAACATCTTCAAAGTCGATATTGATATTGCCGTCTTTCTCTTTGCATAGCAGTTTCAGTAAGTTAACAAGGTTAGTCGCGTACAGCTGAGAAGATTGAGTCGGCAAACGACCAACCATATCGGTGTAACCAACAACTTTTACGCCATTCGCAGTAGTGATGACTTGATCCGCAACCGTGTATTCACAGTTACCGCCGTTCGCAGCCGCCAGATCTACAATCACGTTACCCGCACTCATGCTATCTACCATCTCTTTGGTAATCAGCTTAGGTGCAGGACGACCTGGAATCAGTGCCGTTGTAATGATGATATCAACGTCTTTTGCTTGAGCCGCATAAAGTTCTTCCGCTTTCTTATTGAATGCTTCAGACATCTCTTTCGCATAGCCATCACCAGCGCCAGTGTCTTCTTGGAAATCAACTTCCAAGAATTCAGCGCCCATCGACTCTACTTGCTCTTTTACTTCAGGACGAACATCGAATGAACGAACAATCGCACCTAAGCTACCTGCTGCACCAATTGCCGCTAGACCAGCAACACCCGCACCTGCAACCAGTACTTTCGCTGGTGGAACCTTACCTGCCGCTGTAATTTGACCTGTGAAGAATCGACCAAACTCATGCGCCGCTTCAACAACAGCACGGTAACCCGCGATGTTTGCCATAGAGCTCAATGCATCTAACGCCTGAGCTCTTGAAATTCGTGGTACAGAATCCATCGCCATCACGTTGATGTTGCGATTGGACAATTGTTCCATTAATTCTGGATTTTGAGCAGGCCAAATAAAGCTGACCAATGTTGCGCCATCTTTAAGAAGATCGATTTCATTTTTAGACTCGTCAACGATGGGAGCATTAACTTTAAAGATAATTTCGGATTTCCAAGCTTCATCTGCGGTGACAACTTTTGCTCCAGCTTGTTCATAAGCTGAATCTTCAAAACTTGCTAACGCACCTGCTTGTGATTCAACACAAACTTCAAATCCTAATTTTAGAAGCTGTTCTACCGATTTCGGCGAAGCAGCGACTCGCGTTTCACCTGCGAGTGTTTCTCTTGGTACACCAATTTGCATAGCTATTCCTTGACTATTGGCACGAATGACTTATTCGTTTGTATCTAACGACAACTAATACTTCAAGCGTTTTGTTCAAAGAACAGGAAAAGTTATTACTTATAACGATTTGGATGGAATTTGAGCGCTTCATTTGAAGAAATGATGACCGTCTCGAACTAAGAGGTCAAACCACTTGCAAATAATCCTTTTAATAACAACCTACTAGCTGTTCTTTGTCCCTAAAACTAAAAAGAGCTTTCAGCATATACACTGAAAGCTCTCTAAATGATGACCAACATCAATTCTAACCCTAATTGGTTAGCTAAATATATTGTCACCCATTTGGTCAATGAACATCTGTGATTTTTTAAGCATCAATTCATCGGCATCTTTTTTGTTTGAAACAACATCTGAACGAATAAAACGGTGAGTTTTGATCTCACCATCGAATTCTTTCTCGATTCGCCCAGCAACACGGTATTGACCAGATTCTGCAATGGCATCTTGATAGATATTGAAACCCTTATATTCGACCGGCTCAATCTCTACTTTTTGTTCGGTTTTTTCTTTGCCACCAAATAATCTAGAAAAGAATCCCACGTTTTTTACTCCTTAAATGACCGTATTCACTCTAAACTATCATGACTGTTTATGGTTCAACAACGGCTTTTCATACCATTGCAATTCTACGTCATCATCAAAATTGTGTTGACTAAATATAACGGGCACATTGTCGTCACGTTCGCGTCTTCGATCGTCAATAATCATACTTTCAGCATTTTTGACCGCGATCTCACTATTGCGTTTATAGAGCACCAATTTATCTTCAGGTAATGCTGACAGGAAATCGATATCAAAACGAATATAGATAGGTTTTAGCTGACCTAAAGCCAAACACGCGAGATCGGCCAATTGTTCGTTGGTATAATTAGACACGTATTCCTCGGTAGCCAAGACATGACCTACCAGAGTTTCCATATAGTTATGTACATCCACACTTATTTGCATACTACACCTCCATTTGTAGCGGTTGTTTATGACCGAGTTTCAGCCATTGAACAACCTAATCGCAAAACTCACTGTAACTTAGTTATAAACCTTACTTAAATTTGATTACAGATTTACATTTCTCGCTTGTTGGTCATCATGTAACCATTAAGTACAAACCACCTAGCTTTTGTTAAGTATCTATAACGACTAATTAATTTCTCATATATACTGTGTAGTTCGTTCTATGGTTAATAGCAACTCGAATACATATAAAAATGGTTGCACCAATAGCGACCTATGGCTATGTTTTTGCTCTCATTTCAGCAAAATGCTTGGCAACCGCTTGTTTAACCGTATCCTACGTATAGTATTAATTAATAAGATCATCATTATAGTTAGGCTCACCACATAAATGGCATCATCTTTTGTAACGTCGAGCATGTTTCGATTTTGCTTCCCTTTACTCCTTCTAGCAATTTTACTTGCAGGTATGAACAACGTCATTCTCGTGACGGATTCAAACTTAGGGTTTGCTAGCAACCTCCCATATATTTTATTGAGCGTTGCGGTTTTACTGTGCCACACATTTAAACAAGGTCGAATGGCTATGGTGTCTGTCACCATGCTTCTCGCTTACCTGATCATCCAAGTTCGCTTACAAACGCCTCTTAATACAGGAACGACATTATTAGAACTATCGCTACTTGCTGCTCTAGTACCTGTCACTTGTTTACTGGTGTACGCCTTCCCTGATAACGGCGTTAATTCAAAGTCGATGTTTCTATATGCCTTGGTTCTTGTTCTAATTATGGTTTGGGCGCAACTGATCGTGTCTCACTTCCATGCCGGAGGTTTTGAATCATGGAGCGAAGGGATTCTGTTCATTGTCAGAGATTTCTCTAAGATGCCCTTCGTATTAGTTCTCTATAGCCTTTGCTTACTCGGTTTAACTTCGATTTTGGTTCTGGTTTACAACCGAGCAATTGATGTGGTGGTCTACAGCGCAATTTTACTCGCGTCATGCACATTCATCTTTTTTGACGTCCAGTACATCTCAAGCACTATGTTTTCCCTATCAGGGACCTTGATTATCATCTACGTGATGTCTGCAAGCCACGACATGGCCTTTAATGACCGACTAACTAACATCCCCGGCCGTCATGCTTTAGAAGTGGATATGAAGCATTTAGGCCGTAAGTACTCAATGGCGATGGTCGATATCGATCACTTCAAGAAATTTAACGATACCTACGGGCATGACATTGGCGACGATGTATTGAAACTAGTCGCTCGTATATTGAGAGAAACAACTGGCGGTGCGAAAGCTTATCGCTATGGTGGTGAAGAGTTCACGATTATTTTCAAGGGTAAGCACACAGAGCAAGTAAAAGAGCACCTGCAAGTTTTGATTTCTGAGATTCATAATTACGACATGATCATTCGCAATACGAACGACCGCCCTGATGACCATGAAGTAGGAATGAAAAAACGTGGCAAGAATGGCAAGCCAAATGAAGTGGTGAATGTGACTATCAGTATTGGACTGTCTGATAGTACAACCACCAGACATCCTGAAGAAGTGTTGAAGCTTGCCGATAACGCGCTCTACAAAGCGAAAGAAACCGGACGAAACAAACTGTGCGTTAATAGTTAACGTTATAGCTAAAAGATCGAGTCACTATAACGCCAAACTATTCATTGTAAGGCAGTTTACGCTTGGTGGAAGTTGGTGGCACTTGGTAAGCGTTTAATCTTGGTTAAAGAAGATCACCAAGCTACCGCCTTTCAAACTACTTCCGTAATTGATCGTAAAGCCAATGCCCACATTATCGACCCATTCGTTAAATAGGTTTGGGTTAAGCAGCCAGCCTACACTACCTTCATAATAGGAGGTCGTGCCCATCGACGCTACGGTGTCGCCACCAATATCAATCCTTTTTATACTCGAATACATCGATGTGATGTTTTTGTCCCAACGCACTAGGTCATAGAATATCTTTGCTTCATTAGCGATGTACCAACCTTCCGGGTGGCCTACATTACCGTTATTGGCGTCTCCCCAACCGACACCGTTGAAATAATGCCAACTAGTACTGAGTTTGTATTTGCCCCAGTTATTCTTGTCTTCATAGATCAATTTAATCTTAGGTTCTACTATGTAGGCCCAAGCGTCAGTATTGAGATAAACCCCATCAATCGCATCTACCAAAGGCTGGGGTACATTACCGCGATAATCGTATTCATTGCGATAATATGAGATGTGATTGCCAATACCAGAATGAAAGCTCCAGTATTCATCTAATTGGGCGACATTCGAAAACTCAACATACCCCGAAATCACTGTTTCTTTTTGAAAATCAGACACGGACGCTGATGAATAGTTGACTTCATTCTCTGTGCGCAATGCAGACAGACGCAGTGTCACCTCTTGGTGGTTATCTTCAATAGTGGCGGGTAATTTGAAAGTATAAGGTAGGCTGAGAGAGGCCATATTTTGTCTTCTGCTTACCGAATCACTCGAACCAATGTCTTCATTGTCTAAGCGAAATACTTCGTTTGGGTCAAAGTTATTGATACCAAAGGTAAATACATCGGTGTCGTTAAGAAGCACGCTGGTTGCAAAATTTCGCTCAATCTCCTTGCGAATGAGATCAGATATCTCATCTGCAGAAGCAATACTGGGAACAGATAAACAGAGTACAGGGACAACCAGTGTCCAACATGAATGAGCCAAAGAAAATGGCTTTGAATGTGGCATTTCTCTTATCACTAAAGTACTTCCTAGCTCAAACGCTAATAGAAGTATAAATTCAAATTTCTAAAAGAGCTTGCTAACTAACGAGCAAGCTCCAAAATGTTGCGTTGTATGAAGGTGTTTCTGCCACTTTGCTTTGCTTGGTAAAGCGCTTGGTCGACCTTTTCGTATATAGAAGCGATGGACTCGTCACCTTCAGGGACGAATGAGAGCACGCCTTGTGACGCTGTCACTCTATCCGATACGGTGGAGTGATCATGGGCGTAGTTCATCTCATGCAATGCTTCTTTTACTCGAGTCGCGTGTAATTTAGCGGCTTCGCTGTCCGTGTCGCTTAAGATCAAAACAAACTCTTCACCACCGTAGCGGCCAACAAACTCTCCCGCACGAACGAACAGTTGTTTCAAGGTATTGGCAAGCCCTTGTAAGCACTTATCCCCTTGAATGTGGCCGTAATTATCGTTGTAAGGTTTAAAGAAGTCTACATCTAGAAGTATGACAGTCATGGATATATTACGTCTTCCGTGCCACGCAATGCTCTCTTCAAGCTTAGTATCCATATATCGACGGTTGTATAATTTGGTTAAGCCGTCTTCGTTGGCTTGTTGTTGCAGGAGTATATTGAGTTCTTCGAGTTTCGCGGTACTTTGTTTTAACTCACGCCTCATGTGCGCGATACGTTGCATCGCAATCAATTTAGAATTGAGGACTACTTTGTTTACCGGCTTGATAAGGTAATCATCACCACCAGCATCAATCGCTTTGGCGATCATTTCTGGCTCTTCATGACCACTCAAGAAGATGATAGGTACCCACTCTGGGAATTGTCGACGAACCTCATTAGCGACCTCAAAACCATCCATGTCTGGCATGCTGATATCAAGTAAAACAAGTTCAGGATCAAAATCAGAATAGACGTTCAGGGCTTCTTTTCCGCTACCGACAGCTTCCACGATATGACCCAGTTGCTTGAGTCGAATAGCAAGTTGCATCCTGTCTAGTTGAACATCATCAACCAGCAATATGCGCATCGAAGATCCCTTTTCTATCATCACATCACCTTTATCTAGTGTTGAATATTCAAAGTAGCTCAAATTTGGGCTTAAATCATGCCCTAATCTCTATATTATATTGACTTTTTTACAGATCTTTTTAGCATTGTTTCTTTTTAAAGAGAAATACTATGTCAGACGCTACAAACAACGAAGTACAAGAAATCGATTTAACCACTATCTCGCCAGAGCTTCGCCAAGTTATCGAATTTGATGAAGTGCCTAAAGAGATGCACAACATGGTTACTTCTATTCATGAGGTGTCTGAAGAAGCAGTGCGTGAAACTTGGAGCAGCCTTCCAGCAAGCGCACAAAATGTTTTGGACAACTTCGAGCAATTCCACGCTCTAATCTCTGTTAGCCAAGCTTTTGCTGGCGTAAACATGATGGAAGAGTTCCCTACTCTTAAACTTCCAGAAGGCATGACTGACGAAGAAAAAGAAGAGTACCGAGCTCAACTGCTTGACCAAATTTTACATAACTGCGTAAAAGACATGGCTAAGCAAATCAAGAAAGCTCGTCGTGATGCTATCTTGAAGCGTGATTTTAAAGAAGTTTTTACTAAGTAAGTCGCCAAGCGCCTAACTTTAGGCTAGCGCCAACAGTAATACTGATGACTAAGCCGCATGTTGCTTCAGCAAGCGGCTTTTTTGTACCTGCTGCTTTTTCTCTTAGTCAATTATCTGTTTACTCATCGATATGTCACCTCGTTAAGCCATTGCATAAATAATATGCCTTTGCACTCATACAGTGTGGCTCAAAACTGGCAGTTATACCGTATAAAAATGACGCATGTCTCCATTCATGGAATCAAGGTCCTATTTTCAGTGCATAGAACCGGCAATATCGCGACAATATCGAAATGCTGATCTAGTCAGATTTAATGTGTCACCGCAATATCTCGTTGAGCAACACTCACACCTTTGATCTGCGCATAAACGCGTTGGCCAATTTCTAGATTAAGTTCGTCCAATGCCCACAAGGTGATGGTTGCCCATAAGTAGCATCCAGGCTCCAACTCTAACTCAACGGCAACACTCTGCTTGTTTGTGCCCTGCTGGTGAGTCTCTACGCTTTTAATGGTCACAGGGAGGATGTTACGTATAGATGTGCCTTGCGGCTGTTCTAGCGCGATTGAGACATCATTTGCCCTAACTTGCAGCCTAACTGTCGCACCAATCTCACTCGATACCTTCTGAACCCATAACGACGTCGATTTTCCAAGTGTTAAACGAGATAGCGCATAATCATCATTGTGCTCCGCGAGAGTCGCTTCAAACAACGAGCTTTGTTCAGAGAAAGATTGCCAAGGCTGCATGGCTCTTGATGCCCATACTTCTTCCGTGACACCCGAAGATATCACTTTGCCCTGATCGATAATGACCAAGTGATTCGCCAAGCGTAAGATCTCGTTGAGACTGTGCGTGACATAGATAATTGGGATTTGCACCGTTTCGGATAAGTTCTCCAAAAACGGCATCACTTCACGCTTACGAGGTAAGTCAAGAGAGGCTAAAGGCTCATCCATCAATAGAATGCTCGGCTTAGACAACAAAGAACGGCCAATCGCCACACGTTGCTTCTCTCCACCTGACAAACGTGCAGGATAACGATCAAGTAATGAGCCCAAAGACAACAATGACACGATTTGCTCAAAATGCGCCTTATCACCGCCTTTCATTCCATATTTGAGGTTCGCTGACACCTTCATGTGTGGAAACAATCGCGACTCTTGGAACACATAACCCACATTACGTTTGTGAGTCGGCAAGTTAATGCCCTTGTCACTATCAAACAAGGTGATCCCTGATACGCTGATCAATCCTTTGTCTGGCTGTTTAAGGCCACTAATCGCATTAATAAGTGATGTTTTACCCGCACCAGAACGACCAAAAATAGCCGTGATGCCACTACTTGGTAGTTCTAGGTCAATATCGAAGAAAGTTTCGCCAAGCTGTTGTTGGTATTGGAGGATCAAAGCACTCATGCATTGCCTCCTAGTCGTTGTGCCGACTTCTTATTGAGCCATTCAGAGAGCATCAATGAGCCCAGCGCTATCACAATAGAAATCACACACAAACGTGCTGCTTCCATCTCTGCACCAGGGGTTTCAATGAAGGTGTACATAGCGAGAGGAATGGTCTGAGTTTCGCCGGGGATATTTGAAACGAAGCTGATCGTCGCGCCAAACTCACCCAAGCTTCGTGCGAAAGAAAGCATGGTGCCAGTAATGATCCCTGGAATCATAAGAGGCAATGTAATGGTGAAGAACACGTGAATAGGTGACGCGCCCAATGTGGCTGCCGCTTCTTCCAGTTTGCTGTCGACTGTTTCTAAGCTAAGTCGGATAGAGCGAACCATTAATGGCAACGCGACAACAACACACGCCAATGCCGCTCCCTTCCAGCTAAAACTAAATACAATACCAAACACCTCATTTAACCAAGAACCAATAACGCCTTGTCTCCCCATCATCACTAACAACAAATAGCCAATGACCACTGGCGGGAGAACCAAAGGCAGATGCACGATGCTCTCTACAATGCTTTTGCCAACAAATTGTTTCTTAGCAAGTAGCCAAGCTAAGCCAATGCCGATAGGAATCAACCATAAGATGGCAAACCCAGCGACTTTCAAGCTCAGTATTAAGGCTTGGTATTCGTATTCCGATAAGTAACTCATTTAACGCACTTCAAATCCAAAACTGTTCAAGATGTCCTTCGCTTTTTCTGTGTCTAGGAAAGTATAGAACTCTTCTGCAATCACTTTTTCGCTCATTTTCGCTACAGGGTAACGTATTGGGGTGTGCAAATCAGACGGAAACGTCTCTACTAGATTCACTTCTTTAGAAAGCAACGCATCGGTTTTGTAGACAATACCGAGTTTGGCTTCACTGCGTTCGACTAAAGCCAGTGCCATACGAACATTGTTACTTGGTGCCAATCGAGTGCTCACATCGTCCCATACACCTAACGTTTCTAATGCTTCTTTCGCATAGATACCCGCAGGAACAGACATTGTGTTGCCTACTGCAAGTCTTTCATTCGTCAGTAGTTTAGTCCATTGCTCACCCTGTGAGAGGTCCAACGATACCGAAGAATCTTTAGGGGCAATCAGCACAAGCTCGTTCTCACACAAATTAGTGACATTGTCACTAGAAACGTATTTTCGGTCGACTAAATGCGTCATCCATTTTTCATGGGCTGAGATAAAAATATCTGCTGGTGCCCCTCTTTCAATCTGTCTCACCAAAGATGATGTGCTGGCATACACAGGAATAACATCAACCGTATGGTTCTTTTCAAACTCTTCAACCAATAGGTTCACCGCGTTGGTCATAGACGATGCAGCGTAAACTCGTAGCTTTTCTGCCGCTAGAAGGTGAGTCGAACTCAACGAAGTCGTTAATGCTAAGGTGACAAGGGTGACTAGCTTTTTCATTGTTCTCACTTATCTATTGTTCGTTTGATTTCTTAACCGATATTTCCAGTTCAAACCTAGGCTTTAAGCTCAGGCCAAAACAAATCAAGATTTAAGTGCTCTTCGATAGCATCAGCGATTCGATTAATACCCAACTCTTTAAGTTGTTCATGGTCAATCGCTGTTACATCACTGGCTCCTGCCCATTCGCAGATAAGCGATAACGCATCGCTGTTATCAAATACGCCATGCAGGTAAGTACCAAAAATCGAGTTATCTTGATTTACCGCGCCATCAAGGCTGCCTGATTCTAACTGAACCGGTAAAACCGTTTCATTGACATCAGTCCTACCTACGTGAATTTCGTAACCTTTTACTTGCGCTGTTTTTCCATCTAGCGTCATGGTGCCACGCACGTTAGTTAAGGTTTTCTGCTGCGTTAAGGTCGTTTCAGTATCAAGATACCCTAACCCTTCACTACTGCCAGGTTCACCCTCGACACCATCGGGATCGTGAATGATGTTTCCTAGCATTTGGTAACCACCACAAATGCCCATCACTTTGCCACCTAAACGTAAGTGACGTTGAATGTCTTTGTCCCAACCTTGCTCTTTTAAGTAATCCAAATCGGCTCTTACTGACTTTGTACCCGGTAGGATGATCAAATCCGCGTTATTAACACGCTCGCCTTTGCCCACATAACGTAAATCAATCGAAGGATTGAGCCTTAGCGCATCAAAGTCTGTGTGATTGCTGATTCGGGTTAACACCGGAACCACGACCTTAAGCTTAGCTTCTCCGTCAGACTCTTGAGCAGACGTAATGGCATCTTCCGCTTCAAGGTTAAAACCATGCAGGTATGGTAATACGCCAATTACTGGCTTACCGGTTTTCTCTTCTAACCAATCTAGACCCGATTGAAGCAGCGCGATATCGCCTCTAAAGCGGTTAATCACAAAGCCCTTTACGCGAGCTTGTTCAGATTCAGATAACAAAGCTAATGTGCCGTAGAGATGCGCGAACACGCCGCCACGATCGATATCAGCCACGATGATGACTGGGATATCCGCTTTCTCAGCAAATCCCATGTTGGCGATATCATTTTCACGTAGATTGATTTCAGCTGGGCTGCCCGCACCTTCAATCATCACGCTTTCGTATTCAGCAGAAAGTCGGTCAAATGAATCGATCACCGTATTCATCGCGACTTTCTTGTAATCGTGATAACCCGTCGCTTCCATATTACTCAGCGCGCGGCCTTGCAGAATTACTTGTGCGCCCGTATCTGAGTTTGGTTTCAGCAATACAGGATTCATGTGAACCGACGGTTCGATATTACAAGCTTGCGCCTGAACCGCTTGAGCGCGACCAATTTCACCACCATCTTTTGTCACTGCGCTGTTTAAAGCCATGTTTTGTGGCTTAAACGGTGCCACTTTAATGCCTTTTCTGGCCAATACACGGCATAAACCTGCCACCAAAACACTTTTTCCGGCATCTGACGTTGTCCCTTGAACCATAAGGGCGCTTAATGGTGCTCGCATTCGTACTTCAATCCTTAATGTTTTATTCAATTTATAGCTATAAGCAATCTTTCACTTCCACCATCTTAACGCCATTGCCGAGTAGATGCTCAATAAAATGAATGGAAAATGAATACCTTACTCACTCTGGATTCAACCCTAGTGTTGTTTAATAGCTCCATCGAAACGCAGCTTACAAACGAAAATAAGCGCATCAACAAAAAACTTACTAACAAAATGAAATGTTTCAAATTCAGAACAACATTTCTAACAAAAACAACACTAAGGGATTCATCATGAAAAAAACTGTATTAGCTATCGCAACCACTATTATTCTTGCTCCTACTTTCGCAATGGCTGGTGACCACAAAGATAACAAACACGAGAGCCCTATTGCTTACACTGGACCAATTGAAACCGTATCTGTTGCTACACTACTTGAAAACACAAGCATGTTCTCAGAGCAGGACGCGATTGTAGACGGCAAGATTGTTCGTCAGCTTAAGAATGACACGTTTATCTTCTCTGACGGCCAGAGCGAAATTCAAATTGAGCTGGATGACGATATCCACTTAGCACAACCGCTAACGGCAGATACTAAAGTTCGTATCTTCGGTGAGTACGAAGGTGGTAAAACACCAGAGATCGAAGTTGACCACATTCAAGTGTTGTAAGCTTCAAAACTCAAAGATCTCGCTTTAAATAACGAGCTCCAATAAATTGGCCTGCATATTGCAGGCTTTTTTGTATATACTGCCGAAAATACAATTTATATGGAGTCACCATGCTAGGTCGCACAAACAAGACTGTCCTTCTGGGGTTAGCTGCACTGTGTTCATTCTCTGCGTCTGCAAACAACTTTAACTACAACACATTCGAGCTACGCATGGGTACAAGCCCGAGTACTTTCGGTGGTGAAATGACGACAATGTTCACCCAGAACTCTCACTTCGTTGCACGTATCGATTCTGAGTTTGAGAGCGATTGGGATGCGGCTGTAGGTATGGGATTTAACGGTCCAATTAGTCAATTTGCTGACGTTACAGGCCAAATGCTGTTACACAACATTGAGCGTAATGACGACAACCACATTAAAACTGAAATCAACATCGGTTTAAGAGCTTGGTTAATGGCGAACGTAGAAGTTAACGCACGTCTAGGTCAGCTGATCGACAACGACGATACGCGTTCAATTGTTGGTGTTGGTGCGCGTTTCCACTCTACTGATCAACTTTCTGTTGGCCTAGATATGCGAAACAATGGTACTTACGGTCACCAAATCCTAATGTCAGCTCGATTCGGTTTCTAGAACCAATACACAGCTAAAACATGGTAAGTAACTAATTTTGTTTTCAGCCCTAAACCACCTACTTCAGTAGGTGGTTATCATTCAGTTTGGCTTTGCCTGTAGTTCTACCCATGTTAAATGCTCCCTTGATTTTTAGCGAAGTCAAAGAGGACAAATAACATGAGCAGATATAATCAAGCTTCCCACGTATTTTGGAGATGTCAATATCACATAGTGTGGACACCAAAGTATCGATTTAGGATTTTGAAAAACAATGTAGGTAAAGAAGTTTATCGATGTATAAACGTTTACTGTAATCAA
The DNA here is from genome assembly GCF_023206395.1 of Vibrio sp. ED004. Lineage (NCBI taxonomy): Bacteria > Pseudomonadati > Pseudomonadota > Gammaproteobacteria > Vibrionales > Vibrionaceae > Vibrio > Vibrio sp. ED004. The sequence goes on along the minus strand of NZ_CP066150.1, from coordinate 1,154,259 downwards.
CTTGGATGTGAAGTCGTTGAATTAAACGTTCAAGTTGACCACGTGCACTTGGTAGTAAAAGTTCCGCCTAAGTTATCGATATCCAAGTTGATGGGCGTATTGAAAGGCAAAATAGCTTTAAAACTCTTTAGTAAATTTCCATATTTAAGGAGAAACAAACTCTGGGGTAACCACTTTTGGCAAAGGGGCTATTTTGTCGATAGCGTAGGGGTTAATGAAGAAATCATTCGACGCTATGTAAGACATCAAGAGAAAAAAAGAGCGCGTGAGCAGCAGCAATTGGCGTTGGACTAAACAAAGGCCCCCTTTTAGGGGGCTCACATAAAGCCACCTTCTTTAGAAGGTGGTAATTTACTAAGATTAAATTACTGTGCCAAGCTTCAAGGCTAATCGATTTTCATACTGATTAGCCTTAATTGCCCTCTTATTATCTCCTGCTTTGTTTCGATCTTTTTGGTGCAAAAACCTAAAATCCTTTCGATCCTTCTCCGCACTAAATCTTTGTTTTAAAGTTATTTTTGTATAACAAATTTATTAATAAAAGGTAATTGATAAAACCACTTTACGGTAGTACGACGTACTGATACTCTCTTCCGAAATTCAAACAGAGTGAAGTACCGTAAATGGATTTTGGCAACATTTCAATCAAGAACAAATTAACATTGATGTTTGTCATCGTTATTTTCGCGATGACAATGATTCAGACGTATATAACAGGGAAGCAACTTCTTAACGAAACCTACCGCTCTATTCAGCAGTATTCGACAACCCTAACCAATGCCAATGTATCGGGTATCGAAAAATGGGTTGCAGGACGCATCAACGTGGTTAACGCAGCCAAAGATGCGTTCAAATACACCGATGACCCAACCAGTTACTTCACGCAGAGCACCAACGCAGGTCAATTCCAAATCGCTTACGCAGGCCTTTCTGATGGCCGTTTTCTACAAGGTGTAGACTTGCCGGTCCCTCAAGGTTATGACCCTCGTACCCGTGATTGGTACAAAAAACCAATGGCAACGGGGCAAACCGTAGTCACCGACCCCTACATTGATGTGGCAACCAATGACCTTGTGGTCACCATCGCTAGCCCATTTAGTACTAACGGTTATTCTGGTGTTATTGGCGCAGACCTTAATCTCAATACATTGATCAAAGATGTCGTGAGTATCGAGCAGCCTGGCGTTTACGCATTCCTTGTCGATGGAAAAGGTAATATCGTTGCCCATAGGGAACGCAATCTTACGCTTAAATCGATTTCAAACATTTCAAGCAACCTATCAGCTCAAAAGATTCAATCACTCGCTCGAGACCCCGAATTTGAAGAACTGACAATCGACGGTGCGGAATCTCTACTCTCGGCACAGAAAGTCCCACACACCGATTGGTATTTCACGGTTGTTATCGACAAAACCAAATCTTTTGCCTCTTACCGTTCACTACTTCGTCAATCGGCGATCTTTGGCCTTGTTCAACTTGCCGTTATCGCCTTTGTGGCAATGTTTATCATCAAGAAGGCGCTTGCGCCATTAACGACGCTAAGCTCGGCGATGGAAGCACTGTCTAAAGGTGATGGTGACTTAACACAGCGTATTACAGTAAACAGCAAAGACGAAATCGGCACGTTAGCGCATCACGTCAACGCTTTCATCGCTAAGCTTCAAGAGATCGTGCGTGATATTGCTGACTCTTCTCATCAGCTTAATCAACAATCTGAAGTCAGTACCAATGTTGCGCGCCAAACCAGTGAAGGCTTGTCGGTACAGCTTCATGAGATTTCACAAATTGCCACAGCGGTACACGAGATGTCGGCAACGGCAGAAGAAGTGGCAAACAACGCTCAAATGACGGCTGATTCCGCGATCGGTTCTACGGAAAACTGTGAACAAGGCAAGCAAGTGATCATTCGTAACTAAGATTCGATCACCAACCTAGCCCAACAAGTTGAAAACGCATCCGGGATCATTCAAGAAGTTGAGAAAAATGCACTGGATATCAATGCGATATTGGCAACAATTTCAGACATTGCAGAACAAACCAACCTGCTCGCTTTGAACGCGGCTATTGAAGCAGCGCGTGCCGGTGAACAAGGTCGTGGCTTTGCGGTAGTGGCAGACGAAGTTCGTGTTCTCTCTCAGCGTACTCACAGTTCTACTGATGAGATTCGTGAAATGATTGAGACTCTGCAGAAAAACAGCGTAAGTGCCGTGGAATCAATGCAGCGCAGCCAAGATTTGGCACAGTCTAGTGTCGATGATGCAAACAATGCGACGACAGCATTAGAAGAGATCGCGACGTCGATCCAACAGATCTCGGATATGGCCTCACATATCTCAAACGCGGCGTCTGAGCAAAGAACCGTAACTGGCGAAGTGAGCAAGAACATTCAGTTAGTTAATGATGTGTCAGACAATATGTCGACTGAGGCAGATAACTCTCGTCAACTTTCTGAAGAACTGCGTGGTATCGCCCAACAGTTGAACACCCAAGTACAGTTGTTCAAATACTAGTTAGGTATTTAGATCTAGCCCAAACAAAAAGCCCCCGACCACTTACGTGTTTGAAGTGACCCCGTAAAGTTGGACATTTCTGTTAAGCGGCTTTCAAGGCCTGAGTTCGATATTCCATCGGAGTCAGGCCTTTTAGTTTCACTTTTATACGTTTGGTATTGTAGTACTCGATGTATTCTTTAATTTGCTCTATCAGAGCATCTGCATCTTCAAAGCTTTGGTTGTGATACATCTCTGTTTTGAGTAAAGCAAAAAAGTTTTCAGCAACAGCATTATCCAAGCAGTTACCTTTTCTCGACATGCTTTGCGTTAACCCACTCTCCGCTACCTTTTTCTGATAGTGTCGATGACGATATTGCCAACCTTGATCGCTATGTATAATTGGCTTTGAGTTGGGTTTAAGCGTAGATATAGCCTCCGTCAGCATATCCGTGACAAGCGGCAAACAAGCATTTTTGGCCACTCTATAAGCAACCACTTCCTGAGTAAACAAGTCGACAACGGGAGACAAGTATACTTTCTGCTCTTTGACTTTGAACTCCGTGACATCAGTTACCCATTTTTCATCGGGTTGAGTCGCACTAAAATCTCTTTCAAGCACGTTAGGAGCAGTTGTTCCAGACTCACCTCGGTATGAACGATACTTTTAATCCTGACTGTCGATTTAAGGTTGAGCTGAGCCATAAGCCTTTGAACCGTTTTATGATTGAGCACGAAACCCTGATTTTTTAATTCCAAGTGAATACGGCGGTAGCCGTATCGGCCCTTATGTTCATGATAAATTGACTTTATCAACTGCAGCTCACGTTCGTAGCTATTTGGGCGCTTGCTTGTTTGAGCCTGATAATAAAAGACACTTTTGCCAGCTGTAGAGTGTGCAGTAAGTGCTTCAACGGGTACTGGCCTTTAAGAGTTAGAGCTATGACCGCTTTTTCTTTGTTCGACGGTTTTTTCCTGCTCCAACTCTTCCAACTTTTTTAGAACGGCATTCTCGGTTCGTAAGTAGACCAACTCCTCTTTTAGCTCCTCAAGTGTCATTTCATTATCAGGCTTAGTGGTACGTTGAGGTTGCTGTTTCATTGAGGGTCTTCCTTTCTGGCGCATTTTGAGCCCCTTGATACCGAGCTCATTAAATCGTTTGAGCCAGACAGAGAGTATCCCAGGGGATGAGAGGTTTAATACTGCGCTAGTGTGCGTGAGAGACCATTCATTCGTCCACATTAAATTCAATGCTTTTCGTTTTGTCTGAGCAGTAGCAGCATGCTTAGTTGGTAAAAATGAAGCAGTGCCGTGGATGGCAAACACTTGAGCCCAATACCGAACCTGTCTTGACGAAATTGAATATTGTTTGGCTAAGTAGAGAGATGACGTGCCATCTAAGTATTGCTTAGCAATGATACATTTTAGCTCTCGGCTATATTTGGACATAAAAAGACCCCCAATAATTGGTGTCCAACTATTGGGGGTCAGTTCAGTTCGGGGGCTTTTTATATTCTCATGTCGATGAAGCGTTAACTTTTATAGGTTAACCATCAACATCTTTTTCTGGTGATCTAGGTACTCTTCGTAAGTACCTTGGAAGCTCACTAGCTGTTGGTCTTTCACATCAATGATGTGTGTTGCCAATGAAGAGACAAACTCACGGTCATGGCTCACGAAAATAAGCGTGCCAGTGTAAACCTTAAGTGCATCGTTTAGGGCTTGGATTGCTTCCATGTCCATGTGGTTGGTAGGTTCGTCCATTACAAGTACGTTGATGTCTTGCATCATTAGCTTGCCGAATAACAGACGGTTTTTCTCACCACCAGAACAGTTACGAGCTTTCTTGTTCGCATCGTCAGCCGTAAACAGTAGACGACCAAGAATACCGCGTACCATCAGATCGTCGTGCTTCGCTGTACGCCATTGTGAGATCCAATCGAAGATGCTCAGGTCATTATCAAAATCCTTAGTGCTGTCTTGTGGGCAGTAACCTACAGAAGCATTTTCAGACCATTTAACGATACCTTCGTTCTGCTCTAACTCTTGAACTAGACAGCGTAGCAGCGTGGTTTTACCCACACCGTTCTCACCGATAACCGCAAGACGCGTACCTGCTTCAAGCAGCAAATTACCACCAGCAAACAGTGTTTCGCCATCGAAGCCGTGACCAAGTTCTTGAAGTTCAAGCGCTTGACGGTGCAGTTTCTTGCCTTCACCGAAATCAATTGATGGACTCATACGGCTCGATGATTTCACTTCATCAAGCGTGATTTTGTCCATTTTCTTAGCACGTGAACTTGCTTGCTTCGCTTTAGATGCGTTAGCACCAAAACGGTTTACGAAGTCTTGAAGCTCGCTGATCTCAGCCGCTTTCTTAGCATTGCTTGCTAGAAGTTGTTCGCGAATCAAGCCAGATGCTTCTAGGAAGTACTCGTAGTTACCTGGGTAAATACGTAGCTCACCGTAGTCGATGTCCGCCATGTGCGTACATACAGAGTTCAGAAAGTGTCTATCGTGCGAGATGATGATCATTGTACATTTACGTTGGTTTAGCTCTTCAGCCAGCCAGTTGATCGTGTGAATGTCCAAGTTGTTGGTTGGTTCATCAAGTAGCAGGATATCTGGGTTTGCAAACAGCGCTTGTGCCAATAACACACGCAGTTTCCAGCCTGGAGCAACTTGCTGCATCAGACCGAAGTGAAACTCTTCTTCGATACCCGCTTGAATCAGGATGTCACCCGCACGGCTTTCTGCTGTGTAACCGTCCATTTCTGCGAATTCGCTTTCAAGTTCAGCGACTTTCATACCATCGTCTTCGCTCATTTCTGGCAAAGAGTAAATACGGTCACGTTCTTGTTTTACTTCCCACAGCTTTCTGTCGCCCATGATTACAACGTCGATAACGCTGTACTGCTCGAATGCGAACTGATCTTGGCTCAAAACACCCAGTTTTTCTCCAGGAGTGATAGAAACGTTGCCCGAACTTGGCGTTAATGCACCACTTAGGATTTTCATGAACGTTGATTTGCCGCAACCATTAGCGCCGATCAAACCATAGCGGTTGCCGTTACCAAATTTAGCAGAGATGTTTTCAAACAGCGGCTCTGCGCCAAATTGCATTGTGATGTTCGCGGTAGATATCAAAGAACTAATTCCTAAGCGTGTACTGACAGATAATTATTAGGCAGAAAAACTAGCCTAAATAAGAAGTACGAAAGTATGGATTAAACATAAAACGAAGCGCGGATTATATAGAGATCAGGATCACATTGTCGAGGTTAAACAGTGAACGGATAGCGAACAATGCACAATTAAATGCATTTCGTCGGTTATTACGCCATAAATAGAAAAAATCCCCGCTAATTCCATTAGCAGGGATTCGATTTATCAAAACAGAAACGTCAGATTGAGTCAGGACTCATAGACTTAAATCTATTTAGTGATTTTCTTCTGAACGTATTTTTTGCTTACGTCGACAACCGCAACATCTCTAAAGAAGCTTCTACCCAACAGAAGTGGGAAAGAAAGATGCGTTCGGTCGGCTAGCGTAAATTCAGTTTTGTCTTTTAGGTCACCAATTTGAATTGAAGCCACAACCACTGCGCGTCGTTGTGTACCTTCTGCGCTTGATTGCTTGATCTTAACCCAGCGCTCTACTGGTAAGCTGATCTCTTCAGTTGTGATGCCGTCGTGTTCAATCTTGAACTTAACCCAGTCTTTGCCGTCACGTTCAAAATCAACAATATCAACCGCACTGATTGAAGAGGTTGTTGCACCAGTATCGACACGTGCTTTAAACGCTTCTTTTAAACCAGGAACAAACACCCACTCTTCTTCACCAAGAATCAGTTTGCCGTCACTTGTTTTTCTAACCTTCTCTACTGGTTTTTCAACAGGTGCAGGTTTCACTTCTTCAGGCTTCTCAGTAGGTTCCGTTACTTTCTCGCCTTCTGTTGCATCAGTTTTTGAAGAATCATCTACAACAGGTTGTTCGATTTGAGGCTTTTGCTCTGGCTCGACAGGAACTTGAGTCGTCGTCGAACAAGCAAACAAGCCGCCACTTAACATTAGGGTAATAATCGCTTTCCAATTATACATTCAGTCACCTTCTATTTTGATACGTTGGCTATCGCTTTTGCTACATAAGGAATATGGGATTCAGAAAGACCTGCAATATTGATGCGTCCATCACCAACACCGTAGATGCCATATTCTTCACGTAATTGATTCATTTGAGTTTCTTTAAAGCCTAGTACAGTAAACATACCTTTATGGCTTTCAATGAAATCAAATTGTGACGTGTTATAAGTATTTCGCAATTCATCACATAAACTTTGGCGCAGATTTAACAGACGTTGCTGCATTTCACTCAATTCTTGCTTCCAAATCGTTGTTAACTCTTGATTCTGAAGAATTGTTTTCACCAAAGCCGCACCGTGATCTGGCGGCATAGTGTAAGTTGAACGCGCAAGCGTCAGCAGCTTACCTTTAGCATTGCCAACGTGTTCGCTGTTCTTACCAATCACGATTGCTGCACCCGTTCTTTCACGGTACAAACCGAAGTTCTTTGAACAAGACGTTGTAATTAACATCTCTTCCACGTTGTTCGCCATGTGTTGAAGACCTTTCGCGTCTTCTTCTAGGCCGTCACCAAAGCCTTGATAAGCAATATCAACGAACGGTAAGAAGCCATTCTTTTGTGATAGTTTGGTGATTTCCTGCCACGCTTCAAAGTCGATATCCGCACCCGTTGGGTTATGACAGCAACCGTGCAGTAGTACCACGTCTGATGGACCCGCTTTTGAAAGGTCATCCAACATTTTTGCAGTATCAACTTGCTTCGTTTCAGGACTGAAGTAATTGTAGTAGCGAACTTTTAAGCCTGCCGCTTCCATCACCGGTTTGTGGTTAACGTAGCTCGGGTTTGAAATCCAAACTGTGGTGTCTGGCTGAGAAACTTTCATTAAGTCACCCAACATACGAAGTGCACCACTTGCACCCGGTGTTTGAATCGCTGCTACGCGATCCATTGCAGAAGTCCCTTTAAGCAGCAGATCAACCATGCTCTGGTTAAACTCTTCACAGCCTGCTAGGCCAACGTAAGCTTTGGTTTTCTGAGTCTCAACAACGATATCTTGAGCCTTAGACACGGCTTTCATGATCGGAGTTTCGCCTTGGTCGTTTTTGTAAACGCCAATGCCTAAATCGACTTTGTCAGTACGAGTATCGCCGCGGTAAGCAACAGAAAGAGATAGAATTGGATCTAAAGTTGGTTTTGGTAGATGTGAAAACATGAAAGTCACAACCCTTTGAAATTCAAGTAATGGATTTCACGTTAACATTTTCGTACTAAAATCAGAAACATTTTTTAATAGAAGCGCTTAGTTACCATAAGTAATCAGAGATTGGTCGTTTCAAACGGATAAATAGTGCAAATTTCAATCACCTAATGACCCATTGCACAATTCAAAGCGCTTTATTTCTATGTGTCGATACGTCTTATGTTGCCATATGCCCTATTAAGATTGAGCACTCTGTTTGAATTGTCTTGGTGTCATTCCTGACCATGCCTTAAACCGAGTGCTAAAGTTAGCGGCATTGGGATATCCAACTATCTCGCCAATGTGCTGAATCGACCAATCACTCGATCTGAGCAGCCTTGCAGCATATTCCATTCTCATACGCATAATATGAGTCATCGGGCTATGAGAGTAATAACGTTGGCACAAGCGGTGCAAGTGCGGCTCTGAACACGGAAATAGGTTTGCTAGCTCATGCACATTCCACTCTTTATGAAGCTGCTTTTGAACACTGTCGAACACTCGCCTCAAGCGAATCAAATTTCGAGACTGTTGCTGCGGGACGGGCGCATTAATCATGAACTCTATTTGCGCTAGCTGTGAATGGCAATCGCTCCGCCTAAATCAATGGGCAAGGCAATACTTCTCAGCAAGGTATGAATACAAGACGAGACGACTTCGGCTGCAGGAGACAGCGTATAACTCACCTCATCATTGACGACATTTTCCCATTGCTTATCAGGCGATAGAAAGATCCACGCTATCTGCCATGTTTCTTCTTCAATACCAAAGCCATTCTCTATGCCTGCAGGAACAGTAATGCACGAACCCGCTTCTAGAATGTAACGACACGCCCCACTTTCTAACCAACCCTTGCCTCTCACGGTATACAGCAACATGTGTTTTTGTTGGTTTTTCCGATACACCGAAAAGAAATCACGACACGATGCTGTCCCACACTGAACGATACCGAGCTCTTCAAATGCCAATACATGGCTTTGATCGACAAACTCTTGATGCGTCTTGTCTGAAATCTCATACCGTTCTTGTTTCTCATTCATTCAATTGCTAGCTCGTATAAATTGCTAAACCACTAAACTAGATAGTTTGGCAAAAGTTTGTGATGAACAGGAACAATACAGGCAAAACAAATGCCGATAAACTTCTCGCATATTCACTAGAGGGGGAAATGCGATGCTCTCGACATATCGTCATTTAGACAAAGAGTTTTGGCAAAAACTATTACACATTGGTTTACCTGTCTCACTGCAAACCATGTTGTTTTCATTGCTAGGCGTGGTCGATATTTTTATGGTCAATCAGCTTGGTGATTCTGCAACCGCCGCTGTCGGTGTTGGCAATCGTATCTTCTTCTTCAACTTGATCATGGTATCGGGGATTAGCGGAGCTGTGAGCGTGCTAGCTTCGCAATATTTTGGCGCCGGTGATTTCAACGGAATTCGACGTACACTAGCGCAATCATGGGCACTGTCGATCTTTGCCATCATCCCCTTTGTGTTCATCTATACATTGGTTCCTGAATCAGTAGTGTCTGTGGTGGCCTCAGACCCTGATTACGTCCGATTGGCAACGGATTACCTTTGGATAACAGGAGCCAGCCTTATTGGTACCGCGATAGTAGTGCCACTAGAAAGCGCACTGCGATCGGTTGGCGAAGCTAGGCTGCCCACCAAGATCAGCATCTGGGCGATCATCGTCAATGCGATCCTCAATGCCTTATTGATCTTTGGCTTGTTTGGATTTCCAGAACTGGGGGTGGTTGGCGCGGCAATTGGTACCACGGTGTCTAGATTCTTTCAAACGGTTGCCCTGCTTGCTATGGCAAACAGACACTACGCCCATCTATTTCCTACATTAAGCAATTGGCGAGATGCGATATTACCGAAGCACAGAAAGAAGTACTTCACGATAGCTATACCTATGTTGGTTCATGACACAGCATGGGCTGGTGGAATACTGATTTATAACGTTATTGTTGGTCAGATGGGCGTTGGCGAGCTTGCGATCATTTCACTGTTATCGCCTGTTGAAAGCATCTTAATCTCGGCGTTCATGGGGTTTGCCGTCGCGGCTTCAATCATTCTAGGTAACGAGATCGGCGCGAAGAACTATCAGCGTGTTGAGAATACCGCTTGGGGGTATGTATTAGTCAGCTGTGGGCTTGCGGCTCTGTTAGCCTTGTTGTGCTGGTTTGCTAAGCCCGCAATCGTATACATGATCGGTCTTACTCACTTAGAGCTCAAAGATACGGCCGTTAACGTTACCTTAGTAATGGCACTCGGCATGATACTCAGAGTTTTCAACATGGTTGGGATTGGAGGCGTTTTAAAAAGCGGTGGCGACATCAACTACAGCATCTTCATCGACCTGTTTGGCCAATGGGCAATCGGTATTCCCCTTGCCTACTTTACTGCGTTGGTGTTGGGTTGGCCGCTAGAATGGGTGTTGATGATTGTGTTACTCGAAGAGCTAGCCAAAATCGTTCTAACCAGTAAGAGGATTCAATCCAAGAAATGGATAAACAACCTAATCGACGAGCCTGAGCACATTCCTATTTAAACAGGCGCCAAACCGACACTGACGTGCAGACGATAGATTAAAAAGAACTCACACCCAAGGGCTGATTTGTAGCATTACGCTAATGATGAAGCCCTTTTTTCTATTTGCGAGTGTATTGTTGTTACGAGAGTCCTGAATCAGAACAAATCTTATAAGTCAGTAAAGCTATAAGTCAGTAAATCGATGGATGATTTGGTTTGAACTACCACGCCAATCTAACATTGGATCCGCTTTATCTTGCTCGAAGCGACCATCAATCAAAGTATCTACGTATTCAAGCACTTGCTTCTGTTTATCATCGAGTTCGTCGAGTTCATAGCCAGTCCACATCCAAATGTCTTTGCCTTCGCACTCCGCTTTTACACGCTGAACGAGCTTAAGCACTTCAGACACGTTCGCCGGATGCATTGGATCGCCACCAGAAAGCGATAAGCCACGACGTTTGATCCGCGGATCGTTCAGATCAGCAATAATTTGGTCTTGGAGTTCTTGAGTAAACAGATGCCCAGAGTCCAACCTTTGCGTCGACTGGTTATAACACCCGCGACACTGGTGCACACAACCCGACACAAACAAAGTGCATCGTGTTCCTGGGCCGTTTACAACGTCGATTGGGTGATATTGATGATAATTCATAAGGCAGTATTGAAAACTCGTGATTGCTTAATGGTTTAACTTGAAAGTAGCGAGAAGTGAAACAAATGAATTGGTATCGACATTGAGCCGATACCAATCTTATTTCTAATGCTCTTAGGCCTGACTAAAGATGCTTCACGCGGCGTTTAACTTCTTCTTGTTTACCGAAATTAAACGGTCGTGCATCAGGACTACCAAGGTAACCACAAACGCGGCGCGTTACTGAAACTTTAGTTGAGTCATGGTTGCCACACTTAGGACACGTAAAGCCTTTACTAGTACAGTCAAACTCACCGTTGTAGCCACATTCGTAGCACTCATCAATTGGCGTGTTGGTGCCGTAGTAAGGAACACGTGTGTAGCTGTAGTCCCATACGTTTTCTAGCGCTTCGATGTTCTTCTGCATGTTCGGGAATTCGCCGTAACAGATGAAACCACCGCTAGAGATTTCTGGATAAGGCATCTCGAAATCGATCTTGTCGTATGGGTTCACTTTCTTCTGTACGTCTAAGTGGAAGCTGTTGGTGTAGTAACCACGGTCTGTTACGCCATCAATCACACCAAACTCTTTGGTATCGATGCTGCAGAAACGGCTACATAGGTTTTCACTCGGTGTGCCGTATAGGCTGAACGCGTAACCCGTTTCTTTTGTCCAAAATTCCACTTCACGTTTCATGTACTCCACCAGCTCAAGCGCTTTAGCACGCATTTCGCCATCGTCGTACAGGTGAACGTCAGTGCCGTAAAGTGCTGTCATCGCTTCATGGATACCAATGTAACCAAGAGAAACAGACGCACGGCCATTCTTGAAGATATCGGCGATAGAGTCGTCTGCTTTCAAGCGAACGCCACACGCACCTTCCATGTATAGGATTGGCGCAACACGCGCTTTCACGTTTTCTAGACGAGAAATACGAGTTTCTAGAGCACGACGAGCCAGCTTCAGTTTTTCATCAAGCAGCTCGTAGAACTTAGTCATATCTTGTTTTGCGTTAATCGCGATACGTGGCAAGTTCAAGCTAACTACACCTAAGTTGTTACGGCCTTCATGAATCAACTCACCGTTTTCTTCGTAAGTATTCAAGAAGCTACGGCAACCCATCGGCGTTTTAAATGACCCTGTCACTTCTACGACCTTGTCGTAGTTAAGAATATCTGGGTACATACGCTTAGACGCACACTCAAGCGCTAATTGCTTGATGTCGTAGTTTGGATCTTGCTTCTGGTGGTTCAAGCCATCTTTGATTGCAAATACCAGTTTAGGGAATACCGCTGTTTTGCGGTTCTTACCCAAACCTGCAATACGGTTCTTCAAGATAGATTGCTGGATAAGTTTCGAACCCCAGCTTTCGCCAAGACCAAAACCAAACGTGACGAATGGTGTTTGACCATTAGCGGTGTGAAGTGTGTTTACTTCGTATTCCAGAGATTGGAACGCGTCGTAACACTCTTTCTCGGTACGAGAGATAGCGAAAGCTTCTGGGCTATGAATGTCCCACTCTTTTGCTAGCGATAAGTGCTTCTCGTAGCTCGCCATAACGTAAGGTTCTAGAACCTCATCGATACGGTTAATCGTTGTGCCGCCGTAAATGTGGCTTGCCACTTGTGCGATGATCTGCGCGGTTACCGCTGTCGCCGTAGAAATAGACTTAGGTGTGTCGATTTCGGCGTTACCCATCTTGAAGCCATGCGTTAACATGCCTTTCAAGTCGATAAGCATACAGTTAAACATTGGGAAGAACGGTGCGTAGTCTAGATCGTGGTAGTGAATGTCACCACACTCGTGAGCTTGTACGATGTCACGCGGCAAAATGTGAGTTTTCGCATAGTGTTTAGCCACGATACCCGCCAGCAAATCACGCTGAGTTGGGATAACTTTACCGTCTTTGTTGGCATTCTCATTGATCAGATCAACATTGCTTTCTTCGATCAAACCTTCAATTTCACGCGTTAAAGCGCTTTGCTTTTCACGTGCGATGTCGCGGTCATGACGATATTCAATGTAAGCACGAGCCAAAGACTTATAAGGTCCCTGCATTAGCTCGTTCTCGACCATGGTTTGAATTTCAGAGATATGAACTTCATCGTAGTCTTCGAGCTTCAACTCAACTGCTAATGCCACATTCAGAGCATAAATAGCAATTTCCTTATCGGCTTTGTCTGATGCTGCTTCCACTGCAGCTTGGATGCGATCTCTACTGAATGGAGCTCTTGAGCCATCACGCTTGATTACGATTGATTTCACCACTTCTCCTTACTCTTGAGGTATTCACAGACTTATCCACAAACACACTATATAGAGCGATTTATCGTTTAACTAACACTAGATATTGTGGCGTATTTAACGAGAACCACCAACTTTGAGTATTGATTTGGATCAATAAAACGCGCACGCTGAACAAGATAAATCCAATATTATTACGTGAGTTCTCAAGTCGAAAAGAAACAATGTAACAATAAAAAAACTGCTAAAAAGAGTTGAATTTTTGGTAAGTGTTGTAGGATAACGGCTCAACTATATTGGACGACAAAATTAGGGATATTTGGAATGAAACGACTTCAAAAGTGGGTAATGCTAGGTTGCTTACTCAGTAGCCACGCATTTGCTGAACCTTTGACCATATCCAGTTGGAATATCGAATGGTTATCAACCAATGTGGCTGTGAATAAGTTTTCTGCCCAACGTGATCAAGCGGATTTCGATAAACTCGAACAGTATTTCCAATCCTTAGATGCGGATGTGGTTGCTTTTCAAGAAGTCGATGACGTAAATGCCATTCAGCGCATCGCGGGTGATCAATATGAAATATTGATGTCTGATCGTTCATTGCCAAAAAACAGTAACCGACAATTCAAAGAAGTGAACCAATATACGGGCTTCACGGTGCGTAAGGGAATCGCTCTCACTGACTACGCTGACTTTCCTCTGGAAACGAGTGCCAACAGCAAGCTTAGGTTTGCTAGCTATATGGTTGTAGAAACAGATACAAAGCCAATTCACATGTTGTCAGTGCATTTAAAGGCGGGTTGCAGCGGCGCGTATAAGTCTAACCGCGACTGTTCAAGGCTCAAAGACCAAGCTCAACAACTGAATAAGTGGATACAGCAAAGAGAACGTAAAGGCGAAGACTACGCGATTCTGGGCGACTTTAACCACAACCTCTCCTATACAAGAGATTGGATGTGGAAAGATATGACGCAAAACACCGATGCTCAATTGGCAACAAGAAAAACTCGAGCAGATTGTAAGGTTCGCTCAAATCGTAATAACCACCGCACGCACCAGTTCCGTTCTGTAATAGACCATATTGTCGTGAGCAAGTCCTTAGATGCTACTCCTGCGAAACAAAAGGTATTTGAAATGCAAGATGTGCTGGACTACAAACTCAGTGACCACTGCCCAGTTTCAACGACTATTAAATAGTAGATAGAGATGTAAAAAGAGGCTGACTGGCTTTCTAATTAAAGCGAGTCAACCTCTATGCTTGGTCAGTTCAGAACGAATAACGTCAAAGCCAATATAGTCAGCGATAAGATTGCTACTAACAGGTTTTGTTCGTCCGACCCGCTAGCCACATTCCCACCAGCATACTGACCATAAACACCCATACCATTGGGTTACCTCCACTAAGGCTGGTTACTGCAGGACCCGGGCAAAAGCCAGCAATCCCCCAGCCTAAGCCAAACGCTGTAGAGCCAAGAATCAGCTTTCTATCGATTAGTGGATTGTTACGGCTATCTAACGGCTCGCCATTGATCGCTTTAGCACGCTTTTTAATGACCAGATGATAAAACGGAGCGAAGACTAACAGCGCGCCGCCCATGACGAATGCCAAACTAATGTCCCAGTTACCGGTAATGTCTAAGAAGCCGAGTACCTTCTCAGGATCAACCATGCCTGAAATGATCATTCCTGACCCAAACAGAATACCTGCGACCAAACCGATAACGATAGTAAATGAAGCGTTTTTCATTATACCCCCAAGCCAATCAGGTTCTTGATAAACGCGGTTACGATTGCCACACCCATAAATACACAGGTCGCAACAATAGAACGTTTAGATAAACGAGCCATTCCGACAATACCGTGGCCGCTAGTACAACCGTTCGCTGTTTTGGTACCGAAGCCCACCAAGAGGCCAGCAATAATCACCAAAGCGAGATCCATCTCTTCCAACTGTGGAAGTTGGTAACCCGTCGGAATCAATAGCCAACCACTTGCGACCATTCCCACAACAAAGGCAATGCGCCAGTGCTTTTCGGTCCTCTCAATGTTGCTGTCCGAACCTGCTTGAGAAGCCTTACTTGCATTATTGTCCAAGCCTAATGGCAAGAGTCGGCTAACAATACCGCTGATTCCTGCTACTCGCCCTATACCTAACATAAGAATAATTGCCGACGCGCCTAACAACACGCCACCGAACAATGCATCCCAAGGTATTAAACTCATCACCGACCTCTCCCATCTAACAACTCGAATCTAACTCGTTACTGCTTAAATTTAACTCGTCGCAACTTTAAATTAGGCTTTATTAATAAACTCATATTAGATTTTACTAATAAATATAAATTAGTCAATGCTAATGTACTGCTAGTATGTTTCGGTTTGTAAGTCTGGAATTAATAAGCGTCCTGCATGAAAAAGCCCCTAGGCGTTAACCTAAGGGCTTATGATTTGATTCAGTTTATTGTGTCTGTTACTTAGTCTTGTTCTTTTCAGCTATCCACTGCGACATGTACTTGGTGCTCGCCATGCTGTGGTGCTTAAGCATCGAACCAAAGAAGTTATCCAGTCGATGAGATTCAAGATCTGACTCTAACGCAGTTAATCGCTCAATCAATGTGTCGCCGAGTTGATTCTGCTCATAGTGCGCTTCTAGGATTGAATGACATTGGCTTTGTGCTTTAAGCCACTTCTCTTCATCTTTGTATAGAGCAACAGCTTGTTCAACAAACTCGTCAATATCGTCTGCAACCGCGCCCGGCCATTGCAAATCACCTTGCGGCAACATGCCTTCACTACCAATTTCACTGGTCACGTTTGGAGTTTGAAGCTTCATCGCATCGAGCAACTTACCTTTAATACCCGCACCAAAACGCAGTGGCGCGACACACACACGCGCCTGTTCCATCACTTCTTGAGCGTCTTTAGCCCAACCTTTTATATGGAAACCGGTTTTAGGGTTGTGCAAAGCCGTTGCTTTCGGCGGCGGGTAAGATCCGTAAATATGAAGTTCAGTGTCAGGTAACTGCTTGCGAACCTTCGGCCAAATCTTCTGTAACTGAAGCACTGCATCCCAGTTCGGTGCGTGTCTAAAATTACCTATCGTCATGAAATGCTTACGTTCTTCAAAGCTTTTCGTGCTTTCAGGTAGAGTATTAAGATCAACCATGAACGGCAAGTGATGAAGCAGTTTTGGATCGATATTAAACTCAGATTGAAGCAATTCCATTTCGTAGCTAGAAATGATCAACGAAAGATCACAGCGTAGGATCGCTGCAATTTCACGTTTAGCTAGGTCACTGTACAAATGCGCTTTAGTCAGTTCTGTCTCTTTCTTAACGGCTTCATGGCGCGCATTACGCAGAAACTGCAAGTCTTCAGTATCCAACAGCTTAAACGCGTTCGGGCATACCTTCTCAACGCGCCAGCCAAATTGTTCTTCCATCATGAAACGGTCAAACATCACGACATCAGGTTGCAGCTCTTCGATGTACTGGTCAAAGCTATCGCAATTTAGCTGAATAGATTGGCTTGTGATGCCCTCTTCAGAGAGATCAATCATGTGCTCGGTTTCTTGAGCTGGAGTTGCGAACTCAACAGACCAACCTTGTCTCTTAAATAGACGTAATAGAGACATCATATGGCTGCCAGCCGCCGATGAATTCGGTTCTGGCCAAACGTAGCCAATTGCTAAAACTTTCTTCAAAACACTTCCTAAGAAATAACAAAAGGGACTGTAGAAGTCCCTAATTAAACGTAAATCAATTTACATCGCTGATTATAATGGGTTCTAAGAACTCAGCGATCAGATTCGTTCACCCACATTGCGAGCTATCATAAGCACTTCATCCGCAGAGTACAGATTTGAAATCGTGGTTTCGACCTCTGCACCCAACGTCGACTGGTAAAGCTTTTGTGCGAAGTTGTCTGCTCTGGTGGTCACTAATACATGTTTTAGCGTCGAGCCTTGCTCTGCTAACTTCAGCTTCACTTGCGGAAAGGAGTCTAGAATCAGCTTTTTACCTAATCCTTGCCCCTGCGCGATCGGTAACACGGCAAGTTGCTCGAGTTCCAAAACAGCTTCAGGTCTAAACCCACTCTTTTGAACCCAGATAATGTAGCCAACAACCTCACCTTCGCTTTCAGCAACGAAGTTAAGAAAGCGTGGTGCGGCATTTAAGTTACATTGTAACCAAGCTTTTGAGTTTTGCTGTCGAACAAAAGTAGCTTGGTGAACTAAAGCAGCCCCATCAAGGTCGGCTTTTGTCATAAGACGTACTTTGGTTACTGTACCCATCAGCGTTATTCGCTCGCTGAATTCGGGTGTGTTTTACAGTGTAAAATGGCTCTTTCTAGAAGCTCTAACGCAGATTTGTCGGCTTCTGGAAGCTTAGCATCTGATTGACCTAGCGGTTCAACACGGCTACCCCATTTAATATGACCAGCACCCCAAGTTAAACCGGCACCGAATGCCGCCACAAGGATGTTTGAGTTCGGTTTAACAAAGCCTTGCTCTAACGATTCACATAAAGCAATTGGCACAGTCGCAGCCGACGTGTTGCCGTAGTTTTGAATGTTCACGAACGCTTTCTCACGTTCAATGCCCGCCATATCACACAGAGTTTGAATGATGCGGATATTTGCTTGGTGTGGAATCACTACATCGATGTTATCTGTTGAGATGCCAGTACGGCTCAATACAGTGTGTGCTGCTGCACCCATGCCTTTAACCGCACGTTTGAAGATCTCTTTGCCTACGAAATCAAAGTCCCAGTAACCGTTGTCAGCAGCAAAGCGATCCATAGAAGTACCGAACTTTGGTACTGCTAAAATATCGCGGCCTTCCGCGTCACAACCGATTTGGGCTTCTTGCAGGCCAACTTGCTCTTCAGTGCGAGATAGAACCACAGCGCCAGCGCCATCACCGAAAAGAACCGCGGTATCACGCTTGGTCCAATCAATGAAAAATGACAGGCGTTCTGCACCTACAACGATCGCATTACGGTAGTTACCCGCCTGAATCAGTCGAGTCGCGGTTTCGACACCGTAAATGAAGCCAGTACACGCTGCGTTAAGGTCGAAAGCCGCTGCACTCTTAATGCCTAAGTTCTGTTGAACCTTAGATGCGGTATTTGGAATAAGGGAGTCTGGGCTGCACGTCGCGATGATCACGAGGTCGATATCTTCGGCTGTTAGGCCAGCACACGCTATGGCATGTTTTGCTGCAACAGTCGCTAGCTCAGAGGTATTTACATGACTGATACGACGGTTTTCGATACCAGTTCGAGTTCGAATCCACTCGTCAGACGTATCAATGAAAGTGCTTAGATCATCATTGGACAGCACGGCTGGTGGCAGACACTTTCCCCAGCCAGTAATTTCGGCGTAAAATTTTGTCATCATTTACCTGTTTATTGTTTGTTTTTATTTAAGTATCGTATTCTAGTTTTAAACAGTATAAGCGCTCCATGCGTGATTCGTAAATCGCGTTAGCAGCGGAGTTACAATAAAAAGAGAAAGTTATGTCTACATTCAACACACGATGCCCTTCTTGTAATGGCGTAAACCGAGTTCCTTCAGAAAAAGTTTCAGAAAGCCCAACTTGTGGTAAGTGCAAAACAGCACTGCTCGATGGCGCTCCTATCGAGGGAACGTCATTGAATTTCCAATCTATCTTGAACAGTTCACAACCTGTAGTTGTCGACTTCTGGGCAACATGGTGTAACCCATGTGTGGGCTTTGCACCTGTGTTTAGCGACGTCGCAAAAGAGCGTTCGGGAGGTGTTCGATTCGTTAAGATTGATACTGAAGCTCAGCAACAGCTTTCCGCATTGTACCAAATCAGAAGTATCCCCACGGTGATGGTGTTTAAAGATGGCAAACGTGTCGACACGATCAACGGTTCGTTACCAAAAGGTCAATTTGATCAATGGCTTAATCAAGCTCTGACTAAGTAAGTTTGTTTCGATTTTTCAGTAATCAACAAACAAAATAGGTTAAGGAACCTTAATGGATAAGGCTCCCTAACCTATTGTAAATCCGCCTGTTATCTCTAATCTGTGCTTCTAACCCGTCATTTCATGTTCTGCGTTCTCATTTGCGCCTTGCTTATTTACACTGTCTTGCTTATCCAAACTATATTGCTCTTTCATCTGATCAGCTATTTTCTCAGCAATCATTATGGTTGGCGCATTGGTATTGGCCCCGACTAATGTCGGCATAACCGACGCATCAATGACTCTTAAGTTGTGTACCCCATGGACTTTAAGATCGTTATCCACCACGGCTAATAAATCACTACTAGGGCCCATTTTACAGGTCCCGACCGGGTGATACTGAGTATCCGCCCGGTTACGGATGTCTTGCTCGATAGCTTTGTCATCACTAGCATCGACAGGATAAAAAGCATTACCACGAATATCATCGAACGCTTCACTCTCTAGCATTTGATATTGCTTTTTCCACCCTTTAATCATGATCTCCATGTCTTCAGGGTGGCTAAAAAACGCAGGGTCGATCTTGGGAGGATCGTAGGGATCGGCGCTATTCAGTGTCACGGTGCCATGGCTTTTAGGTCTCAATAAGGTGACATGTGAGGTAAATCCATGACTGGTATGAATTTTTCTTGCATGATCATCGACTACTGCGACCACAAATACAAACTCTAAATCCGGCACAGCGATATGATCATCGGAGCAAAGAAAACCGATCCCCTCTGCAAAGTTACTGCTCATCTTGCCACGGCGTTCTTTATGCCACAGCGGTAAGGCTTTGGTCATTTCAGAGGCCATTTGTAGCGAGATACCAAAAGTTTCGCGCTTTTCACTGCACTTGTATGAGTGAACCAAGTCGATATGATCTTGTAGGTTCTTACCCACTCCCGGTAACTCATGAACTTGTTCGATGCCATGAGCCTTCAATTCATCTTTAGAACCGACGCCTGATAGCAACAGCAACTGAGGAGAGCCAAAAGCCCCTGCAGACAAAATGACTTCCTTGTTACATCGAATCTGGTAACGTTTGCCATTAGAGCCATATTCAACCCCGACCGCTTTTTGACCTTCAAACAAAACCTTATGTGTGGTTGCTTTGGTCACGACGGTGAGATTTGGACGCGATAGATTCGGTGTTAAATATGCCTTGGCTGCACTGCATCGTTCACCATTCAGCTGAGTCACCTGCGTCGGCATGGCACCAAACTGAGCGGCACCGTTGATGTCTTCATTGCGAGGAACACCTATCGACTCACACGCAGTTAAGTAGCGTTCCAACATTGGGCTTGGCGACCTAAGGTTTGCCACATTCAATGGACCACCTTGGCCATGGTACTCATCTTGGTGTACCTCGTTGTTTTCAGCTTTCTTAAAGTAAGGTAGGCATGACTCATAGTTCCAGCCAGCATTGCCTAAGCTTTCCCATGTGTCGTAGTCATAACGATGCCCACGGGCGTACATCATGGCATTGATAGAGCTTGAGCCACCGAGTGTCTTACCTCTCGGTTGATAGCCCTTACGGCCATTTAAACCTGGCTGTTCAACGGTCTCGAACGCCCAGTTATTGAGTTTGGTCGGCATCATAGCCACTACACCAACTGGCGTATGAATAAATGGGCTCGTGTCTTTGCCACCAGCCTCCAACAGACATACAGTGGTATTTGGATCTTCCGACAGCCGAGAAGCCATCACACAACCAGCGGAGCCACCACCAACGATAATAAAGTCATAGTTATCCATTGATTGCCTCCGCGACTTCTAGAGGGTGCAACTCTCGCTTCAAGATTTTACCTGTTGCCGTCATGGGTAACGCACTACGAATGAACACCTTACGAGGGTATTTATAATCTGCGAGTTGCTCACGACACCAAGCCATCAAGGCTTTGCTATCACATTGAGTATGCTCGTGAAGCACCACATGAGCGTGAATCTCCTCGCCTAAGTGATCATGATGCTCACCTACCACCGCAACCATTTCTACATCAGGGTGACACATCAATACTTCTTCTATTTCTCGCGGATAAACGTTGTAACCACCGCGGATGATCATGTCTTTCACACGATCAACAATGAACAAGTTACCGTGTTCATCAACGCGTCCGATATCGCCTGTTAAAAACCAGCCATCTCTGATCGCTTCTGCCGTGGCTTCAGGTCGTTGATAGTAACCTTTCATAACACTTGGGCTCTTAATGCACACTTCGCCCAATTCTCCCATTGCGACGGAGTTGCCTTGTACATCAGCAATCTTAATAAGGTGACCACACAGCGGCTGACCAACACTGCCCGACAGTCGATCACCATCAATATGATTAAAGGTCGCAACGGGCGCCGTTTCAGATAGCCCGTATCCTTCCAATACCGGTAATTCAAAGCGCGATTCAAACTGACGAATGACCTCAAGTGGCATGGAAGCACCACCAGACACCCCAAGCCTTAGGCTATGTTTAACCTGTTCAGACCGTTTGCTTGTTTTTTCTGAAGTGTCAGGAGACTCTTCTCCCGCCTTTAGTAACGCGATATACATAGTGGGAACACCCGCAAACACGCTGACTTTGTGGCTAATGATCTGCTCGATCACCAGCGACGGTTCAAAACGCGGAATCAACACCATGGTCGAACCCGTTAAGACACTCGCGTTCATCATGACGGTTTGGCCGAAACTGTGGAACAGAGGAAGCGTGGCCATTGTCGTGTCGCTGTACTCCAATCTCATTAAATACTGTGACGACATCGCATTGGTCTGCATGTTGGTGTGAGAAAGCTCAGCGCCTTTTGGCTGACCTGTGGTACCCGAGGTATATAGGATCACCGCCGTATCATCACCATGGCAAGCCACGGACTCAAAAGAAACCAAAGGTTGTGCCATCCAGTCGGTAATCGATTCAAGCTGCTTATGTGCTTCTGAGAGTGTGGATGTTGCGCCGTTTGGTATTGGCATAGACACGAAATGTTCGCAGTTATCGGCCTGTGCAAAACCTTGCAATCCATAGCGCCCAATAGGTAACTCTTCACTGCCCTCAAAGCATAAATAAGCTTTCGCGTCAGAGTCATTGAGGTGATACGCGATCTCTCTGGCCTTAAACAACACGTTTAAAGGCACTACGACACAGCCAGCTTTTAGAATGCCGTAATAAGCAATGGGGAAATAAGTCACATTGGGACACGACAGCGCGACCTTATCGCCCTTCTTTAACCCAAGTCGTTCTAGATTGGCGGCTACCTTCCCAACAAGTTGTTCCAACTGAGCGAAACTGACTTCATCCGAGCCCATACGCAGAGCGGCTTTAGTTGGAAACAGTGAAGCGCTACGTTCCAAGTTAACAGCAAGATTGTGCATCCATGATCTCCTTATTTGGCTAGACCTAGCGGTCACATTAGCCTTAGACGTTTTAATCGTTGTAATAAGTGTTGTCTTTGTTGCTATCAGAGCCTGCACATTGGTGTGTCATGTAGGTAAAAGTGTTTATTAAGCAAAACAGTAGGTATTGAGCAAAATGTTTGCGACGCTCCAATGTGCAATCCATCAAATTACAACATTTTGATAACATATCGAACAGGTTTCAAAAAGACAAAAACCGGTGATATTCGGACACAGCTCAATCAGACCTTGTAAAACCTTGCACACATCAAGCAAAAGTTTGAACAAGCTTAGGAAAGTGAGAACAAGCAACAGGCGTAAATGTTAAAAATTCGGTTAAGATGACGATATTCAATAAGAGGCACTCTATGGAATACACCGCAGTCTACGAACCCGATATGCAAGCATTCGGTATTCTTGATCTTCAACTACTGCATCGCTATATGTCACCCGCGCTTAATATCGAAGCGTTGTTGGAAGGCAGTAACATTGATGATCTTCAGCTCAACACGCCAGACACGCACATTACCTTGGCGCAAAAGTTGGCGGTGTTTAGTAATGCACTGGCGAATACTGATGAAGACGGTTTAGGGTTAAGAGTTGGCCAACAAGCTCGGTTTAGCGACTTTGGTGTTTTGGGTTATGCGGTATTCAGTAGCGAAACGCTGTTAGATGCTTTGCTGATTGGATTTAAATATCTCCAACTTGCCGGCCCGGTGTTGAGAAAAACCATGTCGGTAGAAGATAACGTTGGATACTTTAGAGCGGAACAGCTGATCGACTTGGACTCTCTGCTGCCATTTTGTTGCGAGTATTGGTTCGCGGCGATTCAAAGCCTGTGTGAAGAAGTCCTTCAACAGCCCTTTCCATCCCAAGTGATCCGTTTCCCTTATCCGAAACCAGAATACGGTGACCTCTATACAGAGATTTTCCTTTGCCCAGTTGAATTTAATAGTGATCGCCTCGAATGGCAGTTTGATGCAACCAGCTTGTACTCGCCTCTTCCTACAGCCAATACCATCACGCTGCAGATGTGTCTTAAATCATGTGATGACATGTTGGCAAAAGTCAGTGCGGCCACCAGCCTTAAAGAGAAAGTCTCTCAAATGCTGCTTGAGAGGCCAGGAAGTTACCCATCGATAGAATCTATCTCTTCAGAATTGGGGATGTCTTCTCGCACACTGCGCAGACACCTTAAAGCTGCCGATACCAGCTATCAGAAGATACTCGACCACGTTCGCTTTCATCTTTCCCGACACTATCTATCATCCACCAAAATGAGCATTGAGGAGATCTCTGAACGTGTGGGATTTTCTGATAGCGCGAACTTTCGTCATGCCTTTCGCAAATGGAGCGGAAGCTCGCCACGTCAATACCGTAAAGAAGCTGTCTAACAGAAAATAACGCATTTAATTAAATTCTAGTCACAGTAATTAATATGCGATCTCCTCCTCTATTAAATGGCCGATGAACAAAGGTTTAACGGCTTTTTGACCAGATAAAATCTCGTTATATCACCAAATATCGCAACGGTATTTTAGTTTCGTTAGTCGATAAATTTCTTTTATCTTAACGACCATTTTTATTCGTTTTACCCAATTCAGTTTCTCCCCCATAGTCGCGGAAAATTCATCGTTTCTTTCACTATCGGAGGCTCCTGCATTGGACAACATCCAACCAACAACTCGCATAACCGTTCCAGTTATTGCACTGTCTTTCTACGCGATCGCTTCAGGCTACTTAATGAGCTCTTTGCCATTAATGCTGTCTGAATATGGCCTAGACAGTAATCTATCGAGTTGGTTGGCGAGTGCCTTTTATGCAGGTCTTCTAGCGGGTACGTTATTGATCGAGCGCGCTATTGCTCGTATTGGTCATAAAGACGCATTCGTAGTGGCACTGAGCGTATTCATTGCAACGATCCTTGTGTTGCCATTGATCCCACATCAAGCAGTATGGCTATTGGCTCGTTTTGTTGCTGGTGTTGCGGTAGCAGGCATATTTGTAATCGTTGAGTCATGGCTTATGAGCGGTGACGAATCACAACGTGCTAAACGCCTAGCGATTTACATGTGTTCTTTGTACGGCGGTTCTGCGGTTGGTCAGCTAGGTATTGGTTATCTAGGTATCACTGGTGGCGTACCTTTTATTGCGATGTTCACTCTGCTATTTGGTGCGATCATTGTGTTGATGTACGGACAAGCGACACCACCACAGATTCACGATGCTCAGTCTTTGTCTCTAAAACAGGTCAGCAAATTGAGCCACAGCGCTTTAATTGGCTGCATCGTGTCTGGACTTACACTGGGTGCGATTTACGGTTTAATGCCTGTAGAGCTTGCTCAACGTAACATTGCGCATGAAGACATTGGTGGTTTGATGGCTTTAGTGATCATGGGTGGCATGGCTGTGCAGCCGATGGTGACTTGGTTATCTCACCATGTAGGACAAGTGTTGTTGATGGCTTTGTTCTGCCTACTCGGTGTTGCAAGCATTGGCGTACTAACGATCAATCATGACTTCTACGTACTAGGCATGAGCCTGTTCGTGCTAGGCATGGCGACGTTCGCACTTTACCCAATTGCAATTAACTTGGGCTGCCGTAACTTAGATCCAAGCTACTTGGTGTCAGTGACTCAAATCATGCTGCTTTGCTACAGCATCGGTTCAGTTGCGGGGCCAATTGTGGCAGACAGTTTCATGGATTCTCAAGCAGGATTATTCACTTACCTGTTCGCGTCTCTGCTAGCGACAACGATCTACATGCTGATCGCAAGCCTAAAACGCTCTCCACTGCAAATCGCTGGCGAGTAATCGATTCTAATCTCGTAAGATTGAACGATACACTGAGGGGCTCTTCACCAAAGACGATAAGTCTGAAGGAAGCGCCCTTTTTTATACGCGATACTTAGTGGTTCACACTATGGTTGAAACACATAGCCTTCGCCCGTGATCGTTAAGATCAATCCATCACCAAGAATTGAGCGTATCTCTGAAATAGCGACAATCACCGAAGAGTTGGTGACCTTCTCACCTTCCCAACCGATATTTTTTAGCTGGCGGACACTGAATAGTTGTCCACGATGACGATTCATAGAGAGAATCATTTTTCTGTAAGCTAATGGCATCGTTCCAACGATATAACCATTTTCTAGATTGCGTATGAGCTTTGTGTTCAGCTCAATAACCTTTCCGTTTACCTCCAATACCTCGTTTTGTTCTACACGTTTACCTTCAATTACAGGGGAAGAGTCCGTATTCATATAATATTCCCTAATAGAGCAACCAACGACACAACTTTATTAAGAGATGTGTTTAATAACGTCACTTATAAATGGACGCTTAAAATCGAAGATAATGAAAGCAGCGTATACGGTAAAGAGATTAAATTTTTATTATAAGAATATGAACAGAATATCAACAGCAGGGTCTGGGCTCTAATAAATAGCCTTCATTCGGTATGGTATAGATGCATTTACAGTCCATCATTCTGCGAATTTCATAGATGGCAACAAGCACGGAAGCGGATGTTACAGACTTACCAGGCCACCCTACACGCTTGAGAATATTCTTGCTGATGACCACGCCTTTGTTCTGGTAAAGATAGAAAAGTACCTTACGGTGTGGTTCAGATAATGTCCCGACGATTGACCCGTTGTCTTCCTTTCGGACCAATTTCGTTTTAGTATTCACTTCTCTGCTGTTAAGAACGATTATCCGTTCAGAACTAAAGTCCGGCATGTCCGTTATGTCTTGTGGCATCACTTACCTCTTATTTTATGAATCAGTCATACCGATTTGCCTAGGCATGACCATAAAAGTAAGAGAAAAGTACATAACCCCGATCGTTAACAATACAGTAAATCTACTGCATTCTTCAGTTATCGGACATCGTAAATGAACACTGTTTTATATTAGCTTTTGAGTTAGATTTCGTCCGAATATCAGACACATTTCTACCGACCTTTTACTTTGATTTTCAGATCAATAAGTTAGCGTGTCAGGCGGTGACTTTTACGATATTGACTCGGTGATAAACCAAAATGCTTCTTAAACCGATGTGAGAAGTTATATGGGTCTTTATAGCCCAGACGATTGGCTATCATCGACACCGACCAATCTTGCTGCTTTAATAAACTGGTCGCTTTATCCATTCTCAGCTGAATCAATTTGCTGCGCGGAGAAACATTAAACAGCGACTTCGTGACTCGATTTAACTGCTCTTCACTGATAAATACACGCTCGGCCATCCCTGCCACTGTCCACGCTAAATGCAGACTGCTCTCGATTTCGTTGTATAACGCCTGAACACGTGCCGTGGTGCTGGTCGATTTAGGCTCAAACCCTGTTAACGTGCGAATGATTTCACTCATCAGTAGCTTTCGATAACTGGCCCTGCCCCCAATTTCAAAGTGAACCAAGTTCATTAGTGACCAGATTTGTTCGCACTCGCCGAAAGGGACAATGCTCTGACCTAAGCTCGCGATATGTTGCCACTGCGGGGTATCTGGCGTCAGCATCCACGCCATTTTCCAATAGTTGTATTGAGAATCGAGTTCAAAGCGAAATGGGCTTCCAGCAGGAAGAACCACCAGCGTGTATGGTGTAATCGCTTGCACTGAAGTTGCGGTGGTAAGGATTCCGCCCCCTTCTTGTGTAAAAATCAACGTATGAACATCCACTGATTCACGCTCAACCCAATACGCGTCATGCAGCTTTGCCATACCCCCCATGTAGACACCACAGCTTTTCATTTCCGGGATATCTTCAACGGTCAAAAAACGTTCTTTACATTGTTCCGCGAGAAAAACATCATCTTGCCACGTTGATTTAGGCTTCATGGTATCAATGACGGATTCGCACAGGTTTTGTTGTTTTTTAAACATGTTGTTACTTCGCTCAAATCACTATAGTTCTGCCATAAATCGGAGAGCTTATGACAACTAACATCAACCCTAACTCATCTATGAATAACAAGCCAGAGAGCATCTTACCTCGTATCGTTAAACTTGGTTTGCCTGTTGCTTTGCAAAGCGCGCTGGTTGCTATTCTCGCCCTTGCTGACGTGTTAATGGTCAGTGACTTCGGCATGGAAGCAGCTGCCGCTGTGGGAATTGCATCAAAATGGCACTTCGTTGCTATTATGATTATGGCAGGGTTGGCCTCAGCAAACGGAACATTAGTCGCTCAATATTGGGGAAAGAACGACCGTAAAAGCGCACGTACAGTGTCATCCATCGCGATGGTATTTGGCTTAAAAGTTCTGCTACCTGTGACTGCAATCATCACTCTTGGTTCTCAGTTTTTGATGATGTTGCAAACCAGCGATCAAACCGTGATTGAACTTGGCGCGACTTACCTTTGGTATGGATTCCCTGTACTGCTGCTGACTCACATCGTGGTCGTGGTAGAAGCAAGCATGCGCTCATCAGGTGACACCGTAACACCACTATTGCTTGGTGCGGTGACGATTGCCCTCAACATCGCACTTAACTTCGTGCTCATCAAAGGTGCCTTCGGTATTCCAGCGATGGGCGTTGCGGGTGCGGCATTGGCGACAACTTTAGCTCGCTTGATTCAAGTGGGTTTGATGTATGGCTACATGCGTATGCGTAACCACTGGCTGTTAACGACACCGAGTTCACCGCATCGTCCGTCGCTTTGGTTATCTTACCGTCGTATTGCGCTGCCATTAACCATGAATGCCGTTTTATGGGCAATGGGTACCATGGCATACCAAATGATCTTTGGTCATATGGGCACAACGGAGCTCGCGGTATTCTCAATGCTCGCGCCTTTTGAGTCGCTGTGTTACTCGATATTCTTTGGTATCTCGGTTGCGTGTTCAGTGTTGCTTGGCCATTCATTAGGTCGAGATGAGTTTGATGACGCTATGAGTATGGGTCTGACGTTCATTAAAGCCGTGGTTGGTTTTGGTGCGGTTGTAGGCTTGCTATTGTTTATGGGTAAAGAGCATGTTCTATCATGGCTAAACCTGACCACAGACGCTTTATACCCGCTTGCTTCTCCAGCGATGATGATCATGTGCTTTGCGGTTGTGATTCGTATGCTCAACATGGTGATCATTAACGGTATCATTCGTGCTGGTGGTGATAACGCTTTCTGCCTTCGTATGGATTTCATCGCGATGTGGATGGTGGGCATTCCAGTATGTGTTTACGGCGCGTTTGTCGCTGGGTGGGACTTCAAATACATCTATGGTCTGATGTTAGTCGAAGAAGTGGTGAAACTGGCCATCTGTTCACACCGTTACTTGAGCCGACGCTGGATCAACAACCTAACGGTGACCTACGAAGAACCACAAGCGGCGTAAGTTACATTTACCTGACTATAATTCAAGCTTAGATAAAACGTATCTACATCAAAAAAGGTCTGAGAAATCAGACCTTTTTCGTTTCTTCAGCAACAACTTTAAAGCGCCACTTACTTCTTGTTCATTCGGATATGACGATTAGATACGTTCGGCAGCGGCTTTTCAGGCACTTTTCGCTTCTCATGAATCAAATGCCTGATCGCTAATATCGGATGCTTAAGTAGCATTCTTGGCCCGGCATAGCGCATTACTAAACGCATTTGCTCTTTCGGGTCTGGTTTATAGCAATGAGTCGGACACTTATTACAGGTCGGTTTTGCTGCGCCATAAGGGCATCGATCCAGCCGTGTTTCGGCATAACGCAGCAGTTGATCACACTCCTCACATAACGCGTTATTCTGACAAACTTCACCGTGGTGGTCTTTGCAATAGATGTGCACCATCGCAATAACGGTTTTGTACTCCGTTGCCAGCTCGCCTTGTAGAATATTGTTATGTTGGAACATATTTTAATTACCTAATGAGAAACCGTACAAGTTGAGATTAACGCTTTCGCTTATCACATCTTCAACTCGCTCGAACACAAAGCCTAACTTAGTCAGTAGTGCGATACTTCGAATGTTATCAGAGGTTGTGATGGCAACTAAATGATCGATGTCAGCATTCTGTTTAGCTTGTTCAATTATCGCCTCTGCTGCTTCTTGGGCAAAGCCTTGACCATAAAACTCAGGAATAAACCCGTAACCAATATCATGCGACTCCAAGGTGTCTCTTTTTATTAGTCCGCAGATACCAATTGGCGTTGAAGCATCCTTGATTTCAACCATCAACAAGCAGACACCTTTCTCTTCGTGCATCTTAAGAATGTTGTTTTCGATGTACTCGACAGCCTTTTCAGTGTCGCTGATTTCCTTATCACCAATGTAACGCAGGAAATCTTCTGAGCTGTATAATCGTTGAATAAACGCCGCATCTTCAGGTGTGATCATTCTTAATCGTAAACGTTCGGTCTCGACTGCCTGCATAGTGATATTTTCCTTGCTGAATACCATGTAAATATTGAGTTCTAGAGCTAAAATGATTATCCTCCACCGCCTAAACTAAATACAAGGCTATGCAGCAATGAACCGTAAGAAAAAAATCAATCAAATTCTAAAAAAGAAGCAGAAACAGGCGAATTCTAAACTGCATAGTAGCAACAAGCCTCGCTACATTTCTAAAGCTGACCGCGCAAAAATGGAAGCTGAAGAACAAGCGAAAGCAGCTCAAGAGCAAGCTGAAAGTTCAGTAGAAGCAGCTGTCGAAGCTGAAAAGACAAAAACTGTAGAATAAGCTTAATCTCGCAGTCCTCTTGTCCAACTCTCCGAATTGAGTCAACGGACAAGAACAAAAAAAGCAGCCTCTATTTGGCTGCTTTTTTGATCCTACCATTTTAATCGCGCTGATTAGCCTTTGAAGGGCTGTACTTCCCAACGGGCAAACGGCGCTTTGGTGTTGATTCCTGCTCTACCCCAGCGATCAACAGAATCCACAACCAAGATACGCTCATTCGGTACCAATGATTTAATCAAGTTGCTTGGCTTTTTCGCTGTAACTAACCATAGAGCATCGTCTTCCGAAAACATCGCTTTTAGCTTGGCTTTGTCTTCGTCTGTCCATTCCAGTTCGGCTTTGAACATACGCTCTTCGACAAACAGTTGGCTGCCAGAGGCGAAATCTTCCAAGCTTTCTGAAAGCAACAATACTGAATCTACGTCATTATCTAGCAATACCGCCTGCTGCTTGTTAATCAGTTCACGAACATCCAACATCACACGTTGTAAGTTGCTATCAATCGTTTCAGCTTGCGCAGGCCACAACAACTTAAAGTCGTCAGCCACAATCGCCGCCATACGCGTTAAGTTGGTAGGGTTTAACCACGCGTATTTAGACACATCACCATTCGACAATGTAAGTGCTGCAACACCCTGCGCTCGCGGTGTAATCGCTTGAGCGGCATCAACCTCAACCAAACGGATATTGCCTTGTCTTGCGTATACAAAGGTAGGATCCGCTTGCCAGATCGATGACAGTGTTACCGCAACGGTCGCCTTTTCGCCCGATTGAAGCACTTTACTTGCGCCCTTGGTACCGAACCAATTCGGCAAACGGTCAATACCGTAACGCTTGGGTGGCAAGTATTCGGTTGTAATGTCTGTGCCTTTGGTTAGCTCTGTCGCCAATGCATAAGTCACTGGTGTACTGGTTAGAATGTCTTCAGCATTCACGTTCAGTGACATCACAGAACCAGCCATTAACACACTACCAAGCACACTCAATTGAGCCGTTGCTTTTACTGAGCTAGCGATACGATTCATTAAATAAGTCATGATTACGCCTTTCTTACAATTCGGTATAGCGTTGCTGCTAGGAAAAACGTTGCAGAAACGATGATGATTGACGCGCCCGATGGCACTGGCAGTTTGAGCTCCATAGGGAGCACTGTGCCTACCAAGCACGCAATGGTTGCGAGTAATGCCGAAAGCAGTACAAAGCTTCCCATACGTTTAGTCAGCAATCGAGCTGTCGCACCTGGAATCAGCAATAACGCGCCAACTAAAACCGCACCTACGATCTTTACGGCTGCAATTGTCACTAAGGTGATCATCATGACAAACAAGTAATCGTAAAAGCTGGTGTTGTAACCACGTACCTTCGCTATATCAGGGCTGATACAAGTCAGAAGAATGCGGTTGAACGTCGGTATCAATAGCAAGATGATGATCGCGCAGCTACCTGCGAGAATCGCTAAGTCTTGGTCTGTTACCGTAAGAATCGAGCCAAACAGTACGTTTTCAAGCATGTGGATATTGATCTTACGAGCAACGTACATCAGCAACGCCGCTCCGGCCGCTAGAGCTAATGCTAGAAACACACCGACTAAGGTATCGTATGGTACGTTAGTTCTATTTCTTACAAAATGAAGAAGCAGAGCGAAGATCATACAGAAACTAAACAGGCCAATGATTGGGTTTTCTGGCGGCTCACCAAGCAAAACGCCAATAGCGATACCGGTTAACGCTGCATGACCAACTGCCTCAGAGAAGAAAGCTAAACGCTTGGCAATCACCAAGGTACCAAGCCCACCTAACAGAGGGCCAAGTAGTAACGCTGCAACCAAAGCATTGACCATGAAGGCATACATGAAACTGTCTGATAACCAGCCCGCTTCCACACCACTAATGGCAAGTTGTCGTAACCAATCCATTACGCAACCTCCTTCGATTTGGTCATGGCTGAGCCACTGCTGTAGTGCTGGAATAGGCTCTCGATTTTACTTGGGTGTAAGACTTCTTCGTGTGGGCCACTATCAACCAAGAATCGATTCACAACATGTACGTTCGCTTCAAGTCGACGCACTGCCGTGACATCGTGGTGTACCGCAAGAATCGTACGGCCTTCATGAACACATTCACGAATCAGAGATTCAAGGTAACGAACACCCTGCTCGTCCATACCCGTGGTTGGTTCATCCAACACCAGTAGACTTGGGTTATCTAATAGCGCTTGAGCAAATAGCACGCGTTGCTGCTCACCACCCGATAACTGCCCCATACGGCGGTCGCTACGTGTCGCCATACCAACACGATCTAACTGTGCGAGTGCAAGATCCAGTTGTCTAGATTTACGACGCCAAAACAATGGGATTCGTGTTTGGTTAAGCAGTACGAAGTCCATTACCGTCAAAGGCAAGCTCGACTCGAAGGTCGCTTTTTGCGGTACGTAACCAATACTCGGCTTTTCTGGCCAGTGGATATTGATTTGACCAGAGAAAGGCGTAAGACCAAGTACAGAGCGCAGCAAAGAAGTTTTACCACCGCCGTTTGGCCCCATGATCACGTGACATTCGCCCGCTTTAAGTTCGAGCGATATATCATCCAGAATCACGTTATTATCGTATTGCAGGCCGAGTTTATTAATTGAGATTGATGGACCTAACATTATGCGTTCCCGCTTTTAGCTTGGTTCGCCGCCGCAAACTTCATGGCTTCAATTAATGTTTCTAGGTTCTTCTTCATCTCAACTTCGACTTTATCGTCTTCGTATTCGCCGTGCGTCATGTGAGAGAAACGGTAAAGCTGAACGCCTGTTTCCGCTTCAATAGTGTCAACAAAACGGTTTGGCATGTTTAGCTCGTAGAACAGAACATCAATGCCTGATGCGCGGATCTTCTCGATCGTCTCTTGCAGCTGGCTAGCACTTGGTTCAACACCGTGTGCCGGCTCGATTACTGCAGCGACATCCACACCAAACTCTTGAAGAATGTAACCATAAGCGTTGTGTGTAGTCGCAACCTTCATGCCTGAGGTATCTAACTCACCTAAGGACAACATCGCATCACGCTTCATAAAGCGGAATTGCTTAGCGTACTTACGTGCGTTCTTACGATAAAACGCAGCGTTGTCTGGGTCGAGCTTAGACACTTCACTGGCGATGGTGTAAACCTTTTGAATCGTTGTCGAAAGCCCCACAAAGGTATGTGGATTAACAGCACCTTGACCAACAGACTGACCAAGAGCAGGAAGTAGAGGCACTTCTTTATTTGCTTCGATCACGACTAAGTCATCACGTTGCGCGGCTGAAATCACTTTAAGCGCGAAGTCGTCGTGACCAATACCGTTTACTACGATTGCATCCATTTGGCTCAATCGCTTTAAATCATTGGGCTGTGGCAAGTAGTTATGTGGGTTGAAACCTGCGTCAACCAAAGGAAGAATGTTCACTTTGTCACCTACCACGGCTTTCACGTAGCTGTAGTAAGGCTGAAGCGTGATACCAATCGTCAGCTTGTTGCTGTCGATATTATATTCTTTTGCCAATGCATTGGGTGCCATAAACACCGCTAATAACGACATGAACAGAGTCATAATTCGCATAGTAATTCTCTTATTATTAGTGAGCATCGCTTTCATGATGTTGTTCAATTTCTGATTCGTTCACAACCATTTTCCAACCAGTAGACTCAAGCGTGTGTTGGTCAAAAGTAGCTGGCTGTTTCGCTACACCACCCAAGAAGATCCAGATTTCAGGAGAAACGCTGTTCGCGTTTAAAATAAAGGAATCCGCAGAACCATGATCGGTTGGTTTAGTTTGTACACTTGGTGTCGCAGATTCACTTGGAGCAGAGAAATAGTAGCCACGCTCGTCCAATACCCAAGCATGAGAACCTTTGCGCTTCCAACTCTGATCTTCTACAAATGGGGCAACCCATTCATCTTTAAGTGACGCAACACTCGGCCATTCTCCTTCGGAGTCCATACGCAGATCACGGATTTCTTCATGCGCTAAACGCAGCTCTGATAGCATCGCCAAGTTTTCTTGTTCAACATCAGTCACTAGAATTTGATGATCAAGCACTGCTTTAACGTGAGATTCTGCCTGATGAAATGGGATCGCAACGGTTGCAAAGCAAAGGATGAATACAATGATCAGCCCTACCCATTTGCCCTCTCTACCGCCCGTATCAGCACGTACGCTTTGAATCATCATTTGTCGCTGATCTCAACAACATCAACTTCAACGGGAAACTCATGGCCTGAATCGAACACAAGGTAGAACTCAGTGTCAGGGTGTGGGAATTCAACGATAGAACGTTTATCCGTCATCTCTTTTGCAATCAAGTTGTCTTCGTAATCGTACATCTCAACTGCGTAATCAATCGCTTTGCTGCCATCCGAATAGCCTGCTTCACAAGCAACAGTTTTGCCTTCAAACCAGCAGCTCATCAGTGGAAAGTGTGCTTGCGCAGGTAATGCAGCGAAACCAAGTCCCAGTGCTAAGCAAGGAGTCATTAAAGCGTTAAGTTTTGTTTTTATTGTCATGGTTCATACCCTAGCCACAGTGCAAATTCTCAGAAGTAAACTGAGCGATAAAGGGCTCAAATGAGCCCTTAAAGTTTTTTGGTTCTTAATCAGGGATCTAGCCCCGATATCACAGACTATTGAAGCAGTGCTTCGAACGTTAGGTGAACGTTCGCGCTTGCTTTGTCTGCCAGTGGGTTGTTAATCAACTCACCTTTATAGTTCGCTTTCATCACGTAACGACCCGCTACGTCAGGAGTAAATGTGATTTCACCATTCTCATCACTCACCACATCAATCTGCTCTTGGTGGTTGCGGTAAAGCGTACCTTCACGAGTGATCTCCGCTTTCACGTCTTTCTGGATTTCACCGTTGTAGAAGAACTGGAATGTCACTGGTTCGCCTTCAACGATATCTGAAGGGTGTGTCACAGGCTTCATTTCAAGAAGCTTGCCTTCAATTTTGAACACTGAATCCGTTGGCTTACCTACTGTGATGTAGCTTTCTGCGCGAGTGAAACTGATTTGCGTTACCACGTCACGGGACTTTTCAGGCAGAACAGAATCACGCTCGGCTTTGTTTGCTTTAATCCATTTCACAGTGTCACGGCGACCCGCTTTGTATTGCGTGTAGTAAGACGGCTGGTTGTTGATCGCCACTTTGTGTGTACCTTCTTCTTCAAAATAGAAGTCGAAGATTGAACGACGCTTGCCACGAATAACAAAGTTAGGACGCTCGCTGCGACCATCAGGCATGATGACATTCGCATTTTCGCTGCCAGCAGGCTTATCAAAAACAAACGTACCGTGAGACGCAGTAACGTCGAACGTTAGCCAATCACCTCCTTCTTTAGATACAGTGAAGTGAGATGGCAAAATCCAACGTGGGTGAGCTTGTGCCGTTGTCGTTGCTGCTAGGCCGAATGCCATCACACCCGCTAGAGCAAGTGCTTTGATTTTTGTCTGTTTCATCATGTTCAATTCCATTATTTATAATTGTTAGCCGTGTCGCTCTATCTGAGCCTACGATGACCACTGTCTATTCTGTTCAGCTTGGTTTTAGTTCGTACTTACTAGTTACTGTTCGCACTTACTTAGCGATGTAGTTCAGGGTGATGTCACCCGTCTCTTCCGTTGCTTTTAATTCGTAAGATGCGTTTGAATCTGTGAGTGATACTTTTTGGCGAAGGTAGTTACGGCCACCGTGTTCGCGAACCACTTCGATATGAACCGTGTACTCGCCTTGTTCTAACGTTTCACCGCTGTCGCTCTTGCCATCCCAAACGAAACGGTACTGACCAGCAGGACGTGTTGCAGACGTCACAGCATCCACCAGTTCACGATCGTAACGGCCAACCTTTCTCCACCAGCTACGCAGATCCTTAAGCCATTCGTCTTTACCGACCCAAAGCTCGATGGTTTTCACTGACTTTCGTTCGCTATTCTCTACCCACACCGCCACATAAGGACGTGCATACATAGAGGTATCAATCTTTGGAAGCTCAAAGCTGACATCCAGTTTTGCCGTATCAGGAATCGCTTGTGCCATACCTAGGCTTGGCAAAAGAGATAAAGCAAGAAGCGCCTTGCTCCAGTTCATTTTTTTCATTTTTAACAACCTTTTAAATCCGTTTAACCCTAAGTTCGTTCTTCACCCGATTCATCAATCGAATCAAGCGTTAAGGCACGGTGACAAAATAGATAACAAGTGAGATTGCAGACCCAAACAC
Organism: Vibrio sp. ED004; assembly: GCF_023206395.1. Lineage (NCBI taxonomy): Bacteria > Pseudomonadati > Pseudomonadota > Gammaproteobacteria > Vibrionales > Vibrionaceae > Vibrio > Vibrio sp. ED004. The sequence goes on along the minus strand of NZ_CP066150.1, from coordinate 1,117,770 downwards.
CGTCCATTTGATGGATGTATTAAGCGTCTTTTTCTTAGGTAACAGTAAGCACACGCCAGTCAGTACAAAGAAGATCATCAATAGCGCAGTGATATCGATAAACCATTTCCATACTTCACCGCTGTTACGACCTTTATGTAGATCGTTCAACAATGCGATAACGCCGTAATTCGTGGTTTCGACTTCTACAAACTCAGACGTAACGTCAACAAAAACAGAAGCGTTGTAGCCTGGTCCTTTGAAGTCCATAGATACCTCACCGATGAGCAACTCACCGTTTTCGATCTCTGCATAGATGTCCAAACCAGAAGGAACACCAGATAGGTTGGCTTCTTCGAACAAAAACGTTTCAAAGGCTGTCTCGTTAGCTTTTAATCGACCGTCTTGGATCGTAAATAAACTTGCAGGAAGCGTTAGCGTAGAGCGTTGGATATTGGGTTGGCTTGATTCAAATAACTCAGGTCGGTTCAGGGTTATACCTGTCACTGAGAAAAAAAGAACCACGAACAGAAGCGCCATAGAAATATAAACATGAAGTCGACGAGCCCATGACTGAACCGCCCTACTTTTTAACGACATACAAACCAATACCTATAAATTTTATGGCGACAATTTAGTTGATAATCATTCGTATTGGCATTCAATTTACATTGTTTACGTTTGCCGAGTGGCGTAAGGAAATTTACATAACATTACATGGGAAGTAATCGAACTGTATGCATATTCTTGCTAACGTGTACTAAAGGGATTTGATTCGTTCTATTAGAGGTTATCGATAACAGGGTCAAAACTCAAAAAAGCTCAATCTCAACATGCTTGATTGAGATGGGTTTAAGGTAACAGTCGTAGCTTTAAGGATAGAAAGTTGGGACTATTTGATCACTGGTTTGATGATAGCTAATTAAGCTTAAAAGGATTTGAAATGCGTATTATTGTTTTGGTTTTTGCTGCGCTAGCGACGGCGTGTAGCAGCCAAATAATCAGCACGGAAGAACATATTCAAGAATACATCGGTTCAGACATAACCGATGTACAAGAACGTTATCTCACCGAACGGTCACGCCCTATCAGTTTTTGGGCGTCTCGAAACTATGCTTGGATTGAAACCAAGAAGCCGTTAGACAATGGTTATACAGTACACGCATTCAAAAACCCTTATCGTGACTGCACTATTAATTGGGTTGCTGATACCAGCGGCGTGATTCAAAGTGCTACGTCCAGCGGCACGATGTGCGAGCCTTAGTCGACACACTGGAAAGACAAAGATTAAAAAGCTATAACCGCCAAAAATTAAAAAGGGTGTCATTTGAACCATCAAACGACACCCTTTTCTCTATATTACTTTCTCTTGTCTTCTGTTGTGCTTTTAGCAGTTAAACGTTGCCGTTATCACTCACTGTTCTTAGCTGAGTTAGATATTTAATCCAACCTTTTGCTTCAGAAGAAGGCTCAATGTTGTTCGCACGTTTCGCTTGTGCCAGTGCGTTATCAAGGTTCTTTAACTTATACCAAGAACGTACTTTCGCCAATGCGACGTCGGCTTGTTTATTTTTGTCTTTCACTTTATCCAAAACAACCAGAGCACGATCGTAGTAACCTTGCTGAACCAGTAATTGAGCCACGTTCCAATGATATTGCGTGTCTTTTTTAGACGCTAACGTCCACACTTCAATAGCACTGTCCCACTCTTTCGCTAACTGCCAGTAGGTTGCTTGCTCAGCCAGAAGTTGAACATCGCTGTTCGCATCATCTAACTTAGCGATTTCTTGTGCTGCACGCTCTGGAATACCACGTTTAGCATATAGCTGAGCCAATAGTCGGCGGTCTGAGTTTTTCAGCTCTACACCTTGTAGATCAGCCAGCGCTAGTGTGTTCAATGCATCGCGGTTGCGCTCTAGTCTTAACTGAATGCCCACAAGTTGACGCCACCAGTTGTCTTTTTCTGGCTGAAGTTCAATCAGGCTTTCCAGTGTTGGAATAGATTGCTTCCACTGCTTTAACTGTAGTTGCGCACCCAGTTTTAGAGACAGAGGCGACAGTTCTGATTTCGCATTGAACTTGTCACGATTACCAATCGCTACTAGTACTTTTGACCAGTTCTCGATTTGGTATTCCGCTTGTGCAATTCGCATCCAAAGCACGTCTTTCTTTTCTGTCTCTGGTGCTGTTTTTACTAGCTCATAGTAATGTGGAAGCGCGTTTTTGAACTGCTGATCATTTAATAACAGATCAGCAAGCATACGCTTGGTTATCCAAGCTTGTTCATCCACCAGCAAATTGGTATCGACGGCGTATGTAAGCTGCTTAATCGCCTTATCGGTTTTGCCATCTTGCCAGTAAAACACACCCAACATACGAGCTACATACGCTTTGTCGTAGCCTTTAGAAAGCTCCAAACCTGCAAGTACGTCGATGGCCTGTTTAACCTGTTCATCTTGAGCAAGCTTATGCGCCTTTTGAACACGAATAGCAGTATATTGAGTCAGCTCTTGCGCTTGTGTTGTAAGGGGCATTAACAGCAAGCCCACTAATATCCATATCTGTTTCATCATTTTGCCAACTTAAACTCTAGTTTCACGGTTTGACCAACCTGAGCTATCGCTTTTCCATCGACGACTTTCGGTTGATATTTCCATTTTTTAAGTGCTCTCATCGCTTCACGTTCAAACATACGACGTGGGTTTGCGTCAGTGACTTGAATGTCAATTGGGCGTCCCGTTTCATCGATAGTAAAAGACATAATCACATGGCCTTCAGCTCCACGCTTAAGCGCTTTCGCAGGGTAACGAGGTTCTACTCGATACAAAGGCATTGCTTGTTGGTTTGACCCAAAATCAGAGAATGTCGGTGCGTTAATCGCTAGGCCATCAATGGATGTATTCAAATCCAATGAAGGCAGAGAAGACATCGAATTTAGAGGCGTAACTTCAGCTTGGGACTGAGATGTCTGCGCTTCCGGTGGCGGCTCTGGCATTTCTGGTTTTTCCGGAACTGCACGTTGTCTTCTTTGAACTTCTTGTTCTTGTTCCACCATCACCATGTTGAAACTCAACGTCTCGTTATCATCTGGTGAACGTTGGTGGCCATTATCGACCATCCAAGCCATGAAAGAAAACAGCGCTAAGCCCAATGCACCCGCTAGCGGTAAAGCAAGAAATAGGCGAATCATTTATGAAGATCCTCCAAGATCATCGCTTATCAGCAGCAAGCGCAATGTTTTTAACACCTGCACCTTTCGCAGCATCCATCACTTTAACAACGGTACCGTTGTAAGCGTGTTCATCCGCTTGAATAACTAAAGAAGCATCAGGTTGTTCTAACAACAAATGCTCTAACGTTGCTTGCACACGTTCAACATCAACAACACGTTTATCAATGAAAATGTCGTTTGCAGAAGTAATCGCAACAAAGATGCCTGCATCCTTTTGGCTTACTACGTTAGAGGCTTGTGGGCGATTGACTTCTACCCCTGATTCACGAACAAATGAACTGGTCACAATAAAGAAAATAAGCATGATAAAGACAATATCAAGCATCGAAGTAAGGTCTATTTGAGCCTCTTCGTTTTTAGAATGACGTCGACCGAGTCTCATCGTTGACTCCTTAAAGATTTTTCTAATTTCAATTCTAAGCGGTTACACACTTTTGCTAAACGAGCATGAACGAACATGCCCGCTAAAGCAGCAACCATGCCTGCCATGGTTGGCAGTGTTGCTAACGAGATACCTGAAGCCATCAATTTAGGGTCACTGCTGCCTTGAGTAGCCATGACATCAAAAACAGAGATCATACCGGTTACAGTACCTAACAAACCCAGCATCGGACAAATAGCGACTAACAGCTTAATAAAATTCAAGTTTTGGTTAAGCAAGATACTCGCTTGCCCTAACCAACCTTCACGAATGGCTTTGGCATGCCAAGAAGAGTGATCTTCTCTTTCATGCCATTTCGCTATCCAAGCTTGGCGTTGCTTAGGAAAGTAGAACGCAAGATAAAGCACACGTTCTACCACAAGCACCCAATACACTAGGACGACAGCCGCTAGCCACCACAGGACGAAACCGCCCTGCTCCATAAAGCTTGATAAAGACAGCAGCCAGTCACTCGTTAACCAACTCGCTGGTAATAGAGAACCCGACAAAATATCCATTACGCAGCAGTCCCAACTGGTGAAACAACAACGTTTGATTCAACGGTCTTTTCAGCCTGCTCAGCAACAAGACCAATACCTTGTTTCTCAAGAATGTTGCGAATGTTTTCTGCTTGAGTGCTAAGAATGTTGTGCGCCAATAGAAGAGGCATTGCCGCAACCAGACCAAGTACCGTAGTTACAAGTGCCATCGAAATACCACCCGCCATTACTTTAGGGTCGCCATTACCAAACTGTGTGATCACTTGGAATGTTTCGATCATGCCAGTTACTGTACCTAAAAGACCCAACATTGGTGCTAGTGCCGCCAATAGCTTGAGCATCGATAAGCCTTTCTCTAAGTGAGTCTGTTCATCAACTACCGCTTCTAAAAGTCGCAGCTCTAGAGCTTCAACCGTTTGGTTTTGTTCTTTGTTGTAAACCGCAAGAACACGGCCTAGTGGGTTATCACCCGCTTGCTCAGGGTTCTTAAGTTGCGCACGGATTTTCTGGCGTGCGATAGCTAGTGAAACACCACGAACCAATGCGATGATTAGACCAATAGCCAATAAGCCAAGAATCACTTTACCAACCACACCACCCGCTTGTAGACGGTCAGTTAGGCTTGGCGTCAGTGCTAATTGCTCTAGCATGAACCCGCGAGAAGGATCGACAACGACATTAGATACGTCACCATTCGCAAGTGAAGAAAGTGACGCTAACGTTGGACCATTTGATGGCTGTTTCAGATACGCAATTGCATCTTCACGCTGAGTGTTCCAGCTAACATAGCCTTGGTCTGTTACTAGGCCAATTGAACCTAAACGATAAGCGTCGACAGACTGTGTGTTGCCTTCGCCATTGATGAATGCAATTTGAGATTTGCTAAGCTCTGAGCTTGCTTGGATCTGTTCCACCATGCTCATCCACAAACCAGAAAGTTGTGGCATTGATGGCAGGGATTTAGCATCGATAATTTGGTAAACGGTCGCTGTGTGCTCAGCGCGATCAACGCTATTTACTGTTGAACTAAGCTCTGCGCCTAGTTCTTTCGCGTTTTGACGAACGACACCGAACAACTCACCAAGGCTACCCGTTTCTAAACGCAGTTTTTCTTCTAAACGAGCAAGCTTGTTTTCGTTGTCGCTGAAGGTTTGAGTAAGAACGTCTGTCGCGTTTTGAACCGATGTACGTTTCGCTTCAAGCTCTGCTTTGATCGCTTTAAGCTCTTGTTCAGTCTTTTTAAAGTCAGCTTCACGAACTACGTTATGAGAAGCTTGAGTACGGTTCTCTGATTTTGCTTTGTTAACGAGCTGAGCCGTTGAATCGGAAGCTGAGAAAGCAGAAAATGAAAGTGATGTAATACAAAGCAATGCTGCTAATGGTTTTAAGTTCATTACTTAACCTCCGCAACAGTTAAAGAAACAGGTAAAGTAATCAAGCTTGGGGCTGCTTGTTGGCCAGCAATATCGTACGCTTTATCTAGCTCTGACTTCATAGAAGAATCAAGTTCTTGCCATTGAGCTTCTGTTTGATTCCATGCCCAGTATTGGCTGCCATTTAGATTACGAGCAACCAAAGAGATACGACCTAAGTGCAGAACATCTGCCTCGATCGTTTTATCACTCGCCAATGCGACACGACCTTGGTACACACCTAGCTTGATGCCGTAGTCCATCTCGATTTGGTATGCCTCTAGGATGCGACGGTATTTCTCTGCATCACTCACGTCAGCACGAGTCATCATTGCTTGTAGCTTTTCAACTCTTTCTAGACGCTGTTCTTTCTTAATTGGCACGTCTTTCTCTACCAACTGTTGAAGACCATCAATCATTTGATACATCAAAGGAACAACACCTTGACGTGTGTATTTGATTTCTTCGATCTGCTCTTCAATGCTTTGAGCTTCTTGGTTTTGGCTCTCAACTAATGCAGCAAGGTGATCGTGATAGATTTCTAGGTTTTTAACTTCTTCTTGCAGACGCTCAATCTCAGCTTGCAGCATTAAAGTCGCTTGTGAGCTTTTATCAATAACCTTTTGGCTCGAAGCCGACGCGTTATTGGTCTTGTTTTGAATTGATTGAGCTTGATCCAAGCTGTTTGCCATAGAAGACGTTGCAACCAAACTGATGGCAAGCGCTAGGCTAGATTTTAAAAGATTCATAATTGTAGTCATTTACTATAGAAGAAGGTCAAATGAATTTTATTGATAAGCACTCTCATTATCATTAAAAGTCACTCGCATTACTAGGGATATTTTTACTGAATAGCGGAATCACGAAAGGGGAAAGTCGAAACTTCCCCCTTAGTATTTAGGCTAACAATAGTACCCTACTAACAAATTAGTATTTTACCTGTAAAGTCGCCATGTAGTTACGGCCTTCGCCAACAACTACGCTGCTTGTACTGCCACCTTCTAGGTAATCTGTATCAAACAAGTTTTCTACGTTGAAGCGAGCAACGAAATCTAGTTTGTCATCGTACTTAATCGTATGTGAAACACCCATATCTACGCGAGTGTAAGCATCTTTCTTAAAAGTATTAGCGCTTTCTGTGTAACGCTCACCTACATGGTAAACACCTAGATTTACATCAGTGCCATTGTTAAACGCATAAGTAGACCAAATGCTTGCTGTAAATTCAGGTACGTCTGCCGGTGTTTTACCTTCTAATTCAGGGTCGTTTTTGTATTCCGCATCAAGGAACATAGTCGATGCACTTAAAGACAATGCGTTAGTCAGGTAACCGGTCGCAGCTAATTCAACACCTGTGTGAACCTGTTCACCAACCTGCGTTGTACGAGTATCTGCACCGTTGTTGTTAGCAGGGTCGATATCTTCTGTTACTTGGATATTTGATTGAGTGATCTGGAAAACTGCACCAGATACGAATAAACGTTCATCAAATAATTCCCATTTTGTACCTACTTCATACAAAGTACCTTTCTTAGCATCTTGAGACTGGCCGAAGTTAGCATCATCTTGGTCAGTGATTTCACCAACAGGTTCAAAACTTTCAGAATAAACAGTATAGATAGAACCATTTTCAGCAGGTGAATAAATCACACCAAGTTTAGGTAAAACATTATTGAAGCTTTCTTCTTTACCTGAACTACTGATTGTTTTGTCGTAGGCAAAGCGTGCGCCAGCAAGTACTTGCCATTGCTCATTAAGCGTTACTAGATCTTGTAGGTAGAAACCATAGTGCTTGCTTTCTGAATGAGATAGCGAGTCATCGTTATGGTAGCTAATATCTGAAGGCATATCGAAGCCATTACCACAAGCCGTTACCGCTTCCGCTTCCGTTGCGCTTGAACATGCGTAATCTTGTGAGTAAAGCTGTTTATAGTCGTAGTGGAGGCCGTTAACGCCAACGAGTACTCTATGATTCACGCCCAGAGCATCAAAGTCACCAGTAAAATCAACATAAGCAGTATCGAAAGTCCATTCATCATGACGATCCGATACTTTGTAGCCGTATTCACTATTTGATGAGTTGAAGTCGACTTCATTGTCAGATTCTGTACGTTGACGCTCATAAAACTGACGACTAACACCTGATTTAACAGACCATGTGTCATTTAGGTTTGCAGTTACTGCAACACCATAGTTTGCTACATCATTATCTGTTTGAGCAAAACGTTGATCAGTCACGGTATTAGGATCGACAACTTTACCTGTCGTGGTATCTATTTCAGAACCATTATCTAGATCGCCTAGTTCTTGTGTTCTGTCGTAGTGTAAAGAAAGCATCACATCATCGTTAATGTCGTAATCAACAAACAGACCACCAACGAAACGTTCTGTTTGAACATCCGTACCATCGAAACGTGTGCGATAAGATTCTTGATTCTCTTGCGATATGATAGCTCGTGCTCGTAATGTTTGAGCTTCATTTAGCGAGCCACTCACATCAGCAATAGTACGCATATAATTGTCAGAACCGATATCTTGGCTAACAGATACTTGCGTTTCATATGTTGGTTTTTTCGACACCATGTTAACTAGACCACCAGGTGTTGATTCGCCGTAAAGAAGACCAGCAGGCCCCTTCAACACTTCAACACGCTCTAGTAGTTCAACAGGTTGGCGGTAATGAGACCAGTGTTGAACGCCATCACGTAAGTAACTAGAGCCACTGTCTAGTTCAAAACCACGTAGGTTAAAACGCTCACGGTTTGTAGATTTAGAACCGGCAGAGATAGACGCGTCGTTCTTTAGAACTTCACCTAACGTGCTAGCACGCTGTTCATCGATGATTTGCTCATCGATTACTGAAACTTGTCCCGGAGTCTCTAATTGAGTCGCCTCCATGCGCATTGCTGTTGTGTTCGTGTCGGCTTTGTAACCGTAGTCACGACCTTCAACAACCATGTGCTCGTCTGTTTTTACTGTTTCTGCCAATACTGCTGGTGAAGCTAATACTGCGCCGATCACTAAAGCCAATGGGCTCTTTGAAAACATGTCCTTTACTCCGCTTTTATTCTTTTAGACGAACACTTTGTTATTTATTCGATGTGTTCGCTGAACCGTTGCCGGTACCACTGAATTATTCCGGGAGTGAATATAAGTGATAACTATTACCATTTGCATTAAATTTACATTCTTTGCATTCGTAAAGTTTTGTAAAGGCCTATCGGCGAGCCATATTTGAGGAGTTCAACAAAACCAATTCAATACAAATAGTTAAGGCTCGTGGACGTAAATCGAGTGGTTATCTTCACCTAATTTTTTGAAACAACGGTATTTGTTCAGTCAATTGAAGACGTGAAGATTGATAAGAAAATCATCTCTTCTTATTTACTACCTTTGAAACGACAAATTTATGTATAAAAATCTCGATAGATGTAAATTAATGGTGAATCATTTTGTTTTTATTTGTTTAATTTACACAGTTATCAGTGATTTTGATCACATCTATAATTCCAAACTCATTTTTTGTTTTTCGAATTGATTATCCGACTGCTAATCTCCTGCTCACTTTGAAAAGGTATCAAAGTTATAAATAATAAGGAGTGTTCTAAATGAATACCAAGAAACCTATGTCTCTGACTGGTCGAGTAATCCTCGGTATGGTCGTAGGTATATTCACGGGATTTGCCATTCAATCCCTTTTTGCAGAAAGTGGATTTGTTAACAACTACATCGTTAACGGACTCTTTGAAGTAGGCGGACAAATTTTTGTCGCCAGTTTAAAAATGCTTGTTGTCCCACTAGTTTTCGTTTCACTAGTGTGTGGTACAAGTTCTCTTAAAGACTTATCAACTCTTGGCCGTATGGGTGGCAAAACGCTTGCACTTTATATCGGTACTACAGCCGTTGCTATCACTCTAGCACTTACTATCGGTAACCTGTTCCAACCTGGAGCTGGTGCGGATCTTACTGCTGCGAGCTCTTTCAAATCAGCTGATGCCCCTTCTCTGGGCCAAGTAATCATCGACATGTTCCCAACCAACCCTATTCAGGCGATGGCTGAGGGCAAAACGTTACAAGTTATCGTATTTGCAGTGTTGTTTGGTATCGCAATCAGTGCGGCGGGCAAACCCGGTGAACGTATCGCTGCAGTTTTCTCTGATCTAAACGAAGTGATCATGAAGCTAGTTGCGCTACTAATGAACCTTGCTCCTTACGGCGTGTTCTTCTTAATGGCAAAACTGTTCTCTGGCCTTGGCTTGGGTGCGATTTGGAACCTAGCAGAATACTTCTTAGTACTTGCAGGTACCCTACTGTTACACGGTTTGGTTACTTACAGCGCAATGCTTAAAGGATTCACAGGCCTTAGCCCGATTACGTTCCTACGTAAGATGGAAGATGCAATCATGTTTGCATTCTCAACAGCATCTTCAAACGCAACGATTCCAGTAACAATGGAAACGGCGAAAAACCGCATGGGCGTAGACAACAAAGTGGCGTCTTTCACAGTACCACTAGGTGCGACTGTGAACATGGACGGTACTGCTATCATGCAAGGTGTTGCGACAGCGTTTATCGCGCAAGCGTACAACATTGACCTATCAATGGGTGATTACCTAATGGTTATCCTAACGGCGACACTGGCGTCTGTAGGTACTGCAGGTGTTCCTGGTGTGGGTCTTGTTATGCTAGCGATGGTATTGAACCAAGTTGGCCTACCGCTAGAAGGTATCGCTCTAATCATGGGTGTTGACCGTCTTCTTGATATGATTCGTACCGCTGTAAACATCACAGGTGATAGTGCCGTATCTATCATCGTGGCGAAGTCTGAAGGTGCTCTTGATGAGTCTCGCTTCAATGACCCAGCAGCCGGCGAGAAAGAAGAAGAAGTTAAGCTAGCACGCCAACAGGCATAATCTAGTTTCTCTGACGCTTTTGCCTTCGAGCTAAGGTGTAATTAATGGCTACACCTTAACTAAAACAGAAACGCCACTGCAGATGCAGTGGCGTTTTTTATTGAGTATCGTTTTTTGAATTCGTATTCGATATTAACTATCTCTAGAAAAAGTACTTAAGTTAATCGTCGATTGGGAACATAAGATTGACCCTGAGTCCCCCACCTTCTCTATTCTCAGCAGTAACGTGCCCATTCATCACACCCATCGCTTCTTTAACAATCGCAAGCCCTAGGCCGTAGCCACCAGACTGTTTGTCTCGAGCTGACTCAATGCGCGTAAACGGGTCGAATATACCTGCAATCTTGTTATCAGGAATGCCATCACCGTCATCTTCTACAGATATGACACTGTAACGTTTATCTGTCATTTGTTCGTAAGTAGTAACGACTACATGAGCATGTTCGCCTGCGTATTTAATGGCGTTACCGACCAGATTACCAATCACTCTTAGAAGCAGCCTCTCATCAACATTCACCATCGATGTTGACGTTAGTAAATCACCGACCAGTGTTTGGTTTGGCTTCAAATCGTTTTGCATCTGAGCAATCAGCATCGAACAATAGTGTTCAAGGTGCATTAAAGTTAATTTGGAATCATAACGAGACGTTTCTAGTCGGCTGAATTCCAGGATCTCACCCACCAGCTTGTTCATCTCTTCTGTTTCACTTTCCATACGATCGAGCAAACCAATGCTCTTGTCATCGACCTTACTTCGCAATAAGTGTAAAGCGAGGTTTTGCCTTGCTAAGGGAGTCCTGAGCTCATGAGAGACATCACGAATCAAACGACGCTGCTTTTCGGCCAATGATTTGATTTCAAACGTCATGTGGTCAAAGTCATGAGCGAGTTCATTAAATTCTCTCGTAGTTGAATCGAGTTCAGAGACCACACTCACCGAGAAGTCCCCTTGCGCGAGCCTTCGACTGGCCTCTCTTAAACGATCGAGTGGCTGTTGCAGGCTTTTCGCCATAATAATAGAGAACAGCGACAACACGATAAGAGCAATCACGGCTTTTAACATGTAGGAATACGGTGCAAAGGATTTAGCTGGGTGAAATTGATGAGGTAGTTGAATCACCAGTGTTTTGCCGTTATCCAGTGGCAAACCAAAAATAGGCTTACTCACACGGTCACTGAGCTGATGATCTAAGGTACGCAGGTACTTGAGTTTAAATTCGAAGTGCGGGTGCATGTGTCGATGTGTGATTGGACGGTTATCTTTATCAATTACAAAGAGATAATAGCGCTGAGCATTACCCCAATCGGCAAGCTCATCCATATCCCCTTCTTCGATCAACACGTTAGCTTGATAAGCAAGGTCGAGCATTTCAGCTTTGACGGATTCAGGCACCTTCAGTAAGGTCTTCATTAAGGCTCTTTCCGCCACACCTTGCAGGATCAAGATGCTCACTAGAATCACTGTCAGGTAACTAAACAATTGAAAGGTTAAACCATCTTTTCGCTTAGCGATGAAGTCCGGGCAGCGTATTAGCTTGGCACTCATGCTCCTACCGACTCTAGGTAACTGTAGCCTTTACCACGAACAGTTTTAATATGTTGTTTTGACAAGCCTGCCTGCACAAGCTTTCGACGTATGTTGCTGATATGCATATCTAAATTACGGTCGAAGGGACAAAGCTCTTTCTTCAAAACATGAATCTGAAGATCGGATTTAGAAACAACGATACCATCATTTTTGATTAGATAATCAAGCAGATCTTTTTCTGTACCCGTTAGCGGTAAACGAGAGAGTTGTTCACACAAACCATGATTAGAAGATGCTAAAGATTGTCTCTGACGCTCAAAGCCCACTCGGCGTAAGATCACCTTAATACGAGTCAAGAGTTCAGGAACATTGAAAGGTTTGGCGATGTACTGGTCGGCGCCCGCTTGGTAGCCATCAAGCATTGAAGCGTCATCATTAAGCGCGGTCAACATAAGAATGGGAGTAGCAAAACGCTGACAAATGCGTCTTGCCACTTGAATACCGCTTAGGTTTGGAAGCATTACATCGAGTAAAACCAAATCGACAGGGTTCGATTGAATAAACTCAAGCGCGGACTCACCGCAATGAACAGTATCAACGTGATACCCCTCATTTTCTAATACTTCGCCCAATAATTCACACAACTGAATATCATCATCAACAACTAAAACGCGCGACATCATACAAACCGATAAATAATAATAGTTTGCATTTTAATTATCGTTATTATTGATTTCAATTATAAAATGAGAGATTAACCCTAAAGAAGGAAATCTTTTTCTATCGGTACAAATTTTGAGGCAGAATCGATAAGATTTTGAGCAGTTAATCCCGGAACACCGTACACTTCTACAGGCTTACCAAAACGTTCCTTGATTCGCTCTACGAGGATTTCAAAATCACCGTCTCCAGATACCAGAACGATCGTATCAACCGTTTCTGCGAGTTCTATAGCATCTAAAGCAATACCCACATCCCAGTCACCTTTGGCACTACCGTCTCGGCGCTGGATAAATGGTTTTAACTTTACGTTAAAGCCCACACCGCGAAGGATATGGTGAAATTGACGTTGTTTAGGATCTTGGCTAGAGATTGCGTAAGCATTAGCGGCAACCACATTACGCCCTTCCGTGGCAACATACCAAAACTGGTTATAGTCGAAGTTAGAACGGTATTTATCGCGTGTCGTGTAGTAAACGTTCTGAACGTCGACCAAAATTGCTATGTTTTCCATAAATTCATACCTTTAGATTTTCCGTATACCCTATTCTATTCAATTGTAAAATGCGAGTCGCTTTACTCAATAAAAATGAACCTGGCGGCTATCGTTAACGTAAATCTGATTATATTTAGTGGTGACCTAAGCACCTTTGGCGTAAACCTAACTATACTTAAAGTCAGTCGATTTGTTCTGCTGTTAGATGGCGCCTTGTTTCGTGAGCTTTATTCACGTCACAACTGAATCGTACTCAGGCTTAGCGTATTAAAAGGAGGTTGGCTATGCTACACCGACAAACACACAAATCGTGCACAAGCATGGGAACAACCAAAGCGGCACAAGCAGCCAATCACTCGAACATTTGGTCTAATGTTTTAAAGGTTCTAACTATCAGTACGGTGTTAATCATGAGCTTAACCATCAACTCAGTGCTTGCCTACCCAGCTTATTCTCATTCCAGTCAGCTGCCACACCGAAGCGTCATCTATTTCGCGCCAACAGAAGACTCTGTCGTCAAAGAGTTTCTAAACGAAGTGTTGATCAACAACTGTCAATTGGACGAACGTGATGTGGTTATCATGGTGATTGCAGAGAGTGGCTACACCGTACCCACTTGGTTAGAAGAAGAGTTTAACCTAGAGGCAGTAACCAGCGTTTATGAGATCCCCAAAGGGTCACACACTGCGGTATTGATTGGTAAAGACGGAAAAGAGAAGCACAGATGGAACGGTAAAACAGACTGGCAGAAAATCACCAATATCATCGACGAAATGCCAATGCGCCAACAAGAAATGCAGCGACAAAGTAGCCGCTGCAGTATTTAACTCAAAACAAATCGATTAAGTGTGACTCGGTTACTTGTTAAACCAATCGAGTTTTTCATGAAGCTGAGCCACGCTGCCAACAACGATCAAAGCCGGGCTTTTAGCGACGCTCGCAAGGCTAGCTAAGTCACTCAATCCACCTCGATACACCTTCTGTTCTTGGCGAGTTCCGTTTTCGATAATCGCTACAGGCATGTCTGCTCGCATACCATTATCAAGCAAGTTTTTCTGAATATTCGGACTCTCTTTTAAACCCATGTAGAACACGATCGTGTGATTGTGCTGAGCAAGAGATTGCCAGTCGATATCTTCGCCATCTTTCTTTAAGTGGCCGGTAATAAACTGGACGCTTTGCGCGTGGTCACGGTGAGTCAACGGGATACCCGCATAAGCCGTAGCACCAGCCGCTGCAGTGATACCAGGAATGACTTCAAATTTCACGTCATTCTCAGCCAGAGTTTCACACTCTTCCCCGCCACGTCCAAAGATAAACGAGTCACCACCTTTCAGGCGTACTACATGCTTATTCTCTTGTGCTTTCGTGACCAACAATTGGTTGATCTGATCTTGCGGTACACAGTGATGATCAAGCTTTTTACCCACATAAAGCATTTCTGCGTCTGGGTTAGCCATCGCCAAAATATCTTTTGATACCAAGCGGTCATATACCAAGACGTCTGCTTGTTGAATCACTCGTGCTGCTTTTAGCGTAAGTAGGTCTGGGTCACCCGGACCTGCACCCACCAATGAAACAAATCCTTTGTTTACTTCTTTAACATTCGATGACGATACTTCTGACATGCTGTGCTCCGAAGGTTTGCTTGTTTTATCTCAAGCTTCAATCTATGTGATAAGTCACTGTATTCATGATGACTTATCCAAATCCTTAACCCTTAGACTATCAGGTGTTGATATAAATATTCAGTTTAAATACTAACGAAGATAGAAGTAATTATAACAAAACGATCTATTGCAGGTATTTTACTCAATTAGAATCAACACCTTGGTGATACTTAAGGCGTTTGAACTAAAAAAGCCCCAAACACTTCGTTGGGGCTTTCAATCTCATACTAAATTACGTTTCACCGTATTCAGAATTACTTAGCGCCTAGAGAAGGAGCTGTCTTAGCGTGAGTTAGGTATAGAGGAACGCATGTCATTAGTAGACCACCAACGATGTTACCTAGGATTGTTGGGATAAGGTTGAAGTTCAACCATGTCGCGATACCGAAATCAGCGCCAAGAATCATACCCAGTGGGAATAGGAACATGTTTACTACTGTGTGCTCAAATACTAATGCGAAGAAGATGAAGATTGGGAACCACATCATTGCTACACGGCCAGACACAGTACGCGCTGTCATGTTACCAATCACACCTAGACATACCATTAGATTACAGAAGATACCGCGTACGAAACACGTGATCCATCCGTCCATGCCCATGTTTTCAAAACCTAAGCTACGACCTGTAGAAACAGCAATGAATTTTTGAGCAACAGCGTTTGGCTCTAGAGAGAAGTTACCTGTTAATGAAACAGCCACTAGGAAAGCAACAATCAAAGAACCGATAAGGTTACCAAGACCAACAATACCCCAACAACGTAGGATACGCCCCCAAGTAATGCCTGGGCGATTGTCGAATTTAGCTAAAGGAGCAAGGCCGAAAACGCCAGTTACTAGGTCGTAACCCATAACACTTAGAATAACGAAACCAACTGGGAACACTAATGCGCCAACAAGACCAATGCCTGTTTGTACCATTGCTGTAATAGCAACAACAACCGCTAAAGAAAGGATGATACCAGCCATAGTGCTTCGAATCAGAAGATCGCGAGTACTTGTTTTAGTTTTCGCTTCACCCACATCAATCATCGTTTGAACGAATTCAGCTGGTTTGTAATCAGGAGACATAATGTTGTCCTTAAAAAAGTAAAATTAAAAGTTAAAATTGGATAGGAAAAGGCTCTAGTTGCCGAGTTAAGGCAATATCGAGAACTAGAACCCTTGAACTATCAAATCTTATTCATCCAAAGATTAAGCAGAGATTTCTACAGCACCTTTGGTAACACGAGCTTTGTACGCTTTCACGTTGAAGTTCTCGTCTTCCATGCACGCACCTGTTGTCAGGTTAAAGCGTTGCTTCTTAAGCGGGCTTGCCACCCAAAGCTCTTCTTTGTGCTCTACAATCAGACCACGTGATAACACGTTAGACTGGAAGTAAGGGTCTGTGTTGCTAATCGCGAATACTTCTTCAGTCTTAGTTGGGCGGAAGACTGCTACTTGCTCACCACCAACCAATGCACAAACACCTGTACCTGGGATAATGTCTTCGATCTTACAAACTTTGGTAAATGCCATGATGTCGTCTCCCAATTAAACCAGTTCAACGTGAAGGATATCGCCCTTCGCTTCAGGGTGTTTCTCTGTGAATGTCGCTGGACGGTGCTGTTCACGGCCATCATCAACAAACACAACGTTTTCATCACGGTCATCAGCATTGATGAAGTGTGCAAAGCGTTTAAGTTGAGCTTCGTCGTTGATTGTATCTGTCCATTCACAAGCAAAGTTATCTACTAGGCCAGCAATGTCAGTTTCAAGTTGGTCATTGATGCCAAGCTTGTTGTCTACAATCACTTCACGTAGGTAATCAACACCACCTTCTAGGTTGTCCATCCATACCGAAGTACGTTGTAGTGGAGCAGCCGTGCGAATGTAGAACATCATGAAACGGTCGATGTATTTGATCAGCGTTTCTTGGTCTAGGTCGCTTGCCAGTAAGTCTGCGTGACGAGGTTTCATACCACCGTTACCACACACATACATGTTCCAACCCGCGTCAGTTGCGATGATACCTAAGTCTTTACCTTGAGCTTCAGCACACTCACGAGTACAACCAGACACACCAAACTTCATCTTATGAGGAGTACGGATGCCTTTGTAACGGTTCTCGATCATCACGCCTAGGCCAACTGAATCTTGAACGCCGTAACGGCACCAAGTAGAACCAACACATGTCTTAGCCATACGAAGTGCTTTTGCGTAAGCTTGACCCGTTTCGTAACCCGCAGCGATTAACTTCTTCCAGATAGCTGGTAAGTCATCTTTCTGAGCGCCGAATAGACCGATACGTTGTGCACCCGTAATCTTGGTGTACAGGTTGTATTCTGCAGCAACATCAGCAAGAACGCTAAGTGCTTGAGGTGTCACTTCACCCCCCGCCATACGAGGGATAACAGAGTAAGTACCATCTTTTTGCATGTTACCTAGGAAGTTATCGTTGGTATCGTGCAGCTTCACTAGCTCAGGCTTAAGGATGTGTTCACCCCAGCAAGAAGCAAGGATAGAACCCGCTAGAGGCTTACATACTTCACAGCCGTAGCCTTTACCGTATTTCTCTAGTAGCTCATCGAACGTTTTGATTTCTTCGATGCGAATTAAGTGGAAAAGCTCTTGGCGAGAGTAAGCAAAGTGCTCACAAACGTCGTTCTTCACTTCAACACCAGCTTTAGCTAGTTCAGCATTTAATACTGAAGTCACTAGTGGAATACAACCACCACAACCAGTACCTGCGCCAGTTACTGCTTTGATATCACCGATTGTGTGATGACCTTCAGCAACCGCTTGAGCGATCTTGCCTTTAGTCACATCAAAACAAGAACAGATAACTGCAGATTCAGGAAGTGAGTCTGCGCCAAGTGTTGGCTTTTCAGCACCCGCATGAGCAGGAAGAATTAGAGCATCTGGGTGTTCTGGTAGGTCAATTTCGTTCAGCATAAGCTGTAGAAGATCGCCGTAGTCAGACGTATCACCAACCATTACCGCACCAAGAAGCTTCTTGTTGTCTTCAGAAACGATTAGGCGCTTGTAAACTTCTTGTTCTTCGTTTTGGTAAACGTAGCTCTTACAACCGGGAGTACGACCGTTCGCATCACCGATAGAGCCCACTTTCACGCCTAGAAGCTTAAGCTTCGCAGACATGTCAGCACCTTCAAATGTGCTTTCGTTGCCAACAACATGGTCAACAGCAACTGTAGCCATTTTGTAACCAGGAGCAACAAGGCCGTAGAACGTTTGGTTCCAAGACGCACACTCACCGATTGCGTAGATATCTTTGTCTGTCGTTTGACAGTGATCGTTAATCTCGATACCGCCACGAGGCGCAATACCTAGACCCATTTGACGAGCAAGTTTGTCTTGAGGGCGAATACCAGCAGAGAATACGATGAAATCAGTTTCTAGCTCAGTACCGTCTGCAAAGCGCATTACGTTACGAGCTTCAGTGCCTTCAGGAGCAATCTCAAGCGTGTTCTTGCTTGTATGTACGTTAACGCCCATACGTTCGATTTTTTGACGAAGTTGGTTACCACCCGCTTGGTCAAGCTGCTCAGCCATTAGCTTAGGAGCAAACTCAACAACGTGTGTGGTTACGCCAAGTGCTTTAAGTGCACCTGCCGCTTCAAGGCCAAGTAGGCCACCACCAACAACCACACCAGACTTAGAATTCTTAGCCGTCGCTTCGATAGCTTTTAGATCTTCAATTGTGCGGTAAACAAAACAGTCTTTACCTTCGTTGCCTTTGATTGGCGGAACGAATGGGAATGAACCTGTAGCAAGAATAAGTTTGTCGTATTGAATTTCACGACCAGTGCTTGAGTAAACTGTTTTCTTTTCACGGTTAACGTTAATAGCACGTTCGCCGATCAGCATGTTGATGCCGTGTTTCTCGTAGAAGCCTTCTTTAACTAAAGAAAGTTCGTCCGCAGTATGGTGTGAAAAATAAGAAGAAAGGTGTACACGATCATAGGCTACGCGAGGCTCTTCACAGAACACCGTAATGTCCATGTTAGCAACATCTGTCTTCTCGACTAAATCTTCGATATAGCGATGACCGACCATCCCGTTACCGATTACGACTAGCTTCATCTTGCTCATAAGAATTCCTGAAGGTTATATATTTCTTAACTGAGCGAATAATGAATTATGAAAGAAAATGAAAATATGATGTAAATCAATTACGAAATCGAACTACCCAAAAGGGGTAGAACAAAAGAGGTAGAAGTGGCTAATTTTACGCCATAGCAAACGAATAACCATAGGATTGATAAGGTTTAGAGGCGTTTTATAGGCAATTTCACACACAAGCATGATTGTTGTAATATTTCACAATAGACTAGCAACAACGTAAGTAAATGACAATCATTTTCATTTGTAGTGATAAGAAGTGTAATAACTCATGAAAGCGTTACAGGTTCATGAGCAACTGTGTATAAATGTGAAGAACTGGATAACCAAAAACACAGTCGTGCTGCTCCCCTCCCTATCGATTCCATTTACAAATCGCACACTCGATTAACTTGGGCTGTCTTGCTGAGCTACTAGCAGTTTTCTTCAAACAACTTTCTCAGAAATACGTTTGGCCAACTTATACAACTTGTGTAATAAAGCGCCTTGATAACGTAAAACTCCGTAAAGCAGAGCAATCAGATTGAGTCATCTAACCAGAAGTGCGATCAAATGAATGGACGGCGTTAGAAATTAGGAAAGCGGGAAGAAATGGAATTTCAGATAGTAAAAAGGCCAGCATTTCTGCTGGCCTTTCAACTTTGAATAGTGGAGGCGCCTCCCGGAGTCGAACCGAGGTCCACGGATTTGCAATCCGCTGCATAGCCACTCTGCCAAGGCGCCTTCAATAGTGTTTTAAGAGAACAACTCTTTTGAATGCTACCCAGAGAGGTAACAACCAAATAGATGGTGCCCCGGGCCGGACTTGAACCGGCACAACGCGAACGTCGAGGGATTTTAAATCCCTTGTGTCTACCAATTCCACCACCAGGGCACGCAATTCTTTATTGCGATGCCGATTACTGAAAAGTAAAACACCATCTTAATGTCGAAATAAATCAACATGACAAAATTTGGAGCGATACATCGGGTTCGAACCGATGACCTCAACCTTGGCAAGGTTGCGCTCTACCAACTGAGCTAGTATCGCATTTTCATTCATCAGCTTTCTAAAATGAAAGAGAGAATGGAGGCGCCTCCCGGAGTCGAACCGAGGTCCACGGATTTGCAATCCGCTGCATAGCCACTCTGCCAAGGCGCCTTTAATAGTGATTTAAGAGAACAACTCTTTGTTCATCACTCTACTCAAAAGTAGAAGCAAGATAGATGGTGCCCCGGGCCGGACTTGAACCGGCACAGCGCGAACGCCGAGGGATTTTAAATCCCTTGTGTCTACCAATTCCACCACCAGGGCAACGCAATCTTGCGATGCTGATTACTGAAAAGTAAAAACACCATCTCTCAGCGACCTAAGCCGTGATAACGAGGTGTACTTTAACGGATGGAAAAAATTCGTCAACAATAAATTTTATCTTTTAATTCAAGTGATTAATTATCGAACTTTAACGATTGAAATTACTACAGATCGCACAAACTGCACACACAAGACCCTATATACACTACCTAATTCGACCTCGGATTATCTATTGGACTTAACTATAGCTAGCGAATTCGAATACAAAAGCCAGTCAACAGACTGGCTTTTGTACAGAAAAGTAGTTTGAAAGCTAATCCAAACTTAATAATTTTCTTTTAAGAATTGGTATGTAGGCTTGGGAACAATTGCTTCTATACTACTGAAATCTCTACTAGCTAAAAACTCCCTAACTTTAGAAGCACTAATCACATCACCATTCGTTGCAATTCGGTCAATAATATCAACCTCAATACCGTACTCAGGAAGTAACTCTTGCATTTTTTCATTGTACTGTTTGGTGATCATACACTTAGGCTCATCACCCAAGAAAATCTTAGTAATGTTAAGCGTTTTGGCTATGTACTCACAGAAGAACCATGCTTCCATTGAAGCGTCTGCTTTGGCTTCTGTGGTGTCTTTATCGAAGTAATCAGGGTAAGTTAGCTCTGTACAGATAAACTTACCTCCTCGGAGCACCGTGACATTCTCTAGGTGCTTCGTGCTCTCTGCGACTAAATGAAGACGATCTTCGAACTTAAAGAACGATTTGTCTTCTTCAATAACAAAAATGAACAACTTATCGACACTTCTTGCTGCGTGCTCTATTAAGTGTAAATGACCTTTAGTGATTGGGTTACAGTTGACAGCTACACTGCCGATGACACCTTCATTATCTATAGCATGTTGCTCTAATAATTCTAAGTAAGACTGCATTTCACATGATTCAAGCGCCTGTGCAGTATGCCTAAATAAAAAGTACTTGAACTTTTCTAGGACACACAACATTCTATGATCTAAGTCGAATTGAGGCGGTACAGGCTCACTTTTACTTTTCAAAACAGGTATTAACTTATTTGTTATGAGCTCTCCCATTACCTTATTTCCCCTAGGAGAGTAATGACAATGACGCGCGTTTAGATCAATGAAAAAGTCGCTACCTCGGTCAACATCATTAAGATCAATCGAAAATACATCCGAATCTTCAACATTTTTGAATTCATCAAAGTTGAAAAAAACAATTACATCACCCTGCTTGATCTCAGTTTGTACCAAATTATTCATTGCTAGAAGCAAATTCATCCCTAGTACGCCATGATTTTCAACTCTAACATTATCGGTTACTTTATTAATGTTTTTCTGAACCTGACTGACAATCGTATTTTTGTCACTCATACCATACGAAAAAGTTGTTGATGCCCCTAAGAAAAGCACTCGGCGATCTGATGTTTCTGGTTGACCTGTGGTTGCTCTAAACCCATTTTTTACTGATATAACTGAGCTGTCATGATCAGATAAAGATACTTTGGTCGCTCTTACAATAGGCAGCACATCACTAAACAACTCATCAATTTTGTTCTGCTCATCTTTGCTATAGAGTGATTTGATGTAAGTTGGTGGACTATTTCTGCGACTCCAATCTCTTCGCTGCTTAAGATAGAGCTTTGTGTTGTTAATAAGGTCCAGTTCCTCTTTAGACAACTTAGTTAAATATTCTCCTCCACTTTTAACATCGATGAGAACTGAAGATGCTCCTTTGGTCTCAATGTACGATTTGATAAAGGCCACTTTATCAGAATCGTTTACACTTGAATTTAGGATATCCAAACTCTTTACAAGATTAGTACTTTCACTTGTGGAATCTAATGAAACTTCAAGCTCTTTTGATTTTTCTGAGTCATCATTCATTAAATATAAGTTCAATAACATGAAACAAAATTCATTTTTTTTGAATTTGTAGACTAACTCTTCTATATGACTAGTTGCTTTTTTGTAGTCTTTTTTTTGTACATATAACTCAGCAAGTCTAAGGTTTTTAGACATCTTGATTTTTGAAGGTAGTATAGGAAGTAATCTATATAAGCTTTTTAATACCCAGTAAAACGTTAACTTATACGATTGACTTTTTGATAGCATGAATAGAGCCTTTTACATTATCTTTATAACTTCGAAATTTTAAAGATGCTACCATATTAAATTTTTAATAATGTAAGGTTAAGTAAGGCATTGTATTAATCTTAGTTACAAACTGTATTGTATAAATAAGCTTACTTATTATACAACACTCGACTTGTTATTAAAAGATATTAACCAATATTACAAGTTAATATTATATAGTTTATTTAGAACGGTTTTAATACAAACTGAATGTCATTCCATCGTTTATTTCTCCTTTCATCTCTGTTTCACAATCTAAGACTATAATATTTCAAATACTGTCAAAACGATGGGTACCAGTGAAACCATTAAAACGATACCAATATGAACGCTACGCCGTTCTTTGTAACCTCGCCTACCCTAGAGTTTTTAAGCAAACTCGCTATGGTTTTGATCCTAATGGACAGCGCATCATCAAGAATCAGTTCGGCAAAACCATGATTCGCGTGTTGTGGAGCAGCGACAAAGACGAAGTGGTTGTGGTTATTAAAGGGTCACACAGCGTGTCAGACTGGCTGCTTAACTTCGCCCTATGGACAAGAAGCTGCAAAAGGATTGGACTCAATTACCGCGTGCATGCTGGCTTCTATCATCTGATGTTTCAGGAAAGCCAACCAAACCGTAATGAAGATAAGCTTGGCTTGACGGTAATTGAACGCTTGGAAGCGACTCTCATCCCGCTTTTAGAACAAGGAAAAAGAATCTCTATTACTGGTCACTCATCCGGTGGTGCTATTGGTTGTGTGTTTGCTGACTACTTTGAGCAAAAATATCCAGGCTGCATTAAGCGAATCGTCACCTTTGGGCAACCTGCGATTGGTGATTGGAGTTTTCGAAAGCACTATCGCTTGAGTAAGAAAACCTACCGTATTTGTTGTGACATCGACATCGTAACCTTCATGCCGCCCGTACCTTTATTGTATTGGCATGTAGGAAAGGTGCTTTGGCTATACAACGGCAGAATCTATGAAAACACTCCAACTGTTATTCGCCTTGGACGTTCTATTTTTAGTTGGTTGATAAGACCTTTTTCTTATCACTTGATGAGCAAATATATCCGCAACAAGGATTTCTTTGATAAACACTGAACATATTTTCAATCTAATAAAGAAAGAGCACAGACTTATTACGGCCTGTGCTCTTTTTAGTCTCTAACTTATGTTGGTGTTTGTTTATCTATTAAAGCTTGAATCGTGACAACTCTTGCTTCAAATCGCTGGCTAAGTGGCTGAGCTGATCCGCTTGCGAAACAGCGTCAGTGGCATCAAGTGCCATAACATCACTCACTTCACGTACAGACTCAGTATTGGCATTAATTTCCGCAGTAACCAGTGATTGCTCTTCAGCAGCAGAAGCGATCTGAGTCGCCATATCGCTTATCATCTGAATTGCCTCACGGATTTGAGCCAAACTCTCTCCCGCCATGTCTACATCGTGCACGCTTGTCTTAGCCATATCATGGCTTTGTGTCATTACTTTCACCGCACCATTGGTCGCTTGTTGCAATCGCTTGATTTTGTCTTCGATCTCTTCTGTTGAAGCATGAGTTCGTTGAGACAGCACTCGAACCTCATCAGCGACCACAGCAAAGCCACGACCTTGTTCGCCAGCCCTAGCGGCTTCAATCGCTGCATTAAGCGCTAACAAGTTAGTTTGCTCAGCTATTTCACGTATTGTCGCTAAGATAGAGGCAATTTGCTGACCGTGTTCTTCCAACTCACTAATGATAGACACAGCACTTGTAAGCTCGGTTGCTAGTTCATTAATTGATGATTGGCTTTTTGCCATCTGCTGGAAGCCTTGCTCGCTCAATTCAACCGAGTGAGTCGCGCTTTTGGCTGTGTTATCAGCGTTAGCGGCAATTTCAGAGGTCGCTGTCGCCATTTCTGTCACAGCGGTTGCTACCATGGTTATTTCGTCTTGCTGCCTGCTAACGCTATCACTTCGCTTCAACGCGCTGCTATTAGCGTGCTCTGCACCATTGTTCATTGCAGTTGAAACTTGTGTCACGTTCGTCATCATTCCATGAAGTCGGTCTACGAACACATTAAACTTATCAGCGAGTTGCCCTACTTCGTCTTTGCTTGAGACTTGAAGGCGCTGCGTTAAATCACCTTCGCCTTCAGCAATATCCGCCAGCGCTTCGCTCACTCGTCCTAACTCCACCAGCTGTCGAGCAACAAACCAAGACGTTGCAGCTGCCATCACGATCAAGACAATCAAACCGGTAGTAATTTGGCTGATCAACATGTCGAACAACGGCTGTTCTAAAACCTCTTTGTCCATTTCAATCACAAGTAGCCAGTCCGTGCCTTTAATAGGTTCGGCCATTAGCACTCGTTCACTACCATCAACTTGAGTAAAGATCGTCGTTAGATTTTGTGCGGCACTGTTCAAACCAGAAACACTAAGTTCAGGCGCAATCTCAGTCACTTGTTTGAGAATGAACTCTTTATTTTGGTGAGCAACGACCGTACCTTCTTTATCAATGAGAATCGCACGTCCATTACCCGGAACCTGAATCGCCAATACGTCCTCGATCAGTTTGTCTAATGCTAAATTAGATGCAACAACACCGATGATCGAGCCATTCTCCGTGACAGGATCAGTAAGTGTTACCACTAACGCTTGCATTGTGACGCTAACATACGGCTTTGTAGTGACGGCTTTATTCTGAGCTAAAGTCTCTTTGTACCAACCTCGGACTCTTGGGTCATAGCCCGCTTTATTAAGCGAAGGGTCATGACGGAACATTTCCCCCTCTTTATTACCGTAATAACTTAACCCAAAGCCACCAGATACAAGAGTTTGACGCAAATGAGGTACGATATCTAAGGAAGGGTTTAGCTGCACTTGTTGCTTTAAGCCATGCACTGCTTGTTTCTTATCGTGAAACCAATCACTGATCCCTTTCGCGTGTGCATGCAGTGTGTTACGACTCTCACTTTCTATTGCTTGCCAGCTGTTGTTTTGAAAGGTTTTATAACCCATGAAAAGAAGAATGGCAGATGTCACTGCAATCGCCAAAACTACAGAGAAAACCATCTTTCTCTTTAGACTAAATTGCATATTAAGAACCTCTTATAGAACAATTAAGGAAATATAAAGAGGAACATTATCACTCATAGTCATGTTTTAATTAGGGTTATCCCCAAAAACCATGAAACAAATTGAGCATTATGTTTAATTGTGACTTCTATTTATTTACCGGTTTATCAACGACACATGAATTGTAGATTTAATCGAAGATAACTCAGGATAGAAAAGATAATGAAGTGGTGAAGCAAGTTGTTCAAAAAAGAAATAGTGACTCAAAGACAGGGAAGCCAGAAACGAAAAAACCAGCCACTAGGACTGGTTTTTCTGAATGATGGAGGCGCCTCCCGGAGTCGAACCGAGGTCCACGGATTTGCAATCCGCTGCATAGCCACTCTGCCAAGGCGCCTTCAATAGCGTTTTAAGAGAACAACTCTTTTGAATGCTACCTAGAGAGGTAACAACCAAATAGATGGTGCCCCGGGCCGGACTTGAACCGGCACAACGCGAACGTCGAGGGATTTTAAATCCCTTGTGTCTACCAATTCCACCACCAGGGCACGCAATTCTTTATTGCGATGCCGATTACTGAAAAGTAAAACACCATCTTAATGTCGAAGTTAATCAACACTACAAAATTTGGAGCGATACATCGGGTTCGAACCGATGACCTCAACCTTGGCAAGGTTGCGCTCTACCAACTGAGCTAGTATCGCATTTTCATTATTCAACTCTAGAAACTAGAGAGATAATGGAGGCGCCTCCCGGAGTCGAACCGAGGTCCACGGATTTGCAATCCGCTGCATAGCCACTCTGCCAAGGCGCCTTTTTAATTCAACACTTTAGGGACTTAAGTAAGCCGCTCCGCCGTGTTCGGGTGCCTACTTTACGGATTGAGAGGAGATAGTCAAACAAAAAAGTGAATTTAAATTCCGTTTGCTGACATTTAAATCAAATTGCTGCATGTTCGATCTCTTCTATCAAAAAACACACAGCAAAATGAATTCAATTTAGGTTTTGGACGTTACCACTTTTTCATAAAACGACCAACCAAGCTTGGGTGATATGCCCAACAATGGTCAAACATGGTCATGAGTTGAGGGTTACCGTATTTAGATAAGCTAACCGCATGGAAACGGTTTTTGTGTTCTTTCAGTTTTTCGACTTGAGCGATCATCTCGTCTGACTGCTTAGGCGCAATAAAATCAGAAAGCACAATCAAGTCTGCATTTTTGTACTTATCACCCGTCATTAAATCAATCGACTTCATCAGCACAGGTTCTAAATCCGTACCGCCGTGGAATGAGTAACTTAAGAAATCACTCGCCTCACGTAGGCCATCTTGTCGTGTTAGCTCATAGGTGATCTGCTCAGAAGAGAACAGAATTACGTAGCAGTCTCGTTCTTCCGCGAGAGCGATTTGCATCAAAGCATAAGCCATTGCTTTGGCAGATTGCTCAGGGAAGCCGCTCATCGAGCCTGACGCGTCCACACAAACGATGAACGGGCCTTTCTCAATATCAACGTTCTTGCTATCCGGCTTCTGCGCCTTCACTTTGCGTAACGTACGGGATTTACCTTGCGAACGATAGCTGAGTAAGCGCTTGTCAGCCAAATGCTTATAGAAAATAACCTCAAGCTCTGGATAAGCTAAAAACATGGTCTCGTTTGGAAGCATCTTATTGAGGTCATCACTCTCGTGAATCCCTACAATGTCATCAACCGCTTCATCGCTTTTCTCTTCCACCATCTGCAGTTCTTCTACAGGAGCTTTATGTAGCGAAGGATCATCTTCCTCACCAGCCATACGGCCAAGTTTTTCAGCGATCTCTTGTAGGCCTTTATGCTTATTCAAGAATTCAGCATGACGTTTCATTACGGTTAAGTCAGTTTTACTTAACTTAGCCGATGCCATATCCCACAAGCGCCCTACGCTGCCTTCATCACCAGATTCGGTCACTTTATCCATGTTTTTCATGGTTTCCATGCGTTGGTATAGATCGGCTAAGACTTTCTCTTTGCTGGTTTCAAGTTCGGTAACTTGCGCTTGCTTGATTGCGTCAGACAGTGATTGATACCACTGATCGCAGAAATAGTGCGGGAACATCGCATTATAAACGCCCTTGTTGTGCTCCATCAGGCGTCTGGCTTGAAGGTAAAACGCTGAGTGCCACTCCAATTTTTTGATGACACTGTCAATCTCATCAAAAAACTGGGGTTCATCCCAGTGAATGACTTCTTGGTAAAGTGCGATTTCTTCTTGGAATCGGTCAGTTTCACACACTTTAGTGACGCGTTTTTTCACTTTGCCGCGCCATTTCACCAAGTGGTTTTTTACCGACGTTTTCACGCCTTTGTTCTCAGCCGCCATCATGACCTGAGAACGAGCGATGAGATCATTCATCGCTGTATCTATGATGCCTGAGTCAGCAACCATTAAAGCAAGGTTTAAGCCGTCTGCTCCTAACATACTTGTCTCCCCTTACTCGAAGTACTGACTCATAAACTTAATGCGCTGCGCGATCTTGCTGCTCTTCACCTTTGTGGTTTCCAAGTCTTGTGTAACCGCTTGTAAGCTTGACTCCATCGCTTTAGGGAGCTCTGGGTCAATGTAGTTATGTGGCAACGCATCATGGAATTCAGTACGCACTCGTTTCAACTTGAACTCGGCCTCTGTGAGTTGCTCTAACGCTCTCTCTGCGCCAGTTAGCCACTTGTTGTAAAGCTCTTGGTCCAAACCGTCAGTTGTCACGACACTGACTAACACCGAGCGATTCGCGATATCTTTGATAACCAACTGGTTCGATGCATCAAGATCCAGCTTCAAACGACATAGGTTTTTGTTTTCGTTCACGTAACCGTAAATATCACCATGCCCTTCTTTCAGAACACGATCAAAATCGTCTTTGGCTACGTATACCCAGCGGCTATCGCCTTTCTCAGATTCAGAAACTGACATGTTGCTTTGCAGTAGAACCAATTTCACTAAGTTGTACGCGCTACCCACGCTGTACATCTTCGCGTTCTTGATATCGTTCTGGTAAACGTCTTTACGTAGCAAGCCACTGGTAGACTCCATCGATAAAGACACAGACAGGGTCGATTCAACGTCGTCCTGAATTTCTTCAAGCTCTTCACGAGACATTTCGATTTGCGCTTTTGACTCTTGCTGATCGAACGCACGGTTCAATGCAAAGTCTTTAACCACGCTACGAACCACATCACGTGATTCTGGGCTGTGCCATAAACAGTCTTGTAGAAGCATGATATCTAGCGGGTTCACGCTGTCTCGACCGCTAAAGAAAGCACTCGCCTTCAATAGCTTAACGGCTTTCTTCCAACGTCTATCCGATACGTACAAGTCAGACTCTGATGCTGAACCTTGCTTCTTAACTGTTTCCTCAAGCATGGTTTTCAGTTCATACAGCTTGTTAAACGAGTTATCGGTCAGTTCTAACTTGTCGAGCTCTTTCTGCCATTGATGGTATTCAATGTCCGTGATCGCTAAACCTTTTGGAATCACAGCTTCTTGAGATGTGCCAGTGGTCAGCATCGATTTGAAGTTTTGTTTGTTTTGAATGCGGTTTACAAACACGCGAACCAGCATACGGTCATAAAGGGCTTCTAGACCGCTGTCTTCGTCTGGGAGTTCATTAGATGCAGAAACCAACAAACGCATTGGCACACGTTCGATATCGCTGCCGTTCTTGAATGTTTTTTCGTTAACCACAGTTAGAAGTGTGTTTAGGATTGCAGGGCCTGCTTTCCAGATCTCATCAAGGAACACAACTTGTGCTGTTGGTAGATAGCCTTCGGTCAGTCTTACATAGCGACCGTTGTCTTTTAATTCTTGGATACTTAGCGGGCCAAACACTTCCTCTGGTGTAGAGAAACGTGTCATCAAATATTCGAAATAGCTGCTGTTGTCAAAAGCTTGGATTAGGCGCTTAGCGATAAGACTTTTTGCGATGCCCGGAGGGCCCAATAGGAATACACTTTCGCCGGCGAGAGCCGCCAGTAAACAGAGCTTAATCGTGTCTTCTCTTTCGTAGACACCATCGGATAGAGCATGCGCTAATTTATTGATTCTTTCAGAGAGTAGCGCTTTGTCAGCATGTGAGGAAATAGAAGGGTTCATGCGTTACTCCGAAAATCTTTTAACTGTTGAGAGTGTAGATATGTTTTTATACATTTGTTAGCACTTTGTTACAAGTGTATTTTATTATTGAGTTGCATTTATATCAGATGGTTAGGGTCGTAATTTTCATGTAATCATAGATTCCAAATATGAGAGTAACATCACGAATGGCGTAAAACGAAATCGATAACTAAACCCAATTTTTCTTTTATTTTCGACACCATAGACGTTATGGTGGTGCACGTCTTCAGTTATCGACAAATTGGCAAGGAATGTGGCCAGACTGCATGAGTAAAGTTATCCATCAATGGAAAAGTATTTCTCTTATAGAAGAGAACGTGACGCTCCCTACGAACGTCGTGGTAAAACATACAACAATCAACCACCCTGGCGCGGCCGTTATTCTTCCTATCACTTCGTCTGGAAAGATTATTCTCATTAACCAATTTCGCCCTTCTCTCAAAAAGTGGCTTCTAGAGTTACCTGCGGGCACTATGGAAATTGATGAGACACCTCTTGAATGCGCACAGCGCGAACTGGAAGAAGAAACAGGTTACAGTGCAACTTCTTTTCAAAGCTTAGGGCAGGTTACGCCTTTAGCTGGCTTTTGCGATGAGATACAGCATCTATTCGTCGCAAAAGACCTTAGCCTCACTACCCGCTTTGAATGTGACGAAGATGAAGTCATAGAAGTGATCGAGCTGAGCTTAGAAGAACTGCACGACAAAATACGACACGATCAAATCACCGATACAAAAACTATCGCTTGTTTAAGTAAAGCCCAACTCTGCGGCTACCTATAACACTCTAGGAGAGAAACATGGACTTTCGTTCTGATACCGTAACTAAACCCTCACAAGCTATGCGCGATGTAATGGCAAACGCAGAAGTCGGTGATGATGTATATGGTGACGACCCAACAGTAAACGAACTTGAGCATTGGGCCGCCAACGAAACAGGCTTTGAAGCCGCTATGTTCACCTCTTCAGGTACGCAAGCCAACCTTCTCGGCTTAATGGCACACTGTGAACGTGGTGATGAATACCTTTGTGGCCAACAAGCGCACAACTACAAATACGAAGCTGGCGGCGCTGCGGTACTGGGTTCGATTCAACCTCAACCAATCGAAAACAACCCAGACGGCACTCTTGATTTCAAAAAGCTTGCTGCTGCTATTAAGCCAGACGACAGCCACTTCGCCCGCACTAAGCTTTTAAGCCTAGAAAACACGATTAACGGCAAAGTACTGCCAATGTCTTACCTAGCGGAAGCTCGTGAGTTCGTAAACCAACACGGTTTGCAAATGCACTTAGACGGCGCACGCGTATACAATGCGGCAGTAGCGTTAGACGTTCACGTTAAAGAGATCGCACGACACTTCGACTCGATGACGATTTGTTTATCAAAAGGTTTGGGTGCTCCAGTTGGCTCTTTGCTACTTGGTAGTAAAGAGTACATCGCTAAAGCACGTCGACTACGCAAAATGGTCGGTGGCGGTATGCGTCAAGCTGGCATCCTTGCTGCTGCAGGTAAAATGGCGCTGACTGAGAACGTTACTCAGCTTAAAGCTGACCACGAGAACGCAAAAAACCTAGCGATTGGCCTAAGCAAGCTTGAGGGCTTCTCGGTTAACCCTGATTTCATTCAAACGAACATCGTGTTCGCTAAGTTAGATGAGTCTGTTGATATCAACCGCATCGCACGAGAATTAGGTGAAAAAGGCATTACTATGTCGCCAGGCAACCCAGTGCGCTTTGTTACTCACCGTGACATTAGCGCAGAAGACATTTCTCGATTCCTAACTGAATTGGAAAAAGCGCTGTAACTCTCAATAAAGTGCCCATCTCTCGCTATTAATACTTGAGCTTCCCCTTAGGGGAAGCTTTATACTTTTGTTTTCACAGGAGTATATACGTGTACAACAAGTCCCTAGCTTTACTCATTGCTGCTCTCTCTTTCACACTTCACGCAGAAGACTTTGGTGATCCAGAACTTGGTAAACTGAAATCCCCGAGCTGCGTTTTTTGCCATTCAGTCACTGGCGACAACACGAATCAAAACTACCCAGACCTTAAAGGGCAAGATCCGCTCTATTTGTTCAATGCTATGAAAATGTATAAGAACGACCAACGTGAAGGCTCCTACGCTGACATGATGAAAGCTCAATTAAGCCGACTTTCTGAACAAGATATAAAAGATATTGCGGCCTATTACGCTTCATTGTCCAAATAGCGGACTATTCTATATCGAGAGCGAACAAATAAAACCCATCATCTTTATGTTAATTAATTAGCTCTCTACGTTTGCTAGGTATATGAATTAACCAACTCCAATAGGTGAGTGATATTTTTATTCATACCACCCTGTCGTTACTATGAATAAATCACCCACCAACAACCCTTTTCATGGAAAACAAACTTAACATTGGTCATGAAATTAATTGGCTAAGTAACTACCCTGACGATCAAAGATCTTACCTTGCGGAGGTTTACGTGAGCGTAATGAACGAAGACCTAGAGCAACTAAAGAGCGCAAGGCCTGAGGGCACAACCACCTTACAAGTCATACACCGAATGAAAGGTGGCCTTTCATCAATCGGACACTTTTCGCTAGAGCAACAAATTAAAGCGGAAGAGACAGCATTGAAATTAAGAAATAATAGTATTGAAGAAACCAACCTCAACATTATTAAATTAATTTCACATAGCGTTAATTTAGTTGAAGAATGGCTAGAGATTCATAACGTAGGAAATTAATCGAATCAATGTAGGACTTTTCTTATTTTAACTCAGTATCGATTTTCGCTATTTCCGTTTTGTTACAATTAGCTAAATTTGGTCAACAGTTAAAATAATGAATAAAGATATTAAAAAATATACGGTATTGGTTGCAGACGACTCTCGTCTGGTTACAAGCAGTGTAACCACCATCTTGCGCCAGATCGGCTTTGAGTCCATATCTTATGCATACAAACCTTTCGACGTGATTCATCAATGCCGTCAGAACGCGTTTGATATTATTATCTGTGACTATAACTTCCAAACCCAATTGACTGGTTATCAGCTTTTGGAAGAGCTCAAGCACGCTCGAATCTTAAAGTCGACCACGGTTTTTATGTTCCTCACAGGCGAAAATGATTACAACGTCGGGCGCTCAATCGTGGACTCTGACCCTGACGATTACCTACTTAAACCGTTTAACAAGCAGTTCTTTATCAAACGAATATTTTCAGCCCTCAATCGAAAATTGGTCCTTGCACCAATCTTTGAAAAGTTAACTGAATTCGATTTTTCGGGCGTTGTACGCGAGTGCGATGAGCTTCAACCATTTCATCCTGAATACTCAAAGCTTATCCGAAAATACAAAGCCTCTGCCTTATTGAAAAGTAAACAATTTAATAAGGCTCAGGAGGAGTATGAAAGCCTTCTCGAAGAAGATGACTTAGATTGGATCAAAACAGGTCTTGCAAGCACACTGATTGAAACAGACCAAGTGGATGAAGCAAAAGAGATACTCAGCCTAGTTAAATCAAAGAAAAACAACCCCTACTTTCACGACGAAATGTCGAACATCTATTCGATTGAAGACGACCTACCCAACGCGATCGACCACTTGAAACAGTCAGCGATGTTACTGGATGCAGGGGCGCACCGTGAATTGGTGATCGCGAATTTATCTATCGCTGCAGAAGCGTATCAAGACGCCTTCACCTATATGAAAAGGTATTACGAAAAAAACATTAATACGTTCCGTGGTGGGTTTTATACCAAGATTAACTACATGCGTACTTTTCTTTACAAGCAACCGCTTGGTGGCTCAATAAACCTCTTTGAAAGGCAACTTGCTTCGTACAACTCAACTCTCAGCGATATTGGTAAAACGCCAGAACTTATTCTTCAGGACAAACTGATTTCTGCCCACATTGCATTGATCAAAGGCGACCTAAAGACGGCAACACTCAGTATAAAACAAGCGTTGAATTATACTTCCGATTTTCATTTTTATGACTTCTACCACCTGTGCTTCTTATTGGAACAGTGCTCTTTCTTGAGCGAAACGCCGACGTTCGTGAAAAGGTTGGAAGACAGCATTAATCAAGACCAACACCCAAGTATTATTCGTAGCCAAATTCATATGCTTAATGGTTTTAAGGAGCGTCTACAGACCTCACAGCAGCACTTGAGTAATATCCGCAAAGAGATGGTGTTAATGAAATCGTCAGATCGTTTAACGAAAGACAAGCACCTTGATTATTATTTAGACATTCACGACCTTTTGCCACACTCAAAAAAGACCTGTTTGGCAATAATCAAGCTTTCAGCTTTGCTGAGCACGCCCTATGAAGGCAAGCACGATATTCGTATCAAAATTAACAAGTGCAATGACGTATTGGTTAACTTACACACAAAAGAAGAGCTAAACAGTATCAATTACAATCAAATCTTGTATAAAGCCCGAGGTCGAGCCACCTATTAGCGACGCTAGTTTTAGGAGAGTAATAAGCTAGAACCCTCTTAAAGCATCTGATTTTCAAAATATTAAAATGTCATTTTCACCCTAACTACTTTGTTTTTACATAGAATTATTGCTTATCACAATCTTAGAACTCAAAGAGACAGGATGTCACACAGCAATATTTTAGGTGACTTATGAAAAATCAGAACGTTCTAATCATAGATGAACAACCGCTTTATCGTGAAGCCCTTGCAGAGTTGGTGATGGACTCGTTAGAGGTTGACGATCTGCATAAAACCACAGATACCGATAGAATTCTAAAGCTAGTGAAAAGCCAGAGCATTGATTTGATTGTTCTCGATGTGACCTTGGCAAACAACGATGGTATGAACCTCGCTAAAATAATCAAAGCACACGGTTATGAAGGCAAGTTGCTGTTTGTTTCTTCGTCAGATAGCTCAAGCTTGTCAGAGGCGGCTCAGTCATTAGGCGCCAACGGATTCCTGAGTAAGAGCGAAAGCCATGAATCCATTCACTTCGCCCTATCCAGTATTATGAAAGGTTATTCGTTGTTCAAGTCAGATCAAAAGAACAGTGGCAAGAACACAAAGCTCTCTAATAAAGAAGCGATCGTGTATCAGTACCTGATTCAAGGACACTCGAACAAGCTTATTTCAGAAAAACTGTCTTTAAGTGCTAAGACTATCAGCACCTATAAAACACGTATCCTAAACAAGTACAGAGCCAATTCAACCGTCGAGCTGGTTCAACTGAACGATGCACTTTAATTACTTAACTAGCTAGTCGGTGAGCCTAGTTTAAGTACTTCCCCATCACATCAATGAGCAATCGATGTAGCGCGTTGTTACGATGGGTTTGCTTGATATAAGCTGCGATCTTGGGGCGACCTGTCGCATAGTAAGATTCTGGTATTTCAATCGATTTAAAGCCTTCAATCGAACGACCAAAATTCATCATTATGGTGGCGCATCTTCGACGCTTTAACAGTCCAAGTAATAGACCAACATCCCCGACGGTGACCTTAGATTCAATTTCAAATCCTTTCTTCTCTAAAATCATTCGTACCACTTGCTTAGAGCCCTTCCAACCTTTTAGCTCGAGGAAAATAAAGGGCAATGACAACGCCGTTTCTAACGAGTCTGCTTCAATATCATCAGGAAGTACAATGCCGACTGGTAATGAACCAACAGGTAGTTGATAGATACTCTTAGGACATTCTTCATTAAAATTGTGCATGTACACGTCCACATTACCATCTAAGATGCTTTCGATTGGGCGATCACTTGGGCTAACGATACTAATGGGCGCGTTAGGAAACAGTTCAAACAGGTCATTCAATATCAGTTCGCCCAAAAAATACTGCGCAACTTGAGGCATCGAGATAGTGATGGGCTTGTCATAAGTTAGCGGATCAAAAGTACTCGTCCCCATACAAGATTCAAGGCTGTCTAATCCAGCCTGAATAACGGGAAGCTGTTTCTTAAGAAAATCGGTACTTTCAAAATGGTGTGCATGTCGAATAAACAACTCGTCACCAAGCTGTTCTCTTAAGCGAGCAAGGTACTTACTGATAGATGCCTCGCTCTTGCCCAGAATCTTAGCCACTGGCTTAAGTTGTTGGTGTTTATCCAACAACACCAAGATACGTAGAAGATTGAGATCTAAATCTTTATTCACAGCAATAACCCTTCATCGTAAATTCATAAACTTAGCTAACATGTACACGTTAGTATCTAAGTTTAGTCAATACAAGGGAGCGAGCCATTGCTGACGCTATCCTTTCCACCAGCCGCTAGATCTGACGTTCATCTAACATAACGAAGCATCAAATTGATAAGTTAGATGAAGTAAGCACCCAATTAGCGCTGTGCTTTTTGCTCATATAGCTTTTCATCGGCTTTGTGAAGCACACTTTCCAGTGACTCACTCGCACCTTTGAATGCGACCCCAACACTCACGGAAACATCAAAGCCCAATGAAGCGACTTTAGACTCTGTCACTTGCCTTTGTAGGATCTCTGAAGCTTTCTTAGCATTTTCAAAACTGCAATTCGGCATAATCACGATAAATTCATCGCCACCAACTCTTATCAAGAAGTCATCACGGCGGAAAACGTCTTTCATTGAGTGAGCGATGTGTTGAATCACTTCATCCCCCCAACTGTGACCAAAGTTATCGTTGATCTTTTTAATTCGGTCACCATCAATGGCGATAACCGAACACGCTTTTCCTTGCACAGCTTGATTGAACGATGTCTCGTTATAAATTCGTCGATTGTACAACCCTGTCAGCTCGTCTTTTAACGCCGAGTGTTTTGCATCCACTAATTCGTCTTTGGCGATCCTGGCCTTATTGACATAAAAGAGATAGTTAAGGCTAGCGAGCAGCAAAACAACAAACACCCAAAAGTAATCAATGACCAACTTGGAGTATGGATAGCGATACGTATAAGTGGTCTGGTTATCTGCAACCGTCGTCTTACTGTAATTGAGGTATGAGTACGGGTAACCTGGATACGTTACTATTAAGTTGTTGGTGTTATTCTTCGTCTCGTAACCCACATCTAAACCACTGCTTATATAAAGGTCTATATTCACGTTCAACACGTAATCACCAATGATGTTCCCCTCGTCATACACTGGAGTCACAATCGAAATGATTTCCTTTTGGCTTATCAACCCAATGTGAGGCGGCGATATGATCACCCTATCCGTTAGTTGGTATTCTTTCGCGGTAATCGAACACACCTCACTTCCAAGACAAGTGTCTCGTGAAAGATGCGCTTCCGAGGGCGTAAAATTCTCAAACTTGTTTGGGAATATGTATTTTGAACCCGAATAAGAACGATAAAAATAAACAAAATTATCGTCGATACCACCGAGATTTTTGTATAACGAAATTTGATGCATTAAATGCCTAACAGCGATTTCGGCCTTGTTCAGTTCAGGATCACCAAGAGGATAAATGCTATCAACAAAGTTAATCTCATCAACACTGTTGAAGTCGTGGCTACCCACATCTGACGTTTGATTAATCTGAGATTCCGTAAACAAGCCCAGCAGAACTAAGTTGTCTTTATGTCTATCTAACTGCAACGTGCTTAAATCAAACTCTTTGATGTCATTGTTGATCGCTACCGTGCCAAAACTGATGACAAACAAGAGAAATGACATTGAAGAAAATGTCAGTGAGATCGTCGCCACTTTAAATTTTGGCATTAATTTGATGATTCGTTTAGTCGTCATAATTCACTTCTCTACTAGCACTTTTTCTCTTTCTCAAGCATCTAAAAATAGCTAAATCACCTCAAATTATGCACCTGCTCTACCAATAAACAAAAGTGACAAAAAATAATAACCTCATAAATTCATACAATTAACGTTGAATCATAAGGTCACTTTTTGTTGTTAGCTTTACCTTCGTCATCTATGAATAATGCACATCCAACACATGAATTCACACCAATACCCTTGAGTTTCGTCACGCGCATGAATATCAACGTGAGATTTCGAGAACACCGGGTGACGTGTATAAAGCATTGATTTCAAGGACTGCATGCTCTCAAGCACCAACAAGGACGATTAAAGTAAGCCTACTATTGAGATTGTTATGAACGCGATAAAATTGTCTTTAATTTCCCTGATTTCTGTAGCGACAGTAAACAACGCGTACGCTGTAGAGTGGGACCAATTCAGTGGCGAGATTCTTTTTGCTACCCTCTATACTCATTCTGATTCCAACCTCTACACAGAGGGCAACCCAAATCTAGGCGAAGATTCTAACCGCGGTGATAACGGCGATAAAACCCTGTTGTTTCCCCTTGGTATCGTTAACTTTGATTTTGGCGAAGATCGAGCTCACCGCTTATATATGGGTACCTCTCGTGATGACTTATCCGTCGGTACATTAGCATTCGAGTTCGGTTATCAAAAACAACTGGATTCCGGTACCACCTTTGATCTGGCCTACCTACCAACCGTTATTCCAGGTGAAGTTTGGTCAAACCCTTACGACATGGACGAAGCTAGGCAAAAGACCGATGTTGATGGAGGGGCGATACGAATGAAATTGAGTAATCTTGCACAAACCAACATTTCTTTGGATATGGCCTATGCCTTCGCGGATGTCGAAGAAGATCATGTTCCTGACGAGCTTCTAGAACGTGATAGCAAAGCTTATTTCATCAAAGCCCAATATCTCTCGATGTTAAGCCCTCAATCTGGCATCAACTACGGAGTAAGCTACACCTTTCATGATGCTGAAGGTAAAGCAAACCAACACAATCGATATGCCGTTGAAACCTCATACTTTTTTGTTTCTTCTACTTATGCGTTAGCAGTGACAGGCAATTATGCGCACAGCGATTACCGTGCAGACAATCCAGTATTTGACCGCAGCCGAGCAGATAACAGCTACAAGTTGTTTATCGCCTACGAGTACAAAGACCTGGGCAGTTGGGAAGACTGGAGCGTCGCGACCTTTATCGGCACACGAAAAAACGAGTCTAATATCGATTTCTTTACACACCGTGAATGGTTACTGTCAGCGTCACTGAACTACGCTTTCTAACCTAGTTTAGCTACTTCAAGCCTAAGCAACATCACACTCACTTTAAACAAGCCGTTAGCTTTCAAAGTTAACGGCTTGTTTTACTTATGGCAGTTGTACTTCGACACCACTACCTCGTGATACAAGCGCTCCTGAGACTATGACATTTCACTCATTTATCGATTCTACTGAGTACCTCAAGTTCGTCCTTCATCACTTCTTAATCGCTCCAACCTACAATGCGTTTTTTACACAAGATATAACTGTGATCTACGCCTTCATAAACAGAAAATCATCTCAATAACGCTATAATACAAAAAATGACACACTCAATATAGTTCAATACAAACAGTAACTTAGAAAATCATTACACTTTATTTTTTGTTGTTAGTGTTCTCGCCGCGCCCACCTCAATACTAGTCATCAGTTCGACACACTATTCAAATAATAAATTATCGAGGTATCTGATGAGTACAACTCTTGACGCTGAAATCAAAGGAACTGCTGGCAAAGCCAAATGGCTGAGCTTAGGCATCCTTATACTCGCCCAGCTAGGCACCATGCTCGACAATAGCGGCTTTGTTGTTGCAACCGAAGCATTAATTACCCAACTAAGCGCGACCATGCCTGAAATCCAATTCGCCAACGCTATGTACCCCTTAATTGCAGGTGCAGGCATGATTGTCGGTGGTTTGACTGGCTTGTTCTTAGGGTGGGGTCGCCAACTTCGATTGGGCGCTCTATTACTTGCGGCTTCAGGCACTATTGCGGCCTTATCACCAAATATGGACGTTCTCATATTTGGTGGACGAGTGGCAGCTGGCCTAGGTGCTGTATTTCTTGTTCCGGCTATATTGGCGCATGTTGCAGGGCTTTATCAAGGTAAAGACCAAGCCATCGCCTTTGCGGGTATCGCGGGCGCTGTTGGTGTCGCGACTGCTGTCGTTCCACTAGCAATGGGCGCAGCTTAGGATAAGTTTGGCTTTACCATTTCTTTCTTCGGCGTAACGGCGTACTTCATTTTAGTGTTCCTTGCGACATTTAAGCTTGAAGCGATGCCAAAAGCTAAGTTCGAAGGAAAGTTCGATATTGTCGGTGTATTGCTATCTTCTGTGGGTTTGCTTGCAACGATTGTCGGCCTACTGAAGATTTCAGATTGGGGGCTTGTTGCGCCAATATCTGATGTCTCTTTCATGGGTGTTTCCCCTGCACTACCGCTTGTATTTTTCGGCTTAGCAACACTGTTCATTCTTCTAAAATGGGAAGCGAGTTTCGAAGCGAAACATGGCACCGCTTTGATTCCATCTGCATTTATCAAAAACAAACAAGTACTTATTGGCTTGTACCTATGTGCCATCGTGTTCCTAATGTTCGGATCTTTGTTCATCAACATCGCTTATGTACAAGTTGTTGGCGGCGCAAGTGCAATGGCCGCTGGTTTGCTCATGACAATGTTTGCCGTCGGTATGATCTTAGGTACGGCTATCGCTCCAGCTAAAATGGCTAATCTAACAGTCAGAACCGTTTGTCTAACTGGTTTCTCTATCTCATTTATCGGGTTGATCATCGCTACATGTGGCATTACAGAAGAAGGTGTGAATGCACTTCAACATGTCGGTTTGGCGATCTTTGGTTTCGGTGTGGGTGTACTCATGACTCAAGCATCAATCACGGTAACGTCTGCACTGGAACAACGCGATGCAGAGCAATCCGGTGGTATCCAAGCAACGTCACGTAATGTTGGCCAAGCCTTTGGTGTCGCAGTTCTTGGTTCGGTATTAATGTTCTCATTAACTGGCAACCTAAAGAGTGACGTCAATTCTCATGAAGCGTTATCAGTTCAAACCAAAGAAGCGGTTCTCAATATCCCAGCGCTTCCTTTCACGAGCAATGAAGACTTCCAATTACTGATCACCGACATCACTTCAAACGTTGAAGAGCAAAATATCATTCTTGCAATCAACGCAGAAGCACGTCACAGCTCAGCGATAAAAACCATGCTCGCTCTGATGCTGATTGTCGCTTCGGGATTGGTTATCTGTCGAGGATTGCCACGTCGCTCTTTGATGCAAAACAAGAGCACCTCATAAAGCTATTAGTAAATAACCCCATAAACCTATTACAAACTAAGCCTATATTGAAGGTCACGCTTGTCAGAAGTGGCCTTCCATCGGCAACACATAGCGAGACAAAAATCATGTTCTCAAAATTATTTAGAAAGCTGTTTAGCAGCGAAACCAATACGTCTTCACACTCTTCATCAAATGCACAGGTATCGACTATGAATCACAATCAAACTCTCTATTTTGGCGGCTCTATCCTTACAATGAATGACAACAACCCAACGGTCGAATCTGTCGTCACAGAAAACGGTCATATTATTGCCGTAGGTGGAGAGCAAAGCCTAAAAGCACAATTCCCTAATGCCACTCTACATGACTTCGCCGGCCAAACTTTAATGCCAAGCTTCATTGAAAACCACAGCCATATATTGCTATGTGGCAACATGGAAGCCATGCACGACTTGAGCTTTTTTAAATATCAGAAACAGGACGAAATGATGGCTGCATTTCGTACAATGACCCCTAATAAAGATGGCTGGTTAATGGGTATAGGTTGGGACGTTAAAAAGCAAGAAATCCCTTCTTTGGCCGAAATTGATGCTGCTCATCCAGACCTACCCATGTTTATTACCATGCAAGGCCATGGTGGTTGGTTGAACAGTAAAGCAATGGAAGAGCTGAATATCACTAAAGACAGTGAAGTACCACCAAATTCCGAGTACATCAAAGATGAAAACGGTGAACTCACAGGCATGATTTTGGGCCAAGCTGCGGTTATGCATGCATACAAAGGGACCTTCCCGACACCTGAGGTACAAGATGTCGTAGCTGCATCTCAAGAATACGCCCGTCAAGGTATAACAGTGACGTCCGACTTAATGATCATGTCTCCAAAAACACTGGGGACACTTGTAGAGGCATCTCGCGAAGATAAATTTAATGTACGTGTCGTTGGCGGCATAGTTAATAACTACCCAAATTTCGCTCAAGTGATCGCACAACGTGATGAATACAAAACCGATAAGTTTCACATCGGATTTTTAAAAGCCTTTACAGATGGTTCTGTACAAGGTGGTAATGCAGCAACCAAGTTAGAATATCAAAACGAAGAATTCAAACACCTACCTCGTCCACTATGGGGGACACAAGATATCTTTAACCAAACCGCGAGCGCCGCGGCGCAACTGGGTGTTGACTTTGTTTTTCATGCGAACGGCGAACAAGCACTCGGTGCTGCATTGGATGCAGTTGAGCATGCACGTAATACCGCGGAAGCAAATGGTCATGACGTGAGTAACTTCATGTCTTTGGCTCACCACCTTTCGCTAACCGAAACTCCACAGTTTGAACGCATGAAAGCGCTCAATACGCGCCCTAGTTTCATTATGGGCCACCTGCACTGGACTGGCGGTCAGATTATTCACGACTATTTTAAAGATGAAGATCTACACCACACTTTCAAAGTCAAGACTGCAGTAG
The DNA here is from genome assembly GCF_023206395.1 of Vibrio sp. ED004. Taxonomy (NCBI): domain Bacteria; kingdom Pseudomonadati; phylum Pseudomonadota; class Gammaproteobacteria; order Vibrionales; family Vibrionaceae; genus Vibrio; species Vibrio sp. ED004. The sequence goes on along the minus strand of NZ_CP066150.1, from coordinate 1,075,587 downwards.
ATCATGGCTTACACCCAACATTGCACAATGACGCGCCAGTAACCCCGACGGCACCATGGCAGTCAATTAAAGCAGCGGTGACCCGCGAAACATATACAGGTGATGTGTTAAACGCCGAAGAAGCGATCACGGTGGAGCAAGCAATAAAAGGCTACACCTTATGGGCTGCTGAGCAGTTCAAAATTGAAGAGACGCATGGCACTTTAGAGGCAGGAAAAGTCGCAGATATGATGATCATCGACAGAAACCCGCTTAACATCTCACCGAGCCAACTCGACAAAGTACAAGTCAGAACCACGATTATGGCTGGCAGCGTGACCTACCAAGCCTAGCCTCGTCGTATTCACTCATTTTAAAGCCCCAAAGGGGCTTTCTTTATGGCTTAACGTAACTAGTGGCGGAACTCAATAAATTATACCAACTCGAGTCACCGCTGAACCAAATAAGACAACATAACAGCGCCAACCATAAAGAACTCTGCTTATACGCTAAGTTAATCGGTATTCGTCTAACCTGATGTCCCTACACTTTCAGCATGGGTCAATACCGCTAATCGCATACTTTTATTACTCTGCCGAGAGTAAATATTAGAAGGATCGACACATGTTAAAACGATTATTTCCTTTATTCTTATTGGCTTTTGTTACCATTTATTTTTCTTATAACGTCGGCAAAAAAATAATCACGCACATTGAAAATTCCAAAGAAAGCAGCCTAAAAATAGAGCTAAACATATTTGAAATCGATGATTTCTTTCACACTCAAAAGCTAAGATAAACTCTAAAAATCATAAAGCTACCGATAACAAAAAATGACATAGGTTTTGTTATTTTAGTTTCGTTTCCGAGGTGCACTCTGCTCGATAGTATTAAATCAAATTAATAACTAAACACAGAGGTCATCGATGACTAACCCTACAACGAAACCAACTCAAAATATGGCAAGCTCTCCTGAAGAGATGATTAAAATCTTGGCAGATATCTCATTTCAAAAGCCAGAAGAGCTTAGTCAAACCATGCAAACGCTTCATGAAACCCACTTCCATACGCTTGAAATGGAAGAAACTCCTCGACCGTATTCTGAAGACGATACTTTCAATGATATCAATGCCGCTGATATTGAAAATTTCGCGATGAAGCTCGTGGAGATTTCTAAGCAATCTCGAGCGGATGGCAACATCCTATGGGGCCGAATTCAAGGAACGAAATACGAGCAACAAGCTCAAGATTTAGTCGCTGACACACTACGCTCTTTTGGGATCGAAGATGTGCGCCAAGACGAGTTTCCAATCCGTACTCCGCAGTGGCTTCCTACTCTCAATGAACTGACGATTACGACTTCTAATGAACTAACTGAACCGCACACCTTTACTGACGCCATCACCCCTTTTCCTTCCGGACAAACGCCATCAGAGGGCATTGAGGCTGAAGTTATTTATGTGGGACAAGGGTCATCGGCTGAACTTTCAGGAAGAGACCTAGCGGGAAAAATCGTTCTTCTACAAGCAGACTTTTCGGGTGGCGGTCCAATGTATTCAAGTGCTCGAACTGCCTACTCTCGTATTGCTACAGGTAAATATGGCATGCCTGCGGGTGTTATTGCTTGGTGGACTTTACCGGGTGCTAAACAGATCGCAACAAGAGTCGGAGCTATGGGTGGCGGCGATTCAGTAGGTACGGCATTGCCTTGGATTTCTCTAGGCTACGATGATGGTTTATATCTGAGAAAGTTGCTGGATCGCGCTGAACAAGAGCAACCATTGAAGATAAAAATGTGTGTGCAAGGTGAGATGGAAGATGGCACTGTACGTTCTTCATCCAATGTTTATGGTTTCATTCCGGGCACCTCAGGTAAATACGTTGTGATGACGTTCCACTCGGACACCTACTTCTATGGCTTACACGACAACGCGGGAACCGCTGCTATGGTCATGGCCGCTGCCAAGCATTATGCAGCTCGCCCAATAGAAGAACGAGGCCATGGCTTGCTTATCCTCTCTGTAGGCGATCACGAGCATCCTGGTGTTGGTGCAACTGATCTATTTATTGAACAGAACCACCTATTCGTTCGCGACGATATGCTGATGGTGTTGCGCCCAGAGAAGCTCGGCTTAATCGCTCTAACGAAAGAAGGTCCGATTCAAGCCAAGAGCAACCAAGCTATTCCCGCAATGCAGCTCATTACTAACCGAAGCCCCTTGCTTCTCAATATCTTCAAAAAAGCCGTTGATACTTTCGCCCTACCCACTGCTGATTTTTATTATCAAGATCCTGCGGCCGATGAAACACACTTCCATCCACCGTTCGCCAAGTTTGATGACCTAAATGCGATTTCCACCGGTTGGGCTATCTCTAGCTATGCCTACCACTCAACAGCCGATTACGACTTAGGATTGATCAGCTTCAAATTATTAGAGAAGTATGCAAAAGCACATATATTTATTGTCGATAACCTAAAAGAACTAACCAAAGACGACTTACTCAAAAACGGTTCTGAACTTCCTGAACACTCGATTTACTCCTCTGAATTGTTCAAACTTTATTACGGCAACTTTTAAACATTAGCGCTCTCTCCTCCTTCAAAGCCAGCCTAACACGCTGGCTTTTTACACTGTGTACTCATCGTCCAAAGCCTAGCTTCCGTGATTCGGATTTCATCACCTGTATTCAACCCTTCTTACATAATCAGACACGCTCAACTACAACATAAAGCTAACTAAAAATATGACATAAGCTTATTAACCTATTGTTTAAGTTGAATTAATTTAAAATAAAAAATGACACACAATTTGTTGGTTTACGTTGGTTCCCCCCATCAATTCTCCCTCTTAACATAATCTCGTTTCCATAAATAACGATTTCAGATTCCGTTTCCTACAAACAACAGTGCTACACGGCTCACTTAAACGTTCGCCACAAAAGCACGACGTAAACCAAAAGGTCCACCCATGAAAAAAATGCAGTTAATTACATTACCTTTGATTCTTAGTTCACCATTTGTTGTAGCAGAAGAGTCAGTACAAGACATGTCGGACCCACTCTCCATCTACACACAAGCAGGAATCGGCTTTTCTAACCACGGCATTAACTTAAAAATAGGGGCAACTTACAATACTGGAGTAAGTACCGAGGTAGGAATGAACATCTTTGAAGTAAAAGGGTTCGCTGGCGATTCTGTTGGATGGAGCGGTTCAAGTGAGCGCAATAATTCGATAGATTCAATACGATACCGTAACTTTGAAGTTGACCTAACCAATGGTCGTGGCAGCCAAGTTGACGTAAATTACGCCACCGCAACTAACGCCGGTGCTCAAGAGATTGGCACCATGTCTTACTCCATGATCCAAGCGTTTCCATCATTCGGCCCCATCACCCTTTTCCCATTAGCGGGAGCCGGTTTTGCATTTGGTAATAACCTTGATAAAGCAGGGCTGACCTCAAGTAATGGATACACGGTTCCTGGCACCTTGGCTGTTATTGGTACCTACAGCAAAATCACATTTACCGACAAGATTTGGCTTAACTACAACCCAATGTACATGATGACTTTGTCGGGAACCGACACCTTTAAAGACTACTTCTTCGAAAACAGTGACAGTGTTTTGGTCCACGAGTTTACCGCTTCTTACCAGTTCAACCCTCGATTCAACGTACGTTACTTCGCGAATTGGAGCGAAAATGTCGACATTTCAAATGGCGCGCACCGCGTAGAGTTTAATTACCAGTTCTAACACTTCAAATGAGGCTCCAACGGGAGCCTCTGCCGACTAAAAGGTGCCAGGCACTATGAATTTCATCTATTTAATAACTCAATTTTAGTTTTGTTTGGAGTGCATTATGGACACAACATCTGATCCATCTAAATCCCACATTACTCGTTTAATCATTTCGCTTTGCCTTGCGCAATTTTGTATCTCTGCGGATATAGCAACCATGGCGATAGCTACCAGCGCCTTGATTGCTGAGTTCAATTCGAATGTCGAGGCGCTTAAAGTCGCTGGCACCATCTATCCGTTGGTTGGTGCTTCATTGATGCTGACAAGTGGAATCCTTGGTTTATATATAGGCTGGAGACGCCTGCTAATATGCGGGCTTATTTTTGGGATAATCTCTTCTGCTTCGAAATTGTATGCGCCATCAATAGAGTGGATAACCCTTGTTTCACGCACGTTGTCCGGACTAGCCGGAGTTGCGATCCTGCCTTCCTCCATCGCCTTAGTGGTCGGCCACTTTCCCGCTAATAAACGCGCTAATATATTTGGACTGCTTGCCGCAGCAACAGGCTTAGCGGCCGCAATTGTCCCCATTGTCAGTGGTTGGATGTTTGATAACTTAGCGTGGTTTAGTGGTTTTATCGCTACCGGGATTTTCTACAGCGTCGCATTGGCTTATGCTATTTGTTGGATCACTCCACTCAATAATCAGAAGCCTAAAAAATTCGATGTGTTCGGCAGTGCACTAAATGCTGGGAGCATGTAGTTGATTATATTTGGATTGCTGAAATCACCGGAATGGGGAGTTCTACAAAACAACTCACCTTATGACTTACCGACTTACCTTTCTTTTATGAGCCCTGCGATTTGGCTACTTTTTATTGGTCTCGCTCTATTCGCTGTGTTTGTTAGGCATGAAAAAAAATTTGAGTCCAAGCACGACAGTTCACTAATTCCGAGTTCGTGGTTTCACAACAGGCAGTTCCGTCTCGGGGTTGTTATTCTGGTATCGATGTACGTGATCTTCGGTGGACTCAATTTTACGCTAGTCGCATTTTTGCAAGTTGCCATCGACCTGTCGGCTTTACAAACGGGCATCATCATTCTAGTTTTTGCGATTAGTTTAATCTTGTTTTCGATCATCACCCCTATCGCATTAAAACAGTTCAATGAAAAGTACATATCTTTGTGTGCCTTTGTCCTGTGCTGCGGAGCCGCTGGCCTAGCTTGGCTGTGTTCATCTGCTTATGAGGTCAACCGACTGATTTACCTAGCAATGGTTATTTTCGGTGCCGGGATTGGCATGTTGTCATCTCAATCCATCGTGATCATAACCAAAGCGGTTGGAGAAAAAGAAGCAGAGCGTGTTGGTGGCGTTCAAGCTACATTAAGAAACATTGGAATCGCCATTGGGGTATCGGTGATTGCAGGAATTGGGCAAGCCACCATGGAGCACAAAATACGTGACCAAATCAGCACAAACACAATACTCCTATGCGATACAACAAGCCGTAGGAAACAGTCCGGTAATTCCTTACATTACTGACGGTCAGCTTAGTCAATATTTATTCGACACTAAGATTCCAAAAGTTGAACATACCAAGCTATTGAAACTCAATGCAGAGTCACGCTTGATTAACTTTCATTCTTCCATTTTGCTTCTTTTTTCTGTCGGATTGATCGGTATTGAAGCCTGTAGTCGGCTTGCTATAGAGTAACTCTAGGCCACGTTCCATAAGGTTCGTGGCTTACTTCTCATCTCATTTTCACCTACAATCTCATCAGGTTTTCAGAACCTCGGCCACGGACACAGTTTCACCCTCAAAACACCCAAATTTGATGACGATATTATGACTAAAATGTAATAATAAAATCAGTTTCAATTCAGCTATTTACCTATGACCAAACTCACTTTAGAACCGCCTGTTTACCTGATTGGCGAATACTTATATTCATCAACATCAGGGGTATTGTCTAAAGACAATACCCTCACTCGATTAAGAGCAAAAGAATCGGCTTTGCTAAATGCCTTGATCAAACGGGTTCCTGACGTTCTATCTCGTGAAAACATCGTGCAAGAGCTGTATGAAAACACCTATGCGACGGATGCGACAATAAATCAATTGGCTAAACGATTGAGAAAAGCTATGGGTGACGATCAACGCTCACTTATTCGCACTATTCCAAAGCAGGGTTACTTACTTGCGATAGCACCAAAGTTAGTAGAGGAAAACCCACATTCTTCCCCAGAGATTCCAGCAAAATACTTAGCATTTGAGCACGGCGATTTTGACCCTGTTGACGTTAACGTTGAAGAACTCAATCGATTAAGTGACATCAATATTCGACCTCAAGATGAGAGTCGCCTACAACGTTTTGGCGCTGCGACCGTGATAGGCTGTTTATTAGCGGTAGTCATTGGTTATGGAGTGGGTTCTTGGTTCGCTCCATCGGCACGTTATCTAGAACATGTTTCAGTGGTCGAAGCAGAAGCCCAACACATAGACACATTATCCCAAACACCAACAGTGGTTATCGACAACAATCAACAAGTTGTGGCGATCTATTTAAAAGACGATGAAGAAACCGTTCATTGTGCTTATCAAGAGCAAGTTACGTTATGCAATTAGAATCCAAGCATTATAAAGTGCTCTCCATCTGGGCGATATGTGTTGTGCTGGGCTATCTGCTATTCCAGCTGAACTACACACCAACTAAACCATTTACTGGTTTTTGGAGCGGTCACACAACTGTTAACTATGGCGAGCGCTCACTAAACATCAGCACTCAACTCATCATAGATGGCCCCGAATCTGAGAGTGCGCGGTTAATTACCACGTTCGAACCAAAATCTAGCACTGCTGCGCCTTTTCAAACCAGCGTCACCAGTAACATACAAGTTCAAGGGCGGGTCGACTCAAAGATCACCTTCTCGTTAACCGAATTAAATTACACTAACAAAGAAGCACTTGAAGCCTATTTGAACCGCCAGTTACCACAAACAGGTAGCCTAGTCTCAGGTAAGTCATGGGCAATCGATGATGATGAAACCTTCATGTATTTGACCCTCGCGTTCGGAGAGAAAATGGGGGTTATTCTTAAGCGTCGAGAGTAATAGCTCTCTACCCTATTGGCCTAACTCATCAATCAACCCAACTATGTTCGCGTTACTTTCTACTATTTTCGTAACTTCGCAGTAATGGAAGGCTTAGCGATAAAACGGCGCTTGTCTACATAGGTAGCAATTGGTTCTTACATCCAAACGACTTTGTTATGTAATGAGGCTTAAGCATGAGTTTAAGACTTGTGGTGACTATATCGAAGCTTCTTCTTGTCGCTTAATTGGTTTACACAACAAATCTGGAAAATCACTCACCAACACACCATGGTAAAACTGTCGTAACTAAGATTAATATTCAAGAAAACACATCGATTGATGTAACGTAACACTCTCTTGTTTTGGCCCGATGAAGAGAGCTTGTAGAATTAGTTTAATATTTAAGTTTAGTAATTTCTTTAAATTCAGGCCACATCAATTAGCAAAAATTAATTCATAAATAAAGAATAAAATAATCAAAGTTTAACAACAGTTTTTCGCTAATATTACCCGCACTAGAAATTATAATTAGTAGTAATGCACGTTACGCTTGATCAAGTTTAATTAACTCATTTCATTGCAAAAAAACATTATTTTTTTGCTAATTGTCATGTGTTTTTTGACCACATTTCATACTGTCTAGATTCGATTTTTATCATCTCAGATTCGACCCACTTATATTTTTTAAGGCATTAGTAACGAGACTAACGCTCCCTCAATCTATATAAGACCCTACGCGTAGACCATAACACTCGGTTTATCAATCCAATCAAAATTCTTCGCCGACCTGTCACCTGGATGAAATCTATGTATCTAATTGAATATAAATTACTATCTAAATTTTAGGCCTTATCTTCTAGAGATAAAATCATACTAATTTTCATACTTCTCATTAATAATCAACTTTTTTTACTACTTCACTTTTTTTTGAAGCTCTTATAGTTTTCACAGTTAAGCAACAAGTTACATTCAATCAGTGAGAGGTGAAATTATGATTAGAGTATTTTTGATTCTTCATAACTTCATCGTATCCACGTTTATTTTTAGCCTGTCACTTTCATTCCATGTCAGCGCTAACAACTTAACGTTAGGAATTAGTGGTCAGATCAAAGATCGATGCGAAATAAATTTCTTTTCTGGCAACGTTATGAATTTTACGGAACACCGTGATGTGCAATCGTTGCCTTTTAATCTTTATTGTAACCGTCCATTGGGTATAACGATCAACTCAAAACATGGCGGATTAAAATATCAACATCAAGGGGTTGATATTATTGAGAGTTACAATTTGTCATTACAAATAGACGAAATTCGTCTTTATGAAAGTAGACACAGCAGCCAACTTACTTCACCGGTAATGATCAACAGTTCTGGTGTTATTCCTTTCTCTCAACATGGGAGCCTAAAGGTAGCACTCGAAAATCGCTTGCGTTTCGCAGGTTATTATCAAGACGTTATTGAGATCGAAGTTTACCCTTCGATTCATAGCGTGACAAAGTAAAAACTCTGCAATGTATCTGCAGAACAACATACGCTCAGCAGTATTCGAGCCAATCATTTAAGATAAAGGAATTTCTAATGAAAAAGCTAACACTCTACGCAGCAACAGTCACAGCTATTTTTGGTGCTCAAGTCCAAGCCGCTCCAGGTGATGTCCAGTTAGTTGGATTTGTTTCACCTGTATGTGAGGTTACTGGTCTTTCAACGCAACTGATGGACTTTGGTAACGTATCTCAAATTCAAAACCTTTCTGTTAGTGGTCTTAACATGAAGTGTAATGACGTCGATGGTGCAACTGTGACACTGACAAGTGCTGAAGGTGGTCTAGAGTCAGATGATAGCGAAGACTACGCTCTTACATACGATGCAACATTTAATCCTTCAGGCTTAGCTCCTTTCACGCTTAATGCGCCAGGGGGCCCAGGTCTAAATGATGTTTCAGTCAGTAATTCTTATGGCGGTTCTGGAGCATTAGCGACAGGTGTTGCCGCATCTATTGATATTGTGACTACTGAAACCTCCCCATGGGCAGGTGGCTACTCAGATACATTAACCGTAAATATCACCTCAAATTAGAGGTTAATAAGTCGGGGGCTATTATTTGGCCTCCGACTTAATCTCAATCTCAATCTCAATCTCAACGACATAAGTTTAATTTGGAGCTCTTCGCTATGTATAAATGGATCATGCATAAATGGGTCGTTCTTTTCCTATTGTCATTCACTTGTCTGTCCGCTCATGCGTTCAAAGTCGAACCGATGTCTATGGAAATGACACCGCTTGGAAAAAGAGCTCAAATGACCATGAGGGTTGAAAACTCTTCAACCGAACCACTCACGGTTGAATTGTCTCCAGTATTTATGACCATGAACGAATATGGGAAAGAGACCACGACGCCTGCAGATGACGAGCTATTAGTGATACCGGTGACCGCAATAATAGAACCTGGACGATCGCAATCCATTATGGTGCGCTATTTGGGCGATCCTTCCATCAGAGAATCTAAAGCGTATCGCATTGCTGTTAAACAAGTAAAAGTTCAAAGAGCGAGCAGCAACCAAGGGCAAGTAAGTCTTTTGCTTCAGTTTAATACGCTTATCAACGTGCGACCTCAGAACACGGCTTCTCAGCTAGAAATTAAAAGCATCGAACAAAATGACAAAAAGAACAAATGGGTTCTTGAAGTACTTAACAGTGGTAATAGTTATGGTCGATTAACCAATACAACATGGAAGATATCTGATGGTAAAAATTCAACCTATTTAAAAGGCGTAGAAATCGCTAAACGTATTCCGGGGACTTTAGTGCTTCCCTACTCCACTCGTTTTTTCGAAATGCAGCCACTTGAGAATTACAATGTAGACACGCTAGCGATTGAAATAGAGCAGGATCAATAGCAATGAGACACTATATCTTGGGTGGGCTCATTTATTGGCTTCTGTGTGCACAAACGTTTGGCATAACACTGTTTCCAACCGTCATCGAGCTCAACACCGATCACAGGGCGACGTCGCAACTAGTTGTAACTAACAACTCAACACAAGCTCTCCCGCTTGAAGCTAACGTTCGTCGATTGAACTTCTCATCTGATGGTACGTTCGAGACATCTGATCTATCGAGTGAAGAGATGTTTGTGTTTCCACCAGCCGCAATGTTGGAACCCGGAGCACGCCAGGTATTCCGTATACAGTGGTTGGGAAACCGATCGCTCGAAACCTCCCAGAGTTACTTCGTTCGCTTCAGTACCGTGAATATTGGCCAAAACAACGCGAGAATAGACAAACCCATCGGTTTAACAACCGGTATCAATTTACAAGTTCACTACAATGCGTTGCTGCACATTCACTCATCCTCTTTAGAGCCTGACGTGAAATTACACATAGATGAACAAGGCAAACTAACACTCACTAATTCTGGGTCACGATTTACCTATACATCGTTACTTCATTTTTCGGGGCTCGAATCTCTGAGCCAAAAAGTACATGAGGCTTTAGGTGAGCAGTTTATTCCACCACGCTCCATTATTACTTTGCCTTCTTCTTTAAATTATTTACCAGTGGGCACTTACAATGGGCATGAAGACTGAAACCTATCACAACATATGGCAAGTTTTGTATGTCTTGGTATTAGTACTTTTTTATTGTGCTGCCTTAAGCCCTGCTGCTTGGGGTCAAGAAATGGTCTTGAACCCCACTGGACGCGATATTCAACTTACCTCTTTGTTAAGGATAAGTGACACCATACTTGGCGAAGCGGACATTATCATTACCGCAAACAATGAAATCTTGTTACCGAAGGAAAGTACGCTTTCTCTCCTTTCGTCCGTCGTAACTCAAGAAGGTATTGGGAAACTCAATGACACGACAGACGATGAGATGCTGTCTCAGTACCATTTTGAGAGCGTAGGATTAGGTCTGAGTTTCGATTTCTCTTCATTAGAATGCATCGTGACGGTACCGCCTGAATTTAGCTTAACCCAGCAACTGTCTATGAACGGCGCAGATGATTTTTATAACTATGCTGAGCCAAGTTTGTTTAGCGGATACGTTAACTTTGCCCTTTCGGCCAATGAGAGCCAATATGTCGATCAAAATTCGTCAAGGCAGGACCTCTATCGCAGTCAGTTTGACTCAGCACTTAACATTGGTTTTCTAAACTTTGAGTATGAATCTTATTTAGAAAACAGCTCATCACAAGATTCACGATACGTAAGAGAAGGATCTCGTCTTAATATTGATTTTGCAGAACAAGGCACACGATTTGTGTTCGGCGATATGTACAACAGTGGTCAATCTTTTCAGGACAGCACCGACATACTTGGTATTGGCTTAACTCGAGATTTCACGCTAATTCCAACCAGAAATGCGCGACCACGAGCCAATCAATCATTCACACTTCAAAGGGCCTCAAATGTCGATGTCTATATAGATGGGATTGCTGTCCAAAGATTAACCCTAGGCGCTGGTAGCTATAACCTTAGTGATATACCCCTGGCGCAAGGCAGCAATGATATTGTACTCGTCATCACCGACCGCTCAGGTAATGAAGAACGCATCGAGTTTTCTATTGCAACCGGTAACGATTTGCTCAATAGCGGTGAGTTTGAATATAGCATCATGTATGGAGCGCCTTCTGAATTACAAAATGGACAACTAGAGTACCTAACCGACGAGCGTATTCTCCATGGTTATATCGATGTGGGTATTAGCCCTTGGTTAACGTTGGGCACGAACCTTCAAACCCGTGAAGATCTTTATCAATATGGTGCCACCGCGTTATTCGCTTCTCCATGGGGCGTCACTGAACTCACTGCCTCTCGTAGCGAACACCCTACCTTTGGAACTGGCGACGCTTACAAATTTGCGTTCGATGCGGAGTTTTCCAATACGAACACGCTGTCCCCACAACTGAGTGTGAGTTATGAATATCTGGCCAACAATTTTACTGGGGTCTCAGGGTTTGATGCTTCCGATATCGATATCAACTTAACCACTCATTATGTGTCTGCATTCAGCTCCATTTACCTTGGTCAGTCTTTACGTGCCGCCATGACCCTCAATTATCGCTTAGGAGTAGACAAAGAGAACGATTATTGGCTGATTAGCCCGAGTTTATCGGATGGACTGCTTGATACTCCCGCAACTTGGAGTGCACGCGTTAACTATCGGCATAACGCAACCGAAGACGATGATATCAGCACTACTGTCACCATAAGTTGGCCTCTTAGTCGACAAACTCGTGTTGTCGGTCGTTACACCACAGAGCTTAATGAATCCGCCTTAGATTACAGCTATCAGAATAATATTGGTAACACAGGGGGGATATCAGCGTTTGCGAGTGTCATTACTAACGAAGAAACGGATGCCGATATAGATGCTGGTATTAACTACACGGCCAACCGTTATGAATTAAACGCGACCCACGCTTCGCGGCTTGAAGACATTAGTGGTGAAACACGAAATCACAATACTGACGTGACTATAAGTAGTGCCCTTGCTTTTGCAGGTTCATCTGTGACGATCGGCAGACCGGTGCGCGAAGCCTTTGCTATTGTTAGCAAGCACGAAAGCCTCGCAAAAAATGACGTGGCTGTCGACTCAACAAAAGATGCTGAATACGCACGCGTTTATCTTAAAGGAGATGCAAGTGCCATGGTTCCTGACCTTGTTGCTTACAACAGCCAAGTAGTCGGTTACGAGGTCGATAACTTGCCACCAGGGTATGACTTAGGTGATGGTGCTTTTTGGATTAAGCCTGGTTATAAACGGGGATTCCAGCTACAGATAGGATCTGATGCTGTATTAACTGTTATTGGCAAGCTATTCAATCGTCAAAGTAACAACCCTATTTCACTTGTCGCTGGTGTAGCGCATTACCTTGGTGAAGCAAAACAGTTGCCGATTGACTTCTTCACCAATCGTAACGGCATATTCGCAATCTCTGGATTAAAGCCGGGGAAATATCAATTAGTACTCGACACGGCTTTGTTGCGTAATTAAATTTAGATATAGAGCCAACCCGTTTCGCGTGTTTCTTAGTCAATACGACAAGTTTTAGGCATACCTAACCTAGTAAGCTTGTTCAACGCTTTTATCATCGCGTAAGTTTCACCCACCTGGGCATTGTAATTTCTTAAGCTCAGTTTCCCTCCTAGCAACTGTTTAACTCGATACATCGCTGTTTCTGAGAGTGAACGTTTGTGGTATCCATACCGCTCTTTCCAATACTTATTTGAGCCGTATAATTTCTGGCAACCCACGGCGAGATTTCGAGGGTGACCACGCTCCCAGAAGGCTGCCCCTTCTCTTGGAGGAATAAGCGCAATAGCTCCCTTAATCTTAATAGCAGCGTGACACGCTCTCGTGTCGTAAGCGCCATCACCAGACACCTCAAGGATACTTCGGCGTGTTTGTTTCAGTAAGTTCGGGAGTACCTCTCCATCTGTAACCGTCGATAAACTTAGCTCGGCGGCAACGATCTCATGAGTGTTGGTATCGACGGCAATATGAAGCTTTCGCCAGACTCTACGCTTGCCATCCGTACCGTGTTTTTTGACTTTCCATTCACCTTCGCCATAAACCTTAAGGCCAGTAGCATCAATGGCTAGATGCTGTATCGCTCCTCTCGTTTTAGTCTTAAATGAAACCTCAACTTGCTTGGCTCTACGACTGATGCAGGTGTAATGCGGACAACTTAACGGTACATGGGCTAGCCTAAATATCGAGTCGATAAATCCTTGAAGCGCTCTCAATGGCATAGAAAAAACTCGTTTGACCATGAGTGCTGTCGTGATAGCTAAATCACTGAACCGACGCGGCCTCCCGCGCTTATTCTGTTTGCTTTGTGCCCACCCGCTTATTGCTTCTTCATCAATCAAAAGGTCAGAGAACACGGTTAATGAGTGATTGGTTGTATTGCTTCCAGTTGGTTGTTTTGTAACGAGGCTTAGGCATAGGACTACGAGAGAGAGTGGAGGTAGCTGATCAGATCGTAGGTTCTGGATTTAGTTCCATTGAATTACGCAACAAAGCCTCTTTCTTACTCAGTTGCGACGTACTTATTATCGATGAATTTGAAAAAGTCACTTCGACTGTTTGCTCAAAGAGCAACAATACAATGCCACGAGAAGAAGTTTTTGAAATCTTGAGTAAAGCAATTATCAGGGCTCCAAAGATTGTTGTGGCTGACGCCGATATTACAGACACAACATTATGTTGGTTGAAAAAACTAGGCAAAAACATCCAGGTTATAAAAGCAACACATAACCCATATAAAAATGTGAACGTCACTATTGCAGACAAGCTTCATGTTTTCACAAATACAAGAAACCAGTTTAAAAATGAAAAGGTCATTTTATTTGACACACTCAAATCACTCAGACTTGTAATGATAGATTTGGGATTAAAAGATAGATCTGGACAACCATGCGAAAAAGCAGCTTTTCGTAAGAAAATACTTGTTATTACAGGAGCTAACAAAGGCTCATCAGAACAAGCTAAATTTCTAAAAAATCCTTCTGAGGAATGTTTGAAATACGACAAGATTTTCGCATCTCCATGTCTTGCTTCAGGGTATTCGATAGAAAGTGACTATACAGACAATGTGAACGTGATGAGTGATCTAACGCTGGGTGTGAAAGAACTGATTAATTTTTCAAAAAGGTTCAGAACTAGCACGAAAATAACGTTCTATCTAACATCAAATTTTATTTACGACTATCAACCAATACAAAACAATTTTCTTGATTCAGATTGTGACCTATTGAATCTAGAATTTGTTAACAAGCGCAAGCTGTTCAATAGCAATCAACCATTAAGTATGAGATGGGCGCTTAAACAACTTGGATTCAATGTTCAAATATTAACCACTACCCATGAATTATTGAAGAAAGGACAAAATCAGCTCAATGTATTGAATGGATTGGAGAAAGAGAGTCGAATACAAGCAATTTTGGATGCGCCTCTAACCACGCAAACAGAAGTAGACAGGCTCATGGCAACAAACCAAGTAGGTTTCCAAGAGCAAGCGATGATAAAGAAATTCGAGATCATGCGTGATTATCAGATTAGTTCAGTAAAAGAAGAAGATGTTCTTTTTGATATGTCTTTTACGAATAAACAGCTTTTCAAACATATCTGGACTAGTCAACCAAACAAGGACAAAACGACAAAACACCTCATTGAACCTGCCAAGATTCTGAATTCAATGACCTTTGAGAGTTCTGAATATAGTAATCGTGATGAAAAACTTAGACTTTCACGTCCACAGGTTCTTGAAATTTCGCGAAAAATTTATGACAACCATGAATATTTTCATGAGGTACTTCCAAGAGTAAAGTTTTATGAGGAATGTACACAGGCCCGAGCAACCAAACTCTTAAAATCCCTATTAACCTCATTGGGGTATATATGGCCAAAGCATGGATACAATGGCAACAAAAACTTAGTGAGAATTAAACTTGATGATAGAGCTTTAGCTTTTAGAAACACCATCAGCTAGGATTCAGATCGAAGCCCCCTAAATGCCACTACACACGCGGCATTTAGGAGGTTATATGATTTAACTTTATCGTATTAATCATTTAACTATATAAACCAACAACTTGAATCGCTTACACATTAAACAAAAAGCACCACTAAGCGTGAGGTTAATCACAAATAATTGCATGTGCAAATGTTTCACCTTTACCAAGCAAATAAGTAGCAGTTAACATATTCACCTCGTAAAACTGTCCTCACAGTTTACTTTGTATTCAACTTGAAGGAGTTACTAACAATATAGAGCCTTGTTTGCTGGCGATAAATTATGCAAACGATTTTTCCCTTGGCACATTATGCCACTTAGTTCTCATAAACATTTGAAAACCATCCACTCATTTCACTGATTTGAACAGTGACATATAGGTTTTTTATGAGCATTAAATTCAAGATCGAACGTAAAAAAGACGTTTTAGCACGCATCCCATTTTCGATGGCAACACTTCATCGCAAAATTAATGATGGAACTTTCCCACCTTCAATATCTCTTGGCGCGAACTCGGTTGGATTTCTTTCTCATGAGATTGATAGCATAATTGCTGCAATGGTCTTGGGCAAAGACCTCAAGGTTGTGGTATCAGAGCTAGTCGAAAAACGTCAGTACTTTCTTGATGATAGCTATTTAGCATTAGCCGCATAACTCTTACTTTAGGCTTACCATGATAAGTGGGATTTTCACTTCGATATGTAAACGCAAAATTCCACTTTACAATTAATTTCTATAGAGCACTGTTATCCCGCAACATGATGAGTTAAGCGCATTTCTTTACGTAGAATTTGACTCACCCATACACAGTAGCGTTGTGTTACTTCAGAACCTCTTCATTTTAAAAACTACCTCCTTGATATACGCACCTCTCTCAATCACTAGAACCAAATTAAGATATAGCTAAGAACAGGAGCTCCATCGCTTTCTATCTGCTTTATCCATCGCAATCATCCCTAGAAATTTATTTTAAATACTCTCTACGCCTTCACACCTGTTATTCGATTCACGCTACCCTTATAAAGTGTTAAGATCTCTTTATCAAAGTTTATTGTGGCGACGAAACAGTACATGTATTGTGATTTCCTTATCAAATCTTATGTACCCCACTTTGTACCCCACATTAAACAACTAAAATTTAAAGGTAATAGTTTCAAATGGTTAACAGTAGTATTCAATGGTTTCCGGGTCACATGCATAAAGCCCGCAAAGAAATCGAAGAAGTTATCCCACAGGTTGATGTGATCATCGAAGTACTGGACGCTCGTATTCCGTTCAGTAGTGAAAACCCAATGATCTCTTCACTGCGCGGCGATAAGCCTTGTGTAAAAGTGTTGAACAAACGTGACCTTGCCGATCCTGAACTGACCCAACGTTGGATTGAGCACTTCGAGAAAGAGCAAGGCGTTAAAGCGATTGCAATCACCACCAGCGTGAAAGAAGAAGTTAACCATGTCATGGAGTTGGTTCGCAAACTCGCACCGCACCGTGAACAGATGGGTAAAAACATTCGTACGATGATCATGGGTATTCCTAACGTAGGTAAATCAACCATCATCAATTGCTTGGCTGGACGTACAATCGCGGTAACAGGTAACCAACCTGCGGTAACTCGTCGCCAACAACGCATCAACCTGCAAAACGGCGTGATCCTTTCAGATACTCCTGGAATCCTTTGGCCTAAAGTAGAAAACCCACACAGTGGCTTCCGCCTAGCAGCAACGGGCGCTGTTAAAGATACTGCAATGGAATATGATGAAGTGGCATTCTACACAGTTGAGTACCTAGCAAAGCAATACCCTCACCTATTGCAAGAACGTTACCAAATCGAAGAACTACCAGAATCAGACATCGAGTTGATGGAAGCGATTGGCCGTAAGCGTGGTGCACTTCGTGCCGGTGGTCATATCGACCTTCACAAATGTTCTGAGATTCTACTTCACGAACTGCGTAACGGTACTCTAGGTAAAGTCACTCTAGAGCTACCGGAAATGATCACTAAAGAATTGGTTGAAGTGGAAGAAGCTGCGGCACTGAAAGCTGAGCAGCAAGCGAAGAAGAAAGAAGAGCGTCGTAAGCGTTACTTGAAGAACAAGCGTTAATCGCGATTAGCTTTCTAAGCGTTCTTATTAACCACTCTCGCACCTACTACTAAGATATTCGCGTTCGATATACTTTAGAACGTGAATATTGTCCCCACGGTTTGTTGATCTAGCTAACATACTGACAAATCTATAGAAACTGCCGTTTACAATCACAAACACTGTGACATACTACGCAAATTATTGTGTATCAATTACGGCTAGCTTTTCAATGCGCTCCTATTCTGGGTTCAAAAATCAGAGATTTAAAACCTATTTCGATAATGAAATCTATTTGCCGTACATAAATTTCATCTACATCCCGATCTCAATATTCTGTGCTTTTATTGTCACCGACTACATCCATTTTGGTACAGAGTGCCTTGGCCCCATCATTTCACGATTCATACTCTTTATATTGATGATGGTTGTCGCCAGATATTGCATAAAAAACAAACCCAACGTTTTAGAACTCGTCGAGAGCATATTCCTTGTTATTAGCTCACTGTTTTTGATCTATGTTGGTCGACTCGCTGTTGAGCTGAACAATTTCGATTACCAAGGCGGCATCATTCTCGTCATGATCTACATCGGTACCTTTTCGAGGTTATCTGCCAAGTACAGCATCACAACGCTTTCTTTTATCTTTTCGTCCTATCTTATTGGCCTTGCTCCCTTGCTCTATGAAGCAGAGCCTAAACATGAGATAGAGACTATTTCAGTCTACCTTTCTGCCTATATCCTAATCTCGGCTGCTTGTATTAGACGTGACTTAGAAGTGCATAAGCGTTTCGCGCAATCAGAACAACTACGCAAACAAGCTATACAGCTTCGTAAACAATCTAATATGTTCGAAGCCCTTTCCTATCAAGATGCACTTACGGGTTGCTACAACCGCCTGTACCTTCATCAAGTGATAGAACCGAGTATCAATCGTCAGCTATCGATCACTTCAATCATGATCGATATCGACCATTTCAAATCGATTAACGATACCTACGGCCATCAAATGGGCGATATGGTAATCAAAGAATTGGCGGCAGAAATTCAAAAGAGATTGCCAAGCAGTAGTAACTGTTTTCGGTATGGCGGTGAAGAGTTTCTCGTGATGGTGCAAGGCGAAACGGAAGCATCAATAAAATCATTGGTAGACTCACTTTTAGAGTCCCCCTCTCGGCTGAGGTTAGAAGTCACCATTTCGATAGGAGTAAAGCATGCGCCGCTCGCTATTGGCTCAGTCGAGCAGCTCATCGACGATGCTGACCAAGCGCTCTATATATCGAAGAAAAACGGTAGGAACCAAGTTACTTGGTGTGATTAGCCGTTTTTATCAAGCTCTACTATTACCTCTCATAATGATTACAACTATTAAAAAGCCCCGAGCAATTAAATGCTCGGGGCTTTGATTTTTTGTTTCAGCTTTACCGTGTCTTCAGAAAAAACCTACGTTAAAGCAACAAACCTATATTCAAAAAACTCTTATTCAGCAAGCTCTGAGTCAGCCAACTCCTAGCCAATAAGAAGCTATTAAGAATACGCTGCGCTGGCTGTCTTCTGTTCAAGTTCGACCGGAGAGCCCCAAGAGATGACTTTTTCGTTCACTTGGCTACCACACGGTGCGTTCCAAACTTGTTCTAGTTCTTCTTTACCACCAATCGCTTCATAGAATGCAATGGCTTGATGGTTTTCAGACATCACCTCTAGGTAGAGCCCAGAATCCGAGTAATATTGTTGCAACCACTTCGACAGTTCAGACAATAAGCGCTTACCTACGCCTCGTCCACGATAATTATTATCTACATGTAACGCATCAATGAACGTGCCACGCTCAAAGTTGTGATTACCAAACGCGCAGACAAAACCAACCAGTAAACCGCCTTCCTCAAGCAATAAAACATGTTGGTTGAAAGGAGGATTTATCAAACGAGTCTGCCAAATAACAGATCTGTCCTCCAAAACATCATGTTCTAGGTAATCATCAGCAAGAATGCCACGGTAATATAGCTTCCAGCTATCCGCGTGTAATTGGGCAATCCGCTCATAATCTTTATATTCAGCTACCTTAATTTCCATTTATTAGCCCTTAGTACTTCCATTTATGACTTGCTACTACATTTCACACTACCTTTATACAATATTTAAGTAAAACATACTAATACACGTTTACACTTTCAATATTGACTTACACGTGTACGCTGATATTCTAGCGCACAGATGTAAGCCCAATGGAAATTTGCTAATGAATAGTGCTGACAAACCATCAACAAAAAAGCCGCCGTTAATCTGGCTTAATATTTTTGTATTCTCTTTTAGTATGCTGCTTGCTGTTGTTGCGGCTCCCGTTTATGGCTACTTTTTTGGCTATGGAATGGAGCACTGGATATGGCTAGCGATCTGTTTTACGTTTTGTAATCTGTCGATCACGACGGGTTATCACCGTTTATGGTCACACAAAGCGTTTGAAGCACATTCAAGCCTAAGATTCCTGTTTGCATTAGGTGGCGCATTTGCCCTGCAAAACAGCGCTCTACACTGGTCGTCTGATCACCGTGTTCATCACAAGCATGTCGATAACAATGACAAAGACCCGTACTCTGCAAAACGCGGTTTTTGGTACTCGCACATTGGTTGGATGATTCGTAACTACAGCACTTCAATGTATGAAAACTATGAAAACTGTCGTGACCTGAAGAAAGACAAGATCGTAATGTGGCAGCACAAGCACTACGTTCTTCTAGCGTTGATCATGAACTTCGGTGTTCCTATCGCATTAGGCGTGATTTACGGTGACGTGATTGGCATGTTGTTAATCGTAGGTGCGGTTCGTTTGGTGCTTAACCACCACACAACATTCTTCATTAATTCTCTTGCTCACATCTGGGGTAGCCAACCTTTTACTGACAAAAACACAGCGCGTGATAACGGTGTGTTAGCAGTACTCACTTTCGGCGAAGGCTACCACAACTTCCACCACATCTTTGAGAACGACTACCGTAATGGCATTTACTGGTGGCAATACGATCCAACGAAATGGTTGATTAAGAGTGCTTCATTGATGGGCTTAGCAAGCAAACTAAAGAAAACGCCTCAAGCCCGCATTGAAAAAGCTGAAGCGACCATGCTGCTTAAGCGCACACAACAAAAGATCATGCACCGTGCCGACAAGCAACAAATTGCAGACAAGCTTCAACAAGAGTTTGATGCTCTAGTGTCAAACATGAACGAGTACTACGAAGTCAAAAAGCAGCTACTTGAAAGCAAGCGTGAGGACGTGGTGAAAAAATACGAACACTCAGTACTTAAAGTTCGTTATCAGCAAATCAAAATGAACTTCGAACAGCAGAAGAAAAATTGGGCGATGACGGTTGAGCAATATGCTTAAGGCAAAACAATACGTTTAACACACCAATAACAAAGCTGTTTGCTTATTATTCGAAAGCCCTCATATTGCTATGAGGGCTTTTTTAATTCACAGTTCTAATTAAATCCATGAATTTTAAGTCTTTATTCTGATTGCAGACATTAGTTCCAAATGTCACATTTTCAATGCAACATGATGTCATATCAGAGCCTTACCTGTGACAAATATCACTTACAGAATGATATCCATCCCATAACATGCGCGTCCCAAATTTCTTTCAGCAATTAGCGGACCCACTTTATGAAATTGTTAAAAACATCTATCGCTTTCGCCATCTCTTCTGCACTTTTGATTGGTTGCAGCAGTGACACAGATTACGTTCAGCCTGAAGAAGTAAAGATCGCGACTTATAACTTATCTTTTGATCGTGCCACCTTCCAAGACCTTGTAACGGAAATGCAGATTGAACCAAGCGTTCAAGCGACATTGGTGTCCGATTATCTGGATAACACAATTAGTGCCGCTGACAAAGTAACAGCTGCAAAGGTTATCCAGATCCGCAACGTTGCAGCCGTGATTCAAAAGAATCGTCCTGATGTGCTTATGATGGCTGAATTTAACAATGATGGTACTGGCACCGATAAATCAGCGCTCGAAGGCTTCCAGAAGAACTACCTTTCTGTCGCTCAAAGTATTGAAGGTGCAGGTGGCGACGCAAACCTTGAACCAATTTCATACCCATATTTTGAAAGCTATTCGACCAATACAGGTTTGCTGAACGAGTTTGGTTTTGATTTAGACAATGACGGTAATTTTGGCAAGCTTCCCGGTGACGCTTGGGGCTTCGGTTTCTACCATGGCCAGTACGCGTTTGCTTTGATGTCTAAATACGAAATCGACACGGCCAACACTCGCACATTCCAAGAATTTAAATGGAAAGATCTTGAAGGCGCGACGATTCCAACGATCACTGTGTGTGATGGTTCAAACCCGATCCCTGCAGGGATGAGTTGTGGCGACGAGTGGTACACAGCTGCTGAATGGGAAGAAGTTCGTCTATCGTCAAAAAACCACGTTGATGCACCGATCCTAATTCCAACTAAAAACGGGACAGAAACCGTTCACTTGTTAATGTCACACCCTACACCTCCTGCTTTTGATGTGGGTAAGAACATTGAGCAGAATGCAGCAGAAGTCGACTTCTGGCACCAATACATCCAAAACAAATCGTTCATCTATGATGACACTGGAAAAACGGGCGGCCTAGAACCAGGCAAACACTTTGTCATGATGGGCGATCAAAACCTAGACCCTGTTGATGGAGACGGCATTAGCTCTGTGATGCAAGACTTGCATAACGACTCATTAGTTAATCAAAAAGTCACCAACGGTAATCTATACCCTACTAGTTCTGGCGCCGAAGAACATGCGGTAGATAATTCATTGCCTCACCCACAGCCAAACCGTATCACTTCGACGTTTGGACTTGCTGTCGACTACGTACTGCCGTCAGCTACCTTAAACATTGTTGAATCTGGTGTTTATTGGTCAGCTTCGTACGAAGAAGGACGCAAGCTATTCAATGACTCACGAATTGGGGATTATGGTAACGGCAAAGATGTATCATCTGACCACCGCATGATCTGGGTAAAAGCGGACTTCAGTAACTAACCCATTCAATTGAGATCTAAGAAGCCCTCCTATTGCTGTGAGGGCTTTTTATTAGCATAACCTACTCGGCTCTAGATCTATGCTCTCAATTTTGAATTGTGGATGCCAATAACCATAGTTATTGGATTTCAGAACTCTTTCTTCAATCAGAATTTATACTTATATTACTTGAACTTATCGAGTTTAAAGCCGAGGAATTGAAAATGAGCAAACTGACTATTATTGCAACGATCATCTCTAAAGAAGACAAAACTGAGCTAGTTAAATCAGAGATGATTAAATTGATCGATAAAACCCGTGTTGAAGACGGCTGTATTAACTACGATTTGCACCAAGATAACAGTAACCCTGCTCACTTTGTTTTTCATGAGAACTGGGAGTCTGAAGCTCATCTAGAGAAACACTTAGCGAGCCAACATATCGCTGACTACATGGCTGCGACTGAAGGTTGTATTGAAACCTTTGTGCTTAATAAAATGACGCACATTGCCTAACCCGTCACTCATTAATGATTCAATAAAAACCCTGCTCTGATCGCAGGGTTTGTCTTTTCTACAGGCTTATATTTGCTCATTCTAATCATGAAAAAACCCGCCAGAGTAGCGGGTATGGTCAATAATTAATGCTGTCAAAGACAGATAGGTAACAACCATCAATATTGAGTACCACTTTACAGTGGCACTCTGACATTTCTTTTGCTGATCGCTAGCACGGGGGCACTAGTTAAAAGCACGAGCCAAAATGCCATTCCCTTGATATTGGTAAACACTTGAATTACTGCTTACAAAGACCGATTCTCCGGGCTTAAGAGAAACTGTACGACCTTCTGAGGTGACGGTCGCCTCTCCTTCCACACAGAACAATATCTCCGCGCTACGTAAATACTGTGACTTGCTCTCATCAGTCGCAGACAAGATATCAAAGCCAAAGTCATCCACCGGAATCGGATAGCTCATCTTGCCCTCTTTCAATACAGGCTTAAGGCGAATATCTTCTGGCTTAATCGGCTCAAAGATCGTGTTGTCGATGAGCTCAGGGACATCGATATATTTGGGTGTAAGACCGGCACGCAGCACATTGTCTGAGTTTGCCATGATCTCCAAGCCTGTGCCTTGAACATAAGCATGTGGGGTTTCTGCGAATAGGAACATCGCTTCACCCGGCGCCAGTTCAACCGTATTGAGCATCAATGGGGCAAACAAACCAATATCACCCGGATAGTGCTGTTTGAATTCAATGCTGTATTGCAGAGCTTCACGTCCCATGACCGTTTTTGCTGGTCGCGCATGTGCAGCATAAAGCTCATTAAGCGCAGACGCTTTGCGGTCACCTTCAAGAGACATAATGGCGCTAAAGAACGACTTCAGAGAATCACTGTCGGCATTGGCTTTTAGTACATTAAGTTCAATCGCTAACGAAGGAATATCCGCTTCTTCGAACAAGGCAATGATATCGTCGATTGGACGAAAGCCATTCATCGCCTTGTAGAAGGTCAAAGCATAAACTAACTCAGGTTTATGGTTTGGATCTTTGTAGTTGCGATTAGACGCATTCAAAGGGATACCAAGTGCATTCTCTCGCTCAAAACCTAATTCTGATTTTCGCTTGTTCGGGTGAACCTGAATCGATAACGGTGTTTCAGCGGCCAACACCTTAAACAGGAAAGGCAATTCACCGAAACGTGCCGCCGTGTATCCGCCTAAGACATCGATTTTGTTTTCATCAATCATGTAAGAAAGCGATTCACCGGTATCGCCAACCTTTGAACAACCATTTGGATGAGCACCCATCCAAATCTCTGCTTGAGGTTCTTGGTTTGGGTTCACAATACCAAACAATTGGTTAATGGAGTCTTTGCTTCCCCATGCGTAGTTTTGAATAACGTTGTCGAGTTTAAATAGAGACATAATTACTTCTCATTAAAAATCTGGCTACCAAGCTTGAGCGTGGCGGCGATATTACGGGCAGTGCGAGTCAGATTTTGGCTCGCTTCTGATAAAACTTGGTCTAAGGACTGAGGAGAACGTACAGTTCCAAACAGGCTAGACATTGAGCCATAAAGCCTTTCAACGTTTTTGCCCAAAGAACCTGCAATACCAATGGTCGGAATATTCAGTTTTTGAGCACGCTGAGCGATACCAAAAGGAGTCTTACCTTGCAGGGTTTGGTTATCCATCTGTCCTTCTCCGGTCACGACCAGTGAAGCGCCTTCAAGTACCTTATCCGCATCTAAAGCGTCGAGTACCATCTCGATACCCGCTTTAATTTGGATATTGAACGCTAGGCTTAGTCCTAACGGCGCGCCACCAGCAGCACCAAAACCAGCTGTGTCGCGATGATTAGTACCCGTATGTGCTTGAGCGATATCGGCAAAGTGACCGATCGCAGTATCAAGTTGTTTAACTTGAGATTGTGATGCTCCCTTCTGCGGGCCAAACACGGCACTGGCTCCGCTTTCGCCACACAGCGGATTGCTCACATCACACGCGACCACGAACGTCACTTCTTTGCATCTCGGGTGCAGTCCATCAAGATCGATGCTTACCAACCGGCTTAACTCGGCTCCGCCACCAGATAGCTCGTTGCCTTGCTTGTCTAATAACTTGCCTCCCAACGCTTGTAAGATGCCAGCACCTGCGTCATTGGTTGCGCTACCGCCCAAGCCGATAATGATTTGTTCAACGCCTTGATCTAAAGCATCTTTAATCAATAGCCCTGTGCCAAACGAAGATGCAATTAAAGGTGATCTTTCTTCTACCGTTAATCGGTCTAAGCCCGATGCTTGAGCAAATTCCAACAAGGCAGTTTTCACCTTAATTCCATCAAAAGTCTGCTCTAACGACGCCCAGTAAGCTGTGCATTCACGTCCGATTGGGTCCATCGTTTGCAACCCTTGTTTCTTACCATTGAGCGCCTCTAGCAACACGCCTACCGTGCCTTCACCACCATCAGCGAGTGGCATTTTCACAAACTCTGCATGAGGGAAAACGTCGGCAAATCCACGCTCAATACAAGACGCAACTTGATGCGCGTCGAGTGATTCTTTAAATGAATCGGGGGCAATTACAATTTTCATTGTCGTTCACCATTCCCGCCCACCAAGGTGAGCGGGTTATCGAAATTAGAATTTGATTTGGAATGTTTTTGCTTGGCATGAAGCTAGTTCACCGAAAGTTTCAGTTGCTACATCACCCTCACGAACGCGTTCGTCCATGCTCGTCTCTTTCCAGCTTGAAACCGCTTGAGTGAAAGAGATTGAATCCGATATTGAACCCGATTCTGCTGGGTTGTAGACACGCATGATCAACGCATCTTCGTCTTCAGCTTTCTTAAGCACACTTAATACCGCACCTGCTTGTTGCTTCGATAGCAAGCTGAAGCTCATTGGTAGGTTTTGTTCGCCTACATTCAGCTTCATCGCGTTGTAAGGAATCTTGTTGTAACATTCGATTTGAGTGACATTGTCACGTGCTTGCGCCATGATGTTCGCGTCAATGTGGTTACCAGAGAAGCCACACAGTGTGAATTCACAAACCAACTTGCCGCGCACCTGTGAATCTGGGGTCGGGATCTTAATACCAGAAGGACGACCTGGACGAAGCAATAGCTCTTCTTTACCCAACACGCCGATACCACGGAATAGCGTCAGTGCGAAGGTATCTCTATTCTCATCGCCTTGAGATGCAATCACTTCAAACTCACGCAGGCCATTCGACATGATCGCCATACCCGCTTTGCCGTTTTCTAGCGCTGCAAAGTTCATTAACTGATACACAGGAACTGGCGCTTCTTTCCACTTCTCTTCTTCCCAAACCGCCATTGCAGGGTCGTTGGTCGGGCGAGTAATGCAACCGAACTGGTTATCTGCAACGACAGTTTCAGAAACGAATGGCGTTGGTACTAGCACACGTACACGGTGATCGTCGGCTTGGTTGTCTAGTTCCATACGAACTTCGATACGGCGAGAGCCTTGTTTCAATACCACTTGGCATTGCGCTTCTACAAAACCGTTTTGACCCGTTCGTTCTTCACGCTCTGCTAGGTTTCCAGGCACGTTCATACGGAAAGCGATGTTCGCTACCGATTGGAAGCCTTGGTGGTCAATCGATGTTTCTACCGGGAATTCATCAGAGTACAACAGCCACTCTTGGCGAGATGGAGAGTAATCGTACTCATCGCCGTCATCAGAACCGTCTTCTAAACGAAGTACTTGGTCGAATACTTGCTCTGTCTCTTTATCGAAAATAGTCAGAGTACCGTTGTCGTTTACATTGATTCGGTAGTATTCGTTCTCTAATAGGTAGTCCTTCTGCTCAGCGACTTTAACTGCGCCCTTCTCGTTACCTTGGATGTGTAACGTGGTGAAGCCCATCGCTGGCACAGTGCGTTTGATTTGAATATCAAACTCCATGAACGGGTCGTAATTGCCGTAGTGAACGATTTGACGGTCTACTTTACCTGGGTCGATTTGGCGCTTGCCTTGGATGAAGTACTCTACTGGGTTTTCGTTTTCATCAAAGATAGAAAATTCTTGAGCACGGATAGTGATGGTCGTGTTCACCACTTCTTCACGCTCGTACGGAGAAAGGTTAAACATCGCCAGTTTGTCGCAACCTTCACGACCCGGCATATGGTCAACGATTTTACGTTTGTAGAAGTGGATTAGGTTTGTCGCCATATCGTCCGCAAGGATGTAACGGTTTAGGATTTCAGCGTGTACCTTGTCTGAACAGCAGCAACCAATAGAGTCATGAGCGTGGTTCTTCATGCTCTCTTTCCACATTTTCTCAATCAAACCGTGGTGGTATTCAAAGCCTAATGTCCAAGCGATAGACGCTAGAGGTTCTAAGATGTTTACAATCTTGTTTTCGATTTCCGCGTGGATCAGTTTGATGTCCATACGTGTTGACGAAATCGTGCGGTGAACACGCATGTATTTACCGTCGTTAAATTCGCCTTTGATTGTGTCGAGTTGGTCGCGTGCTGCTTCTACTTTCTCAAACACTTCTTCGTAACGGCTCATTGAGAATTCACGATCTGGGTAGATTTCGCGAAGCTTGTCCATTACTTCGAAGATATCTTTTTGAATTGGCATTTGGTCATGACCGTTCGGCAACAGGATGTCTTTGGTTACCGATGGTTTCTCTAGCACTGGGAAGTACTTATCTAGACGAGCACGCAGGCCTTCTTCGTCTTGCGGAAGGTACTTACCAATCGCGTAACCCAGCGGAAGCACTTGTGCCGTAACTTCACTGCCGTCGTTTGACTGCCATAAGAATTCTGTTTTATTGGTGCCGTGACGCTCTGAACAACCACGCCAGAACATTGCTCGCGTGATATCGAAGCCGTTGTAGATCATCGGCAACTGAGAGCTCATGCTGAATGAATCTGGTAGGTAACCGATCTTCATTGCATCGCCAAATTTCATACAGTCACGAATGCCATACATCATGTTACGTACAATCGACTCACCAGAAACTTGCATTGTGTCGGTTTGAGAATACCAAGGGCCAATAATTAGCTTGTCCGCTTCAACCAATGCTTTTACGCGTTCTGTGTTCTCTGGTTTGATCGCGAAGTAATCTTCTAAAACGGCGGTTTGACCATCTAGAACGTAGTATTTGTATTCTGGATCGCTCTCCAGACGGTTCATGATTTCTTCCATGTTGTTCACTAGAAGAATACGAGACTCTTCTGTTGTGAAATACCATTCACGATCCCAGTGCATGTGTGGAGTAATATGTACGCGTGATGTAGTCATAATCATTTACCTAAATGTGTCGCTTCGAGTAAATCTTAAATTCGAACTCAAATACGACTAAATTAATTTTTTTTCAAGGGGTTAAAATTGGCTGCCACTAAATTTAGGGTGCAAAAAACCACGCCCAGAATCTGTGTGAATAAAACCGTTAGGAGCACAGGAATTTAGGACAGCCAAGTTGTTCGTTATTTTTTATATGGTGTTTTTAATGACGAGCTATAAGTGAGCTCAAAATTCAGTTAGTTCTGTGTTGCAGTACTTGCTTCAAACTTACCCTTTTTTACAGCGTGACCACGCCACATCAGAAGAGTAATGGTTGAAATCACTGTGCCGACAATCGCAGCACCGAACCAGATTGCAGCAGCAGAGAATGCGCCCAAACCAGAATCGTGTAACAAGAAGATAGAGAAGATACCTGCGCCCGGAGTTGATAGACCAATACCTGCCGCACCAACCATTGCACCTGTAACCACAGAGCCTAGTAAGAAAGAACCGATTACACGGATTGGATCTTCAATCGCCATTGGGATTGCACCTTCGGTAATACCCGCAAGGCCAAGTAGCCATGTAGATTTACCAGTTTCAATCTCAAAGTCTTTGAATAGACGTGGAGCAATCATGGTTGAAGCCGTTACAGTGAACGCTGATACCATTTTTACTGAGCCAAAGATTGCGTAAGGACCATAAACACCGTTCGCCATTGCACCTAAACAGAATGCGTAAGCAGCTTTGTTTACCGGGCCACCTAAGTCGAATGATACAAACAGACCTAGAATCGCACCCAATAACAATGCATTGGTGCCTGACATACCGTTCAACCAGTCCGTTAGACCTTGGTTTAGGAAGGCAACAGGTTTACCGATAACAAACAGCATCAAGCTACCTGCGACCAATGTACCAATTACTGGGTAAAGGTAGAAAGTAAGGAAGCCGTTAAACGCAGGACCCAAGCGAACATGCTCTTTTACCCAACGCATTACGTAACCAGCAATCAAACCACCAACAACACCGCCTAGGAAACCAGAACCAATGATGTTTGCAGCAATACCCGCAGCAAAACCAGGACCAAGTGCCGGTTTGTCGGCTAATGAGTAAGCTGTGTAAGCTGCCAATACTGGCACCATTAATGTACCTAATAGGCCGCCACCTAGTTTACGATACATCCATAGCCAAGAATCTTTTGTTGCGTAAAGCTCTTGCAAGTCAAAAATTTGCGCGATAAGAACAGCAACTGCAAGAACAGTACCACCAGCAACGATAAGAGGAACTGCATAAGAAATACCAGAAAGCAGCGCTTGTTTAAGCTCAGTTTTCAGTGGCAATTTCTTAGGTTTGTCATCGGTAGCCACTTTACGTTCTGCACCGTTACCTTTTTTCGACTCTTCAATCGCTTCATTAAGAATGCGTTCACCGTGCTTAATCGGTTCTGCAACTGGGGTTTCAACCCGAGGAATGCCATTAAAACGCTCAGATTCTTTAATCGCGACTTCAGCAGCAAAAACACACGCCACAGCATTATTAAGTTGTTCAGCTGTTAAACGATCTTCAATACCGTTTGCGCCCTGCTTTTCAACATGAACCTTGTAGCCAAGCTTTTTGCCCGCTTTTTCTAGGTACTCAGCCGCCATATAGGTGTGAGCAATGCCTGCTGGGCAAGCAGTAACACATACAATTGTCGGTGCATTTGTATCTAAGTTGTCTTGTTTTTCTTCTTGCTGATTATCGCCATCAAGAAGTGCGAAGATTTCATCAGCGGTTGTCGCTTTTAATACTGCTTCACGAACATCGTCATCAACCAATGTAGTTGTCAGTTCAGTCAGCAGATGCATGTGGGTAGAGCCCGCTTCTGCATTTGGAATAGCAATTAAGAAGATAAGATTCACATCTTCGTCTTCATCTAGGCCTTTCCATTTCATGTCTTCTTTTAATGTTGCCACAGCGAAGCCAGCTTCTTTAACCGCGTCAGTCTTGCCATGCGGTACTGCTAGGCCTTCTCCAAGCGCTGTCGGGCCTTGATCTTCACGAGCAAATACTGCATCAAGATACTCTTGCTTGTTATGCAGTTTGCCTTGCTGATCCAGTTGGTCAGCAAGTGCGTAAATCGCTTCTTCTCGACTGCTAAACGTAGTTTGCAGATTTACGAGCGACTTATTCGTTAGAGTAGTAAGTTTCATAACCTTTGTCCCATAGTCACGGATTAGTACGACAGTCGTCCCTGTCGACGATGAGAATAATACAACTTCAAGACATTTATCCGTGATCACGATCTCACCAATACACACTTGTATTTAATTTGTATTTAAATCGTATTGGTAAATCCTTTAAGAAAGCTTGTTATGTATCGTTTAATTTGTATTATATGTACTACAAAACACCGATACGATGCTCACACTAACCTTGAGAGCAAGGCTTTTATAGAGCAAATTTACGTATTTAAGGTACAGGTTGTTAAACAAAGTCTAGTTGTTCTAGCGCACAAATGAGGCAAAAATGGCAAGACTCCCGATGTATCGCCAAATCGCAGATGCAATACGAGAAAAGATCAGTTCTGGTGAATATAAGGTTGGAGAAGCACTTCCAACAGAAGCGCAGTTACGCGAAGTATTTTCTGTCAGCCGTGTAACGGTTAGACAAGCGCTGAAGCTACTGATAGAAAATGATGAACTGGAAAGCGTGCAAGGCAGCGGCACTTACGTCAAAGAGAACAAAATCAATTACGACATTTATAAGCAGTCTAGCTTTCAGGAAAAGTGGGCGCATTTGGATGTGGTCACGCACAGTGAAGTTTTGGCCTTTGAAATGAAACCTTGCTCTTTGGCAATGTCTGAACATCTAGATATCAAAGAAGGCGAATTGGTGTTCTACGTAAAGCGTGTTCGTTTCATCGACAACAACCCAATCACGGTTGAAGAAACCTGGTTGCCTGTTGCTTTGTTCCCAGACCTCACTTATCAAGTGATGCAAACATCAAAATACGACTTTATTGAAAACACCAAAGGCATGGTGATTGATCGAAGTGAGCAAGAACTGGTGCCGATCCTTCCACCTGAAGACGTGGCGAAACAGTTAGGTATTGACCCAGCTCAGCCTATCATTGAAAAACGCACTCGTGGTTATCTCGCCAATAACACCGTATTTGAATACAGTCGCAACTACTTCACATCTAACGATTACCGATTCACTTTGGTCGCAAGACGCCAAAGATAAACGAATGTAGTACCGCATAAACCAACACAGAGGGCGCCTGTTCTCTGTATTGGTGCACATTCCCTACTCATCATACGGCTTTCAACTACCCCAAATATTCCTAAACCGATATCAAACAACCTCACGAAAGATCATTCACCTTCATTTAAATACTGTTCGCGTGCTTTGACCATAAAATGAACGCCCAATGACAAGAGCAACCGTCGACAGGAATGTAGATGAATACCAAACAACTTGAGGACGCGGTCAATGAAGTGACCTTGTTCAATCAACACCTGCACTTAATCCAATCCGTCCATACCATTCCTACACCAAAAGTGAATTGGGAGTCGATTGCCATGGAACCGGCGCCTGTAATGCCAACGGTTCGCTTCGACCATAAAGTCAAAGCCATGGAAGCGCTCGACGAGTACAAACCCAACTGGCTCGACATGCTGCTAGGTAACAAATCTAAATTGTATTCCCTCACTGCCAATATTGAGCGAGCGGCAGAGAAAGACATCGAACAATACAAATCTGAATTTGTACATTGGGTACAGAATTACAACTACTGGGCCAAAGGCAATCAATTGTCGAAAGGTGTTTTGAATAACGATAGCCAAGCAAAGCTGTCTGCCCTTTCTGAAGCTCAACAAAACACGATGAACGCCGCAGTGGTCGACACTAAGCTGATCAATCATAACTTTAATACCTATAAGAACGGCCACCTGTTAGAAATCAATATTCAGGTGAATAAGCACAACGTCATCCCTAAAGAGAAAAAGGTATTGTGCCAAGGGGAGGTAACGCTAGAGACCCTCTCCCTATCTGAAAGTAATGCGCTGTATCGAGAGTATGTGTGTAGCTGTGTTCTTAAATGTGCTCAGGATTCTTTCAATGTATTACCTGAGACAAGCGTGGTGATCAATGTTGAGCAGGTTTCGGCTGATCATTCCAATGAGACGATTCTTTCTTGCCATATCGAGAAAGGCTTGCTGGAGTTCTTATTGATTGAAGACGACAAACCTTCTGAGATCCTTGAATTCTTTGTGCATATTGAAGATTTCAATCCTCATCGAGGTAACGGATTCTCTGCGATAAAAACGATTTTTTCGCCTTTGCCTATGGCGTCATAACTCACTCGCATTTTCGATTCAATCATTGACGACTCTTCACGACTAGCCTTGCGTTCGTCGTGTTCAATCACTTATATACCTAACCATTATGTCGACCTACGCTACCTCACAAACAACGCGCCCATTAACCAGCCTAGCTTCATACACACGTTATCTAACAAAGCTACCTCTAGTTCTCATCGCTTTCTCTATGTCTGTCTTTGCCGAAGAGGTTGAAGAAGTGGCACTCGAGGACGACGTCGTATTAAGCGAAGGTTCTGAGTTAAAAGAAGAAGCTGAAGAATCCCCTTTTACGACCCTGACCAAGCTCGGGTTTATCTATTCACAAAACACCAGCTCATCTTTGTCGATCAACTCCGGAATCTCTGTTGGATACAAAAAAGAGAACTGGGGCCAACGAGTTCAGTTTGATACCTACTATACCGATGCTGAAAACGACGAAGACGGCACCAATCGCTATACCACCAACTATGGCATCAGCTATGACTTGAACGAAGTCACCTATTTAGTCGCGACAATACGTTTTGAACACGACCACTTTGGTACTTATCGTAAGCAATTCATAACGGCTACAGGATTGGGTCGCCACTTTTATGATACAGAAAGAATCAAGCTTCAAGGCTCTGCGGGTCCTGGTTACCGAATCAGTAAACGACAATCCTCCGATGAAGAGTTCCCAAACAAAGAGAACTACGAGCTGATCGTTAATGCCAGTATTGATGGATCGCTAACACTTACAGAAACGTTTTCTATGGGGGCAACGGCTAACATGGCTTACGGTGAAGAGAACACCAATTACAACCTCAAAGGCTATCTAAAGAACATCTTGATGGGCAATTTGGCGCTAACTTTTGATACCGAATACATCTACAACACAACTGTCGCATCAGACCAAAGTAACGCCGAAATCTATAGCTCAATGAATCTAAACTACGATTTCTAAGAAAGGTTTCCCCCCATCGAACATGCAAAAGGATTTGCGTGATCGTCCAGTTAATTATTACTAAGATCTATACAAAAAATCGCTTCATTGACCTAACGGCTACTTTCATTGCTTGAAAAAATTGTATTGAGATGTGTTTTTGGAATCGATCGCTTAAAGCTCTGTCAACAAAGTGTAAAACCGCTCTTCAGCCAATGAAAACCTCATGGTTTATCGGTAAAGTTCGCCTACCTTTTTGTATTACAAATCACTTTGTTATGTTCAACTATCAACAACCTTTAAAATACCTCAAAATTGCTGTGTTTATTTCTAGCGGTTTATTACTCGCGGGCTGTGAAGCTAACGCTAAAAGCCATCAATCAGCCCTTACAACCTGTACCGACTGTAACTGGAACATAGAGCAATGGAAAATCACCCTTCCTGTCAGTGGCGACGATTACTACAACAATGGTCGTAGCAGCGCAGCCGAGCTCATCCCCCAGGAATGTAATGGTAAAGAGTACTTAACCAACGGCACCAATCTACCTTGGTTCTCTCGTGAATCAGTTAACGGTGAAGAGCGTCTCAAATTTACAGTAGATCTTGGCGGCCAAGTTTCTACTACGCCAAACACAAAATACGTTCGTTCTGAGCTTCGTGAGCTCTACAACTATGATTCCGAAAATCGTTGCAGCACTAAAGAGCAAAACTGGGCAGTGACAGGAACACATGAACTCAAAGCAACACTAAGCGTTGATCAATTTCCGGATAAAGAAGTAACTGGCAGTGACCCAAAAGTGGTTCTTGGCCAAATTCATGGTAAAGACATTAAACAAGCGCTCGTGAAATTGCAGTGGGATGGTGAAAACAAACCAGTACGTGTCGTTCTAAATGATTCCTTTCTTTCAGGAAACAAAGTCTGTAGCGACTGTAAGCCTTTTAGTGTCAACCTAGGCTATGCACCTGCGAACCTTGATTGGGATTATACAATTCGTCTCGATGACCAGGGTATTTACCTTTCAACACTCATTAATGATGAATTAACAGAGCAGTTTTTACCTTGGGGTGTCGAAACAGAAGACCGCGATGGCAACAAGGTTACCCTTTCAAAGGCATGGTTAGAGGAAGAGTATTACTTTAAAGCCGGCCTTTACGCTCAAATAAAACCTTCAAGAGAGTTTGCAGGGCAAGTGTTCTCGGTCAGTTTCTCGAAGATCAATATTGATCATAACTAATCACGCTTAACTAAGTCTTAGATACAATGAACAGCAGGCTCTAACCCGCTCAATTTCAAGCAGCGCATTGATTCCTTCGGTCATGCGCTGTTTTTGTTTTTAGCTACCAATATAGAGCCTTCTTGTTCTTGTTCGCCTTCCCTTTCTTCTCGATTTACTGTTGATTATATAGAAAACGTTAATTCTGTTTTGCGTAACGCCCCGTTTATCTACAAACCTTGGTGTAATAGATTGGACTCAAGCAAACAAAAGGAGCGAATACATTATGTTATCTAATCAACTAGAGCGCGCACGCGCCATCGATTTACCAACACGCGAAGCGATGCTTCAACGAGCTCCTTCTGTGCAACAGTTTTGGGACAACAATAAAAGTCTGTTCAGTGAAGCTTGGAAAGAGTGGGAAGTGAGTGCAGAAGGCAGCCAACTAAATTTCGATGATTCATTACTGGACGCTCGTCTACGTGACGCCGTTAGACAAGCTTGGCAAGATCCAACGAAAGAAATTGCAGTCCAAGACTTACTCGAAGAAGTCTCACCAGGTGTGTTTAAATTCCAGTTTTTTGATCCGGAGCGTTTAGCCGGACTGCGCGATTACTTAGAAGAAGTATCTAAGGCTCAAATCCCGTTGCGCCCGCCTTATGGCATAGTCCTCAACCGAGGTGGTGCGATGCTGGACAGCCGATCTGAAGGCTACTTAGCAGCGCCGAGTTTCCAAGCGTTTTATCGTGACTTGCTCGACAGTTACATGCGTCCAATTGCGCGTTTGTTGTTCCCAGAAATCATGGGTTACGATACGCAAACATTTGGATTCTCTATTCAGTATCAAGCGAACAAAAACACATCTTTGCGCCTTCATACTGATGCATCTTCTGTCACGCTCAATATCAATCTGAATTTACCCGATGAAGCGTTTTCAGGCTCTGCACTCAACTTTTATGATCCTGCTACGGGCAAAATGAATGAGGCGACGTTTACACCCGGCATGGCAATGATCCACCGAGGAAACGTAGCACACGCCGCACTGCCAATTACCAGTGGTGAGCGCTCTAACTTCGTATTGTGGTTATATGGTGACCGTGGGCAGATCCCACAGCACAACTCAGGATTGGAACCAGTAGACGCTCATCAGCGTTGGACGGTACCAACGGTTGTACCTGACAGCTTCGCACCATTTTAGATAGGTTTCACCATTCTAAATAGCTACGCTCCGTTTTAATCGGTTCGATTAGGATGGGATTAGCCTGTTCAGATGGCTAACACAGTAAATAACAAAGCGCCCACCATAGTATTTGTGGGCGCTTTTTTGTATCTTCAATTACGTTAATCGTAATCGATTAGCTAGATTAGGCTGGCTTAGTTCTCAATCGAGTCAACACATCCATTTGCTTTAGGTTCGCCATACCGACATACGCGACTGGCACTAAGAACAATGAGAAGAAAGTTCCAACAGACAAGCCACCTACCAGTACCAAACCAATATTAATACGACCCAATGAACCCGGTCCATCAGCCAGCGCTAGCGGCAGTGAACCGAGGATCATTGTGAGTGACGTCATCAAGATAGGACGCAATCTTGAACGTGCACTGCTGATCGCCGCTTCTTGCGCACTCGCACCCGATTTACGTTTCTCGTTTGCAAACTCCACCAGCAAGATACCATGTTTAGTGACAAGCCCAACCAAAGTCAGCAAGCCGATCTTAGAGTAAATATTAAGGCTTTGACCAAATACCGACAGCGTTAAAATCGCACCGACGATACACAATGGAACCGTTAGCAAGATGATCATAGGATCGACAAAGCTTTCAAATTGCGCTGCCAGAATCAGGAAGATAAAAATCAGCGCCAATACGAACAGCACCTGTGCACCAGCGGTTGAATCAACGAGGTCTTTTACAATGCCGTTGAATTCGTAGCTTTGAGCAGGTTTCAATAAGCTTGGTACTGTGTCATCAATATACGCTTTCACGTCACTTGCCGTGTATCCGGGCATTAAGTCAGCCGTAATTTCAGCACTGTCTTTACCCATGAATGTCTTGAAGTTCGATTCCGATGTGACTTGTTTAATCGATACAAACTGAGACAAAGGAAGCCTTTGACCCGACTGTGAATCCACATACAGCTTATCCAATACCTTGAAATCACCAAGATCACTCAGGTTTACTTGAACTTGGATTGGGTAAGTATAGCCATCATCCGCTTGTAGATCCGCCGCTTTCACTGAACCCAGAAATGTCGATAACGCATTGGTGACATTGCCATAATCCACGCCAGATAGCACAATTGCATTGCGATCAATCGACAAGTCATAACGTAGCTGGTCACGCAACATCGAGTTTTTAATGTTGGTCACGCCCTCGTAATTCTCAAGTGCCTCTACCACTTTGCTCGCCGTTTCAGACAACACTGTCGTATCACGGTTCACGGTCGTGAGTTCGAGAATCATGTTAGTCGCAATGTTCAAGTTATCCGCAGAGCGAAACTTGAAAGACATGCCATACGCAGAGACTGAACTTTGCGCTTTGGCAATAAACTCGTTCACCAACTCATCTGCAGATTGGTCACGCTCTCCCCATGGTTTTAGCAACACGTGATTGGTCGGTGTGCCTTCGATGTAAGACAGATTAGCTTCAACCGATTCATCGCCTTTGAACACGCTGTTTAATTGTTCGTTGTTATCTAGGTGATACTGGCGACCTACTCCTGTTGGAGGCGTTGACGTCACCTCAACAAAACCCGTGTCTTCCGTTGGGAGCAGCACTTGAGGCATCTTCCAAACCGCTAACGCAGATAACGCAATTAGAACCAAGGCAATGCCGCTCATCAGGGCTTTACGCTCGAACCACTTACCTAGTTCCTTGGTGTACACGTCAGACAGAACGTTAAGCTTTGCATCAACCTTTTGATACCACTTCGCTGGCGTTGAAACTGGCTTCATCAAATATGCACTCATCATTGGCGAGAGCGTTAATGCCACAAAACCAGAAATAATCACCGCTGCTGCTAGCGTGAAAGCAAATTGTCTAAACAGATCAGCGGTTAAGCCCGCCATTAGACCAATAGGCAAATACACAACAGCTAAGGTAAGCGTCATCGCAATCACAGGGAAGACGATCTCTCGACACCCTTTAATTGCCGCATTAAACGGTGTCTCACCCTCTTCGATATGACGGTAGCAGTTCTCAGCAACAACAATCGCATCGTCGACCACTAAACCAATCGCAAGGATGATCGCCAAAATCGTCAGTACATTGATGCTAAAACCAAGTACATGCATAACTGCAAACACCCCAATCACACACACGGGAATGGTGATGATCGGAATCGAAGCCACACGAACAGAGCCTAAGAACAGAACGACGACAACAGAAACAAGGACAATAGCTTCAACCAAAGTCATGAAGCCTTCATCAATCGCCGTTTTAATGAAGTCTGCTTGGTTGTAGACCATTTTCATCTCAATACCTTCTGGCAACTGAGGTTGAATCAGGTCGATTTGCTTCTTCACTTTATTGGCGACGGTGACTGGGTTTTCACTTTTCAGTGGCAGTACCTGAATCGACATCGCTAGGTTGTCGTCTACACGGAGAATACTTGGCGTTAAGCTCTCTTCACCCATTTTGACTTCAGCAATGTCACCGATTCGAATGATCTTGCCGTTATCGACACGCACCACCAAGTCTCTTACATCATCAACACTGGTCACTTGATTGACTGGGTTGATTGAGAAATCTCGCACCTGACCTTTAATCGTACCCGCAGTAAACGTCGCGTTGTATGAGCTCAATGTACCTACTACGTCAGAAGCACTCATATTAAGCGCCATCATGCGATCTGGCTGTAACCAAACACGCACCGCTTTCTCACTGCCGCCGTACGGCCCCCAAATACCACCGACACCTTGAATATGCTTAAATTGCGGCACTACTTGTTGGCTGATGTAGTCGTACATCTCTTGTTTAGACATCTTGCCAGTGTTCACAAAAGTGATGATGTTACTCGGCATGCTGGTGTCAGAAGAGTCATCCGTTACCGTTGGCTTGTCCGTCATACTCGGCGGAAAATCACCAATCGCTTCGACACTGCTGCGCAGGTTGTTCATCAGGCTTGTGTATTCAACTTCATCGATGTCGTCTTCAAAGATGATTTTGAGATTACAGGTTCCTTCCTGACAATCCGTAGTCATGGTCTTAACGCTATCAAGACCCGTTGCTGCAGTGATCACTTTGTCTGCCACGTTACGCGACATAAACTCCGCACTCGCACCATTTATCGCAGCAGTTACCGTCGCAGAAGGCGTTTTGTGGTCAGGGAAATACTGAATCGATAATTTCTGAAATGACAACAGGCCAAGTAACACAATGGCGATACTCAGCACTGATGCAAATACAGGGTGTTTAATACAAATCTCAGGAAGCTTCATTCACGTTCTCCTCGGTCGTTGCTTCCTTGCCTGAATTTACGGTATTTTTTGAATCCTTCGATGGTTCGATTTCGACGGGTTTTGCCATCACGTCGTTCGTTTTTGGAACTTCTGTACTCGCTTCCTCAAGCAGTTCAGCTTTTACTTTTGGTGATTGTTTTGTCCAATCGACAGAAGGCTCAATTGGATGTTGCTCTTGAGTTGGCTCAGTGGATTTCACCTCAGCATTTGGGTTCATCACTTTAACCAAAGATTCAACTTTGAGATTCTGTTGTCCGGTAGCTACGACGCTTTCGCCTAGCTCAAGTCCCTTCTCAACCACCACATAGCCGTCATTGGTGTTAACTCCCAACTCTACAATTCGTTGTTCGATGTTGTTGCCATTCACCACCCATACAAAACGTTTAGCGTCCTTGGCTTGAACCGAGTTTTGCGAAACCACTATTTGCATTGAATCTTCACTGGTCATTTGACTTAATTTGGCAAACATACCTGGAACTAAACGGTGTTCAGGGTTGGTGACGTGTGCGTGAACCTCAACACGGCCAGAGCTTTCATCAACAGCGGGCGCAATATAATCAACCACACCTTCGAACGATTCGCCCGGAAAAGCATCCACTTGGATAGACACTGTTTGACCTAGCTTTGCATTACCCAAGTCAGACTGGCCAATCGCGTATTGCACCTCAACAGGATCAAGCTTGATCAAGCTGACCAATGCCGTTGAACTATCAATTTTACTGCCTACTGAATGACTGAAGTTAGTGAGTTGTCCATCAAAAGGCGCTACTAATAAATAGTCGTTCATCAGTGCTTCTTTCTGACGAAAATCAGCCGCCGCGAGATTCGCTTGCTCTTTAAGCTCTTCAACATCTTGCTGAGACATGGAATCCGGTTGCTTCTTGAGTAACTCACGTACTCGTTTTAGCTTTGATTTTGCAAGCGCGAGTGAGCTTCGTGCCTTATCAAGATCGGCCTTGGCCTTAGTATTGTCGAGTTGCGCGATCAATTCGCCTTTTTTGACGGAGTCGCCATCTTTGAAATGAATAGTAAGAATTTTGTCGGAAGCACTGAAAGTAAGCGCGGCAGAATCTGTCGCTCTAATCTTGCCCACTTCTCGAATAGATGAAGTAAAAGCCTGTGTATGCGCTTTTTCGACCGTGACGGGCACCAATGGTGAGTCTTGTGCTAGCGTCGGTGTTGTATTAAAGGCGAATAGTGCCAAAGCAATGGTTTTACTAAGCTTTTTAAATTTCATGTTCAATAACCATAAGTCGCTACAATCGTCTGACTTGAAGCGTTTTTCTGTGCAGCCGTTGTGAGCTAAATAAGCATCCAGCTATTTATATCAATGCCAACAACAGCCATAAGTTCGGATTAAGGCTCGATATCGCTAAAGAGCCTTACGATGTTGTTTACTTGGCTGAACCAAGAATAAGAATGAATAATTAAGGTTTATGACAACCCACTAAAAGCGATGCTGGTACTGAACACCAACGAGCAAAGCATCGGCGGTCACATCAGCAGAGATATTAGATTGGCTTCCTGGGATCGTCGTTAAGCTCTCATCAACGTGTTGCGATTCACCAATGATGAACCCGACACCAAGATCGACAGAACTCGCGGGAGTTAAGTGGTAGGTACCACCCACGGTTACCCAGTGACGATTGACATCCGGAATAGATAAAGACGTAAGTTCATCGGTTGGAGAGACGTCATACATATAACCCGCTCTTAGAATGATGTCTTTTGACATGGTGTAAGTGCCGCCAACCGAAACGTGTCCCGCATCTTTCCATTGGTATTCTTTAATGGAATCGTCATATGAATCAGACGTTAACGAGTCAAATTCAGACCAATTCACCCACTGCAAGCTGTAGTGGAAAGCCCATTGTTCGTTGAGTTGGTGCCACCCAGAAAACTCGAGTGTGTCTGGTAAGGGAACATTCATTTTGTCGGCAGCAACTCCGCCTTTTGTGATGTCACCTTCCACTTCAATATCCGGGCTATAGCGGTAAGTAATACCAAATTTATTGCGCTCATTTACCTGATACGTTGCACCAACATTGGCACCTAAACCAAAACCGTCGGCATCAACATCAAGTAGGTTATTACGGTGAATTTCACCTTCACC
Organism: Vibrio sp. ED004; assembly: GCF_023206395.1. Taxonomy (NCBI): domain Bacteria; kingdom Pseudomonadati; phylum Pseudomonadota; class Gammaproteobacteria; order Vibrionales; family Vibrionaceae; genus Vibrio; species Vibrio sp. ED004. The sequence goes on along the minus strand of NZ_CP066150.1, from coordinate 1,034,347 downwards.
GTAGATAACATCAATACCTGCGCCCAAGTTGATCTTTTCAGATAATTCATAAGCGACAGCAAAGCCAACGTTGATGCTTGAGAGTGCCGTTTTTCCTCCAAACTCATCTGCTGAAAATGAGTCATCAAACTCAACATCAGTGCCGAAATTGGAATGCACGGTAGCACCCAAAGTGAACTTTGAGTCTTGAATTGGATGGACGTAGTGGATGTTCGGTACTAACGTACCCGCGCTAAGTTCTTGATCATCTAATGATGTGGTATCACCCATTAAAGGTGTGTAACTGACGTTCGATACATCAATTCCGCTATCGATATAGACAGCACCTACCGACAACATAGGTTGCTCGATGTAAGCCATTGCAGCACTGTTCTTCGCTACAATCGCTGCGCTATCTGCCATTACAGCATCACCCGCGAATGCACGACCTAAGCCAGTTGCAGATTGTGCGTTCAGTTGAAAACCAGCTGCGTTGGTTAGACAAGGGACAAGAGCAACTGCGGTGCCCAATAAAAGTTTATTCTTCATCTTGAGGCACCTCTGTTTCGATGTGATCTTCGTTATTTATGACAACTACTGCACCGTCACTCATTACCATTGAAGCAACGGCAATTTGTTGAGTGTCCACAGCTTCAAGTACGTCAGACATGTTTTCTCCCGGCATACCCGGTAGCCCGTCTTCATCAACAGGACCTTCATACGGGAACAAATATGTACCGTGCCCACCCGTGGTAGTTCTAACAGCGCCACGCTTTTCATTTTTATTGTCTGATGTGCCTGTTATTGGATCTAACCCAAGTGCAGTAATAAGTGGCTCGGTACCAGTGCGAATGTTATCTGGTGCAGTGTTTGGAATTACGCTGTCTGGCACGTAATCGACACCTACATCACAGGTTTCACCACAATCTCCGACCGCTGCTAACAAAAGCGTTGGTTGCTCAGCCTCAACTTGACGAGAGATGAAGCTAGCAGGATCGGCACTATCAATCGTTGCTTGAACCCCTTGTTTAAGGTCAGTTACCACAAGATCAAAGATGTCATTCTCCAACTGACTCACAAGCAGCGCGTTATCTGTTGAAAGTGCTACAAACTCTCGTAACGATTCAATACACTCTTGGTTCGTCTCCTCCGTGGTACAGATATCAGGAATGACAGTCTCAGCAATGCCACGCTGAACGTCTGGAGACTTCTTTACACCTTCAGACATCTCAGGACCCAACGTTTGCGAAGACAAAACCAAGTTAGTCAGCCCCTGCCCCGGAACAACATAATTCACCGTGTTAAATGCAAAGTCTGAGTTATCACCTAAATCACGAGTAGGTTGGCTGAATTCACTGACCATCACCGACATAATTCCCCCCAACGACTGCCCGATTAAGTGAACCTTATTGTTATCAACCCAACCCTCTTGGCTCAGCGCATAACGAAGCCCTAAGAAATCAGACACGGACTGCTGAAGATTAGAACGCAGCGCCAAAGGTGAATCTATATTTATAAAAAACGCTTTGTTTGCTCTAGCGCTTATTTCCACATGTTCAGGACTTGCGTCATAACGCATGCGTTCCCCGTGATATGGCATGTCAATCGCAACAACGGTATAGCCTCTTTTTGTATATTCAGCAGCCATCAAAGAAGCAGTACCGCGCTCTGCTGTGACACCATGAATAAAGATCGCAACAGGTAACTCTACAAAACTATTCCACTTGAACTCTTTCGGTACGTATATATCTGCCGTAATCTCAAGATTTTCTGTTATTTGAGGCATCGCATTTTCTGCCGTTGGAAAAGTGCCAGAAGTGTTGGTAATCCATTCATAAAGTGGCGGACAATTTTCTTTCGGATCAAACTCATCGACGATACATTCCGACTCCCTCTCTTTTGTAAAAGGTAAGTACGACGGAATTTTGAGTACTCTTGTATATAGGTTATATCCTCGCTTTTCCTCTACAATTACAGGCTCTGCTTGGGTGAATGGACTACCATATTGCAGATGGTTTCTTTTCATTGCATCCAATGGAGCATAAGAACTCTGAGTTTTAAACTGCGCGGCATATACCGGAATTCCTTTACCCGGATATAATTCTTCATATGAGTTTATAGCGCTGATAACTTGAGTATGGAGATCTTGTTCTTTGTCGTTATTAAATTGTGCCTCGGAGTATATTAATTGCTCAAAACTGGCGTCTGCTTTTAAAGGTTCGTCAAATTCAGTTTTAACTCCATCAGTCACAACGATCGAATAAGTCGTATCTTCTTTTAATCCTGATTCACACTGAATAATAATATTGGAACCATCAGCGGATATTTGAGTGCCAACTTCCTCACCTGATTCTTCATCAATTAGCACTACATTCTCTGCTAAGGTTTCATTATTCAGTGGAAAACGTTTATCAGAATTAACGCTTTGTAGCGGAATTAAAATAGGCTCTGCACAAAGTCCCCAGCCATCTAAAGCGGCGTATGAGTTGTTGTAGTCCTGATAATAGGCATCATTGGTCGATGACATTGCGGCAGCGTGTTCACCGACTCCGGTAATGGTTCCGTCGTCGTCATACCCGTATCCATCGTTCGGTTTTGGTAATTCATTAATGTTGTAAGGAACTAATACTGAAACGGCTTCTTGAGTCGAGTCTTCAGACTGACAGCCGAGTAAGGCAAGCGTGATTAGTCCACATAAATATGGCTTATTGAATTCTTTCAAAACAGCTCCTTCGTAGCTTTCGCATTTAACTGGTGTGGTCATGCGATTTATCGTTATTTGAGTTGCCGGTTGAGTCGGAGATAAGTTCGACTTTTATTCGCAGAGAGCAAGGCAACACGAAGTTGGAATGACACGTTGATAGAACTACGTAAGAAATTTGAGCACTTAACCCACACCCACTAAATCAGCGTCACCAGTTAATGATCTAATAGCTACTAACACCAAGCACCTGAAACCACATTAAACAACCTCAAAAAGGTATATAAGGAAATCTAAGCAGGTTGATAATTCAATTTAAATCATAAGCTTAGATATCAAAGACAACGAAATCAGTAAGTTTATATTTGTAGCGACATTTGTTATATTTAGGTTAGAACGCTTATTACAATGAGAACCCAGATGTCTGCTGAATTTATTATCAATGATGATATACAGGTCAATTTAGAAGAGAGTGAAATCCATCACTTTAAGACAGGCCGTACGTACCCAATAGGTTCTAACGAATCAGAGCTCCTTAAGTTTTTTATCTCTAGACCCAATGAGGTGATTACTCGCCAAGTTCTGATTGAGCAAGTGTGGGTGTCGAAAGGTATCTATGTTGAAGATGGCAGCTTAATGCAAACCATCTCTATCTGCCGAAAAGCGCTTGAAGACAAGAGTGGAATGATCATTGTCACTGAACGCGGCAAAGGCTACCGATTTGCAGGGCAAGTAACACAAGATAAAGAACGCGCACTACGTAAAATTCAAGCCCAACCTACGCAACAAACCGAACAACCGACAGAGAGCTCTATAGAAGAAAGCGCGACAGCAGAAAAAACAGCTCCAACAAAAAAGACAAATCATGTGTTAGCGCTAATTGCTTTATTTATGGTAACCGCGGGTTTGTCCCATTATTTGTTTGCTTATTTAGACAGAAATAGCTTAGGTGAAGATCTTACAGGCCAACATTTTATCTCTTGTACAATCGAAACCGACGAGTTCACCTTTAAAGAACTCTACAACGTCACTCTTTATGAATATAAGGGTCGAAAAATCATCATAGATAATTCAGGAAAGTCTTTGAGCTTCCCTAGCGAATTTGAAGGAGTTACTTGTGAATAAAGAAAAGAAGATATTCGTTGTTGTAGCTCTATTGGGTATTTTAGTCGGCTGGTTAACAACCTTTATTCCGAAAGAACACCTTAAAGGTCATTATTTAGCCAACACAGCATCGGTGGTCAATCCGCCTGAGAAAATAATTTATAATCAAGCTTCTGTGAATATTGAGTTTAAGAAGAATAACAGTTACGAGCTGTTATATGTTTCAACTAAAGAGGCTGGTTTCACTTCATCTGGAACTTACGTTGTCACTCAACACGATATTTCATTAGACGAGACTCAACACGAACAGATCATCCCAGATAGAGAGCTCTCGTTTTATGAGAAAGTCATGATCAGTGAAGGTGCAGTGCTCTCTTCCGATGCAATGACCTACATTCCACTGAACGACAAAGAACTGTTATTGGTGACCCAACGCGGAATGATTCACTTCTGTAAAAAGGTGGCATGTGCTGACTTACCCGCTTATTCAATTTCGGAACCGGACGTAAATATCAACTAACCCTTCCTCACCAACAGGTCGAACTCTGTAACTTTTGTGTGACTTAACTCTGGCGTCTGCTATTTCCCAAATAAAGTAGGCGTCAGATTCTAATCTTCTAATCCTCAGATTCAAAAAATACCTTCCTGAATGTAAGAAATGACTCTTTCCTTTTGATTTCTACCACTAAGCTAGAAAAACCATAATTTTATAAATCAAAACCTTAATATGCAACCTCGCACAACAAAAGTGATCCAAGCTATATTCTAATGAACGATATAATTTGTTTATTAACATCTAAACAACAGTAGTTATGCATGATTTACAACCACAATTAACATCACAAAAAATGTTTGTCTTAGATCATATCAACCTCAACTATGCCTCGTGCCACAGTGCAGTTTTCTGTACATTCATTGTCATATTCTGAAACACTTTCTTATATTTTTTAAACTTTGTGGAGATTTCTATGTTAGAGCTCTTGATCGGATTAGTGATTACCATCGCTGTTGGTTACTTTATTGTAAAAGGCTATAAAGCAGCGGGTGTATTATTAACTGCTGGCCTTGCCCTACTTCTTATTACTGGCCTTATTGGTCACACAGTTTTACCAGCTAAGGTAGCTTCAACAGGTAACATGGTTACCGATTCACTAGAATTCGTTAAGTACATGCTTCAGTACCGTGGCGGCGGCCTAGGTATGCAAATCATGCTTCTTTGTGGTTTCGCTTCTTACATGACTCACATCGGCGCAAACAACGTGGTAGTGAAACAGTTCTCTAAGCCACTGTCTGTAATCAAATCTCCATACGCACTGCTTGTTTCTGCGTACATCGTAGCGTGTCTAATGTCTCTTGCAGTAAGTTCTGCAACAGGCCTTGGAGTACTATTGATGGCAACACTATTCCCAATGATGACGGCAATGGGTATCTCTCGCCCTGCTGCGGTTGCGGTATGTGCTTCACCAGCAGCAATCATTCTTTCTCCTACATCAGGTGATGTTGTTATTGCTGCAGAAAAATCAGGCTTAGACCTAGATGTGTTTGCGGTTCAAACGGTATTGCCAGTGTCTATCTGTGCAATCATCGTAATGGCTGCAGCGGCTTTCTTCTGGAACAAGTACCTAGATAAGAAAGAAAACACACCAATGGAAAAAGTAGACGTTTCTGAAATTGAAACAACGGCGCCAGCTTTCTACGCTGCTCTACCATTCCTACCAATCATCGGTGTTTTCCTATTCAACGGGCGTACGATCCCAGGCCTTAAGCTTGATATCTACACTATCGTTGTTGGCTCTATCTTCGTAGGCGCAATCATCGATTACGTCGTGAAGAAGTTCGACGGTGAGAAAACGCTAGAAGACCTGGACTCTTGTTACCAAGGCATGGCAGAAGCATTCAAAGGCGTGGTAATGCTGTTGGTTGCGGCGGGTGTATTTGCTCAAGGCCTAATGTCTATCGGCGCGATTGATAACCTAATCGGCCTTGCTGAAGCAGCAGGTGCTGGCGGTATCGCACTGATGCTTATCCTGACAGGTCTTACGGTTGCTGCAGCTATCGCGACAGGTTCTGGTAACGCACCTTTCTACGCTTTCGTAGAGCTTGCGCCATCATTAGCAGCGAAAATGGGACTAAACCCTGCGTTCCTAATAATTCCAATGCTTCAAGCATCAAACCTAGGTCGTACTATCTCTCCAGTATCTGGCGTAGTAGTAGCAACATCAGGTATGGGTAAAATCAGTCCATTCGAAGTTGTTAAACGTACATCAGTACCAGTAATCTGTGGTCTTATCACGGTTATCTTCGGCACACTAGTATTGGTTCCAATGACGGCTTAAGCCTCAAGTTCCTGTGTTCCGCTAACCAAGAACACCAATACAGATATAAAATGCTTAAACAGAAAAGGCGTTAAACTTAATAAGTTCAGCGCCTTTTTAATATCACTTTCTCAACATCGCTAAAGCTGTGGAGATACAAATAAGCAGCACGGCTTGAAATAGTTTAATTTCAAAGGAACAAGCCCTACTTCATTTCTCCGTAACGCTCTAGGTAAAGAACGGTTGCTGCAGTACGTGAAGGTACTTGTAGCTTTTTCAGCAGGCTTTTCATATGTACCTTAACTGTCGATTCAGAAATGAACAGGTGGTCAGCGATCTGCTTATTACGGTAACCTTTTGCGACTTCTTGAAGGATCTGCATTTCACGTTCAGTCAGTTGGTCGAAGATGTCGTTGCGGCTACCTGCATCGTTTAGGTAACGAGCAACCACACTGCTGTAGGCTTTGTCTCCACTGTGTGCTTGCTTAAGCAGTTCGATCAGTTCATCAGGCTCAGTGTCTTTCAGCAAGTAACCATCAGCACCCGCTTTTACAATCGCTTCAATGTCTGCCGGGCTGTCAGAGACAGTTAGGATTACAATGTTTGCGCTTGAACCGTCAGTACGAAGTGCTTTCAAGGTATCTAACCCAGACATGCCTTTCATATTGAGATCCAAAAGGATCAAATCAGGTTCTTCTTCATGAGCGAGAGCAACTGCTTCCGTGCCGTTACTTGCTTCTGCAATCACTTCGAATTCGTCTTCAAAGCTCAGTAATTGGCTTATACCTCTGCGCATCAATGGATGATCATCAACCAGCATTACTTTACAAATCGTCAACTTTAACTTCCTTCAAACTTTTATATTTCAATATGACTGTACAGCCTTCACCTTGAGCCGCTTCAATCGTTAAGTCGCCATTCAGTCTTGCCGCACGCTCCTGCATAATGCTCATCCCATAGTGGTTCATTTTAGAACTACTTGAGTCAAAGCCGTCTCCATTATCTTTAATCACGACTAACACTTCACCGTCCTCATCGATACAGCATACATCTATCAAGTCGGCATTGGCGTGTTTTATTGCGTTTATTGTTGCTTCACGAATCAATTGAAGCAAGTGAACCTGACTGTGTGCATCAAGTTCAATCGATGAAAGATTATTGGTGAGGTTAATCTTCGCATCGGTCCTTTCACTGAGTTCCTCAAGCATGGTGCTCAAGGCATCTCCAAAGTTGCCCTCTTTTATGGTCAACCTAAATGTGGTGAGTAGCTCTCTTAGCTGAGTATAGGCGTCTGCTAATCCATTACCGATTTCCGACGCTATTTGCTCTGACTGTTCTCTGTGTTGCTGCTCTGGCAATTTACCAATCACACGCTTTAATAATGTAACTTGGATTTTCAAATAGGACAGTGATTGAGCCAATGAATCGTGCAACTCACGTGCGATCGTCGCACGTTCTTCCATAATAATAAGCTGTTCGGCTTTCTTTTGGGCCCGATTATAATAAATAGCTCGAGATAACAGTTGAATAAAACTCTCGATCAGCGCCTTGGTAGAATGTCCGTGATGATAAGAGCAGTATAAATAGCCGAGAATAAGTTCGTTATCATCCAGCTTCATCTCGAACTTTTCGTAATCTAAATTGGAATCGTAACCTTCATCCATAATCAATGAACGGCCTGAGTTATCTACGATCTCAAGTCTCAATGATTCTATTCCTTCCAAGCTCACGAGGTGCTGCAAGATAGCTCGGAAATTTTCAGGCGCGATACGCGTAACCGTGAGCTCTTGTGACGAGTTATAAAGTGCCTGCAGTGACTGGTTGGCATTTTGTAGCTCTACCGTCTTAGCATCCACCGCATCTTCAAGATTGCGATAAAGCACACCCAGATCTTTCGCCATTGAGTTAAAGGTTTTCGTCAAAATGCCCATTTCATTGCTACTGGTCACTTTGAGTTCTACCTCAAAATCACTGTTCTTGATTCGCTGGCTGGCTCCAACTAAGGCATGCAACGGTTTAACAACCTGTTTACGTACAAAGTGAACAACAAAAAGAGATATGACGAGAATTCCGCCCAAACCAATACCACCAGCCCACGCAAGTTTTATCAGCTTATCTTCTGAGAACTCTTGCAGCTTAAAAACAAAGCCATCGATTTCAGTCACGAAGTTTTCAACCAACACAAGATAGTGTTTGCGATCTTCACTGTTCAATACACGTTTCAGTTCATGCCAACGGCCAATGATGAGATAGTAGTCTTCTGTGATGTCTGCCGGAACTTCCCAACTTACCAAGTTGGTCATCGACGGTGAGTAAAGAGAGCTTTCGAATTCACGGATATGAGAATCATAATCAACTGATTCTATTTGAATATCATGGGCTAGACGGTAGCTCTGCATGCGCATTGAACCTGCGATGTTCACCGCTTCTGCATCATTCAAACTTGAAGCCAATGTAAAGATAGCAAAGCCTGTCGTAGCAACCGACAACAGCAGTATAGACAGCAGTGACTTAGCTATCGTACTCGTTACAGATGAAACCGGTTTTATAAGCAAAAGAGCCTTCCTATTGATAAATGACTTGCCAGCAAGATCGTATTGTCACACATCAAAAATCATAGCTCCATTCAATATGTGATCACTCGCTTCGTAATTTATTGATCTGAGACAATATATGCCCCCAATTAGCCCTAAGGGGGTATTTATACAATTGTTTCTAAAACTACACTACTTGTGAGGACAAATTACAAGATATTAATGGAATAATGACCTACAATTACAACATCTTAGCAACATCTATGGGTATCTAGTGGTAGATCTATCAAAACGCCGTCTATTTTCTAGACGAAAAGTTGATTCAAGCCAGATTCGTTTGCCTTGGATTAAAAACCTAGAAAGCTTTGCAGATGACTGCACTCGCTGCGGTAAATGCATCGAGAGTTGTGAGACTGAGATAATCATTGTAGGCGATGGTGGGTTTCCTACTGTCGATTTCTCAATTGAGGAATGTACGTTCTGCTATCAGTGTGCAGACGTTTGTCCTGAACCCATTTTTAAGCCAAAGCAAGGAGAGCCTTGGCAAGCAAAAGCACGTATTTCTGATAAGTGTTTAGCGCAACAAAATGTTGAATGCCGAAGCTGTGGTGACATGTGTGAACCTATGGCCATTCAATTTCAACTTAGAGCAGGCAGTGTTGCTCTACCAAAAATCGAGTTAAATGAGTGTAACGGTTGTGGAGCCTGCGTAGCAGTTTGCCCTACTTCAGCTATTCTTGTGAGTAATGCATAAATAAAAATAACGAGAGCAATTTATGGCACTAAATGAAGTGCATATATCAAGTTTAGTCGTGCATGTGAGCCCAGAGCATCTCAATGAGATCAAAGCAGAGATCGAGCAATTCGATAACGCTGAGATCTACGGAGATAGCCCTGAAGGCAAAATCATCGTGGTCCTAGAAACCGAAAACCAAGGTTTTGTAACGGACACCATCGAAGCAATAAACAACATTAAGAACGTTTTAGGGACAGCTTTGGTTTATCACCAAATCGAAACTGGACTAGAAGAAACGGATTTAGAAACTGGAAGCAACAATTCTCAACTTGAGGGTGAAGTATGAAAATGACAAGACGTGCGTTTGTGAAAGCAAACGCAGCTGCATCAGCGGCAGCCGTTGCAGGTGTAACACTACCAGCAACAGCAACCAACCTGATTGCTAGCTCTGATCAAACAAAAATCACGTGGGATAAAGCGCCTTGTCGTTTTTGTGGTACGGGCTGTTCGGTACTAGTAGGTACTCAAAACGGCAAAGTGGTTGCAACTCAAGGCGACCCAGAAGCACCGGTAAACAAAGGCCTTAACTGTATCAAAGGCTACTTCCTTTCAAAAATCATGTACGGCAAAGACCGTCTAGAACAGCCTCTTCTTCGTATGAAAGATGGCGAGTTCCATAAAGATGGTGATTTTGCACCAGTATCTTGGGACAAAGCGTTCGACGTGATGGCTGAGAAATGGAAAGCATCTCTTAAGAAGAACGGCCCAACAGGTGTTGGTATGTTCGGTTCTGGTCAGTGGACAGTAATGGAAGGCTACGCAGCCGTTAAGATGATGAAAGCGGGTTTCCGTTCAAACAACATCGATCCAAACGCTCGTCACTGTATGGCTTCTGCGGTAGGTGCATTCATGCGTACCTTCGGTATCGATGAGCCAATGGGTTGTTACGATGACTTTGAACACGCAGACGCATTTGTACTGTGGGGTTCAAACATGGCAGAAATGCACCCAGTACTATGGACTCGTATTACAGATCGTCGTCTAAGCCACCCACACGTTCAAGTAAACGTACTGTCTACTTACTACCACCGTTCTTTTGAGCTTGCAGACACTGGTTACATCTTCAACCCTCAGTCTGACCTTGCGATTGCAAACTTCATCGCAAACTACATCATCCAAAACGATGCAGTTAACTGGGACTTCGTGAACAAACACACGAACTTCAAGCAAGCAACAACAGACATCGGTTACGGCCTTCGTGACGACGATCCTCTACAGAAAGCAGCAGCAAACCCTAACTCAGGCGCAATGACTGCTATCTCTTTCGAAGACTACAAAGCGTCTGTTGCTGAGTACACAGTTGAGAAAGCGTCTGAAATGTCAGGTGTATCTCAAGATGACCTTATCAAGCTGGCTAAGCAATACGCCGATCCAAACATCAAAGTAATGTCACTTTGGACTATGGGTATGAACCAACATACTCGTGGCGTATGGATGAACAGCCTTGTGTACAACATCCACCTTCTAACAGGTAAGATTTCTACTCCAGGTAACAGCCCATTCTCACTAACTGGTCAACCATCTGCGTGTGGTACAGCTCGTGAAGTAGGCACGTTCTCTCACCGTCTACCTGCAGATATGGTGGTTGCTAACCCTAAACACCGTAAAATTGCAGAAGACATCTGGAAACTTCCAGAAGGCACTATCCCAGCAAAACCTGGTAAACACGCTGTTGCTCAAGACCGTGCATTAAAAGACGGTACGATCAACGCTTACTGGGTAATGTGTAACAACAACATGCAAGCAGGTCCAAACATCAACACTGAGCGTCTGCCTGGTTACCGTAACCCAGATAACTTCATTGTTTGTTCAGACCCGTACCCAACAGCAACAGCTCAAGCAGCTGACCTTATCCTTCCTACAGCAATGTGGATTGAGAAAGAAGGTGCTTACGGTAACGCAGAGCGTCGTACACAAGCATGGTACCAACAAGTGAAAACGGTAGGTGAAGCAAAGTCTGATCTATGGCAAATCATGGAGTTCTCTAAGCGCTTCACTATTGAAGAAGTTTGGGGTGAAGAACTGGTTGCGAAAATGCCTGAGTACCGTGGCAAAACCATGTACGACGTGCTTTACAAAAACGGCAATGTTGATGCTTTCCCTCTGTCTGAAGCTCAAGAGCTTAACGACGATGCACAAGCACAAGGTTTCTACGTTCAAAAAGGTCTATTCGAAGAATACGCAGCCTTTGGTCGCGGCCACGGTCACGATTTAGCACCATACGATCGCTACCACAAAGTTCGTGGTCTACGTTGGCCTGTTGTTGACGGTAAAGAGACACTATGGCGCTTTAAAGAAGGTTCAGATCCATACGCTAAGAAAGGTTCTGATTGGGACTTCTACGGTAAGCCAGATGGTAAAGCACTGATCATCAATGCTCCATACGAAGCGCCACCTGAAGTACCAAACGATGAATACGATATGTGGCTATGTACAGGTCGTGTTCTTGAGCACTGGCACACAGGTACTATGACTCGTCGTGTACCAGAACTTTACAAAGCAGTACCGGATGCACTTTGCTACATCCACCCTGCTGACGCTAAAGCTCGTGGTCTTCGCCGTGGTGATGAAGTTCTTATCGAAAATAAACGTGGTGAAGTTCGTGTGCGTGTTGAAACTCGCGGCCGTAACCGTCCACCACAAGGCTTGGTATTCGTACCATTCTTTGATGCAAGAATTCTGATCAACAAGTTGATCTTGGATGCAACGGATCCTCTGTCTAAACAGACGGACTACAAGAAGTGTCCAGTTAAGATCACTAAAGTCGCTTAAGCCTAGGCTTAGAGAGACGATCTTAAGTATCTAATATTGCGACTACTTTTTTCACTGTTTTGAAAAAAGTAGTCCTCTCAAAGAATTAGCCTTTAGGCGGAGAAATTAACATGAAAAAACTGATTACTGCCCTACTATCAGCTGGTCTTTTACTAGCTGGTGCAGTTCAAGCTGAAGCTGAGCTGGATAACCCAGGCGGCATTGGTGGCGTAGAATCTCTACGTGGTGCAAGTGAACTAGAAGCAACTCGCGCAGCGGACGACTTTAAAAAGTTCCCACGCGACCAAGTGCTAGAGAGCGATTACGTATACCAACCACCATTGGTACCTCACACAATTCGTAGCTACGAAGTTTCTTTAAACGCAAACAAATGTCTGTCTTGCCACAGCTGGAAAAATGCAAAAGAAATGGGTGCAACTAAGGTGAGTGTAACTCACTACATGAACCGTGAAGACGCCGTTCTTGCTGATGTGTCACCTCGTCGTTACTTCTGTCTGCAGTGTCACGTTCCTCAAGCTAATGCAAAACCACTAGTTGAGAACGAGTTCAAACCTGTAGATTCACTGCGTTAATCGTAGCCGGACTGTAAGAGAGGCTATACATGATAAAATTACTTAAAGCGTTTTGGAAAAGACTCGCGACACCAAGTAAAGCAGCGGTAGGCGTTGTTTTATTCTTGGGTTTCTCGGGCGGTCTTTTGTTCTGGGGTGCATTTAACACGGGTATGGAAGCAACCAACACAGAAGAATTCTGTTCTGGCTGTCACGCACCTATTGTTGAAGAGATCCAAGAAACGATTCACTACTCTAACCGTTCAGGCGTTCGTGCAATCTGTTCAGACTGTCACGTACCGCATGAGTGGACTGATAAAATCGTTCGTAAAGTTCAAGCATCAAAAGAGCTATATGCGCACTTTATTTCTAAGACGATTGATACTCCTGAGAAATTCAAAGAGCGTCGTCATCACTTAGCAGAGCGTGAATGGGCTCGATTGAAAAAGAACGATTCACTTGAGTGTCGTAACTGTCACCAGTTCGATTACATGGACTTCTCAGAGCAGAGCCCTCGTAGTGCGAAACAGCACTCGACAGCGCTAGCTTCTGGTGAGAAAACGTGTGTAGACTGTCACAAAGGTATTGCACACAAACTACCAGACATGCACGGCGTTGAAGGCTGGCAATAAGGAGCGATTGAATGAGTACTTTAGAAAGCGTAATTTGGCACATCCTAGGTTACAGCGCTATGCCAGTTATCATCCTGGGCGGCTTCGCAGGTGTTGCAGCCGTATCTCTTTGGATTTTATCTATGGGTAAAGACAAAGAAATCGATTAAGAATCGAGATTGCGTTAACTTTTTCCAGTTATGCTTGAGATAAGTTGACACTAAAAAGCCACTGAATTCAGTGGCTTTTTTATGGTTCATCGCGGCTTTCCGGGGAAAGCCGCTTTTATCTTCAAGAAGAAGTAGTCTGTATCTCGATATCCATACCCCATTCGCTTGATTAACTTTATTTTGTTGTTTATCCCTTCCAATGTGCAGGTGTTGAGCGGATAAGTTGCCGATGCAATAATACCGTGAAGATAAGGCCTCAGTTTTCGTGCAAACTCTTTCAATGGCTTAATTCCACTCTCTTGCACTTGTGCCCACCATACCTCCCAGAGCCCCTTAGCATGTGCTTCTGATTTACAGTACCAAAGCTCTTTGAGTTGTGAGCCGAGTATATAAGTGGCCATCAAGTCCTTATTGATATTCAATATTTCAGTAAGATAGCTATCTTGTCGTGCATTTAAATTACCTCTGTTTTTCAGCAGTACCCAGCGTGAGCGCTTCACACATTGCCTCGCTTTTTTATCCTGCTTGAGTTTGTTAGCTTGGTCGACTCTGACTCTATCCATCACCTCACGACCGAACTTAGCAACAACATGGAATAAGTCGTAAACGATTTTTGCATTCGGGCAGTGCGCTTGAACTTCAAGGTCAAAAGCCGTATTCATGTCCATTGCGACCGCTTCGATATTGTTACCATGCTTGCCTAACTGCTCGAAAAACGGTCGTATGTCCTGCGGCTACGACCTAACCTATCAAATGACTTGGTGAGTCTTAGCATCAGCGATGACTGTGGCATATCGGTGCCCTTTAAAGATGGCGAACTCGTCCATGACGAGTTGCCTTAGCCCTTCCCATTTCACTGACGGTACCACTTGGCGAAGTCGACGTTTATCTATCTCTTTAATGGTGTGCCAATGAACGCTCGTTAACTGGGAGATATGCTTAATGGGAAGAAGAGGCAGTAGTTGTTCTATATAGCTTTTTTAGACGCGTCGTTATACGAGCATAAGCTCTAACCAAGATAGAAACTCTGTTTTTATGCCGCAGTCACGACACTTGATCCTTCGAGTTTGAACGGAAAGCTCAACAGGAACATTGAACAACATGGCCTCTTTCACATGACGCCATTGATACTCATGGATAGCCTCAGCTTCAAGACCGCAAAGGCATTTAGCCTCAGAATTAGGTTTAAGAGTTAGTGTAACAAGTGATGCTGTCTGGTGAGACTTTACTATTTTAAAGCCTTCCCAGAATGAAGATAGGAAAGTATGATTCGGCATGAAAACGGTAGTTTGTGTATGATTTTTGTTTGGCGACTAAACCATATCACTTACTACCGTTTTTTTGTTTTTAGTTCCCGCTAATCCGCGATGAACCTTTTTTATTATCCGGCGTTTCTGTTTACAGCTAGGGGGATGATGAAACCTTAGTAAAGAGACATCGCAGCTTATAGAAAGAAAGCCTTATATAACAAAACCTAAGATTCGTTTTTCGGAGCTTCTGTGTCAGCAGGCTCTTTATCTACCGTTTCTTGATCAATAATCGGCAGCACCTGTTTTACATAGTTGCCTGGTGCCTTGCCAATCACAGGGTTAAGCTCAGAACCTTGATTGAAAGGTTCGATCTTCTCGTCAGTCTCAAAGCCCTGTAACCACTGATCCCAGTGTGTCCACCATGAACCTTCGTTGTGGCTCGCATTTGATAGCCATTCATCAGCAGAATCATCAAGATTGTCATTCAACCAGAACCCATATTTCTTCTTGTCTGGATGATTAACAATACCTGCAATATGTCCTGATTCACCCAACACAAAAGTTTTGTTGCCACCTGTGTTCAATGCACCACGGTAAGTCCCCTGCCATAAGGCAATATGGTCTTCTTTGGCTGAGATGAAGTAGCTCGGTATTTTGATCTTATTCAAATCGATCCAAACACCACCTACTTTCACGCCTTTGTCTTGCACGAGTTTGTTCTCAAGGTAAAGCTCACGCAACAAGAAGTTATGGCATTTCGCAGCCACGTTGGTGCTGTCACTGTTCCAGTACAACAGGTCAAACTCCATTGGGCTGCTGCCTTTTAGGTAGTTATCAATGTAGTAGTTCCAGTACAGACTGTTTTCGCGAAGCAAACTGAACGTCACGCTCAGTGAGCGACCATCCATATAACCTTTGGCGTCGTTCTGTTTCTCAATCGCGTTAATGATCGTTTCGTTGATATACGCGCCAACCTCTCCCGGCTGTGAAAAATCCAACAAGGTGGTAAAGAAGGTCGCGGTTTTGATGCGTTTCTTCATGCGCTTCGCTGCGTAGTAAGCAACCGTAGAAGCCAATACCGTGCCACCGATACAGTAACCCGCAGCATTGATCTGCTCTTTACCGGTAATGTCTTCAATCGCCGCGACCGCTTTCACTACACCTTCCGTGACATAGTCACCGAATTCTTGGTCTTTCTGCGCCTCACCCGGATTACGCCAAGACATCATGAACACACTGTGCCCTTGCTCAAGCAACCAACGTACCATCGAGTTCTTTTCACGAAGGTCAAGAATGTAGTACTTATTGATGAACGGCGGAACGATCAACAAAGGCGTTGCATTCACCTGAGGTGTCTTTGGATAGTATTGAATAAGCTCGAACAGGTCGTTTTGAAAAACAACATCACCTTCCGTGTTCGCAACATCAACACCTAATCGGAAGGCATTATTGTTGGTCATACGAATCTTGAGAATATCAGCACTCGCTTCAACGTCTGCTTGTAGTTGCTCTAACCCATCAAGCAGGTTTTCGCCATTTCGCTCAAGCGTCAGTTTCATCAGCTCTGGGTTAGTCGCAATGAAATTGCTTGGAGAAAGAGCATTAATAGCCTGACGTGAAAAGAACGCCACACGCTCTTTGGTTTTTTCGTCGATGCCTTCGATAGAGTTGATGGTATCGATATAGCTTTTGCTGAATAACAAATAGGATTGCTTGATAAAGCTGTAGAACGGGTCGTTTTTCCACGCCTCGTCAATAAAGCGCTTGTCGCTACGATCTTCGGCTATCACACTCTCGGTGTTGCCCATCAACGCGGCATTTTGCCAGATCTTGAGTTGTTGTTCCCACCATTGGGATTGTAACTGAAGAAGAACGGCAGGTTGGTTAGCGGCTTGCTCGAAGATTTTTGATGCATCCTCAAAGTTCAATTCTTGCATCGCTTGGTTTAGGGGAGATTGCGCGGCTTCCTTGTTTTGTTCAAAGCTTTCCCACCATTGCTGGTTCGTTTGTTGAAGTTTAACAAGGTAGTCCGAAAAGAAGTGTTGAAACATAACATGACTCCAATAATCGGAAAATCGCCACCGAGCCTCACAGCAAACACTGCGCTAACTCGATGGCGATTAAATTTATGCAGGTGTAACTGTTTTCAAGTTTTCAGTTGTTAGTGTTTCAACATCTTCTTTGAACTCTTTTGCAGCAGCTTGCATTTTTGAGCTATCGGTCATCATCTGTTGAGACAATTGAGTTAGCGCTGCTAGTTGCTGGCTGTTGAAAGCCGTTAGGCTAGTCACGTCTTTGATTTCAGTCACTGCTTTCATTTGCGCAAGACCCATGTCCGTGTAAGTCTGCATTGCATTCATTTGCAGTTCAGTCATCGTTTGGACGTTCTTTGCAACCAACTTGTTGAACTTTAAGTACGGTTCAAATTGCTTTTCAGTTTGGTCAGTAATTGTTTTGAAAATATCCGTGTACATAAGTAACTCCTGATGAATACATAGTTTAATAAATTTGTGTCACTACCGTTTCAGCCAACGCTCATCGATTAACTCACGATGCTTTGAAAAGCTGATCCGATATTTTAAGCTTGCTACCGATATATCAGGCTCTAACCTTCAATACCTTTTAGCAAAACAGCGGTTCCCATTCCTCCACCCACACAGAGTGAAGCAACGCCATAAGTCATTTTCTGTTCAAGCATTTCATGGATGAGTGAAACAATAATTCGATTGCCTGACGCACCTAAAGGATGGCCAAGCGCGATTGCACCACCATTCACATTCACCTTTGGCTTGAACGCATCAAGCGGTAAGTCATGCTGCTCTGATAATTGGTACATTACGCCAAGAGCTTGTGCTGCAAACGCTTCATTCAATTCAAATAAATCTATTTCTTCGAGAGTGAGATTCGCTTTATCAAGCGCTTTAGAAACCGCTTCTACTGGTCCTAAACCCATAATCTTTGGATCCAAACCTGATTGTGCGTAGCTGGTCAGTTCCACTAAAGGTGTTAGACCATATTTCGCTACCGCCGACTCAGACGCTAAGATAATCGCACTCGCACCATCATTGATACCCGAAGCGTTACCCGCCGTGACAGACCCTTCACGGTCAAAGGCTGGGCGAAGCTTTTGTAGACCTTCAAATGTCGCGTCTGACTTCGGATACTCATCTGTATCAAACGTGATGGTTTGTCTGCGCTGCTTAACTTCTACAGGCACGATTTGCTCGTTAAACTTACCCGCTTCAATCGCAGCAACGGCTTTCTGTTGGCTTTCTAAGGCATAGTTATCTTGAGCTAGGCGCGAAATATTCAACGTGTTCGCGATATTCTCAGCGGTCATGCCCATGTGGTAGTGATTAAACGCATCGGTTAAGCCATCACCAACCAGTAAGTCTTTCATTGAGATGTCACCCATTTTCTGACCATTACGAACGCTCGCTGGTACCACAAAAGGAATTTGGGACATCACTTCAACACCGGCAGCAATAACCACTTCAGCATCTTGTGCTTTAATGTGCGCCGCTGCGTCCATCACTGATTTCATGCCACTGCCGCAAATCATGTTCACGCCGTATGCTGGTGTTTCCTCAGGAAGCCCCGCATAGATGGAAGCCTGACGAGCAACCCCCATGCCTTGACCTGCCGAAATCACGTTGCCGACGATCACTTCATCAATCGCATCTAACGAAATATCGACAGACTCAAGCGCACCTTTGATCGCAACGCCAGCCAGCTCGCCCGCAGATACGTTTTTTAGCGACCCGGTAAATGCACCAATAGGAGTGCGCTTAGCCGCAACAATAAATACTTTTTCCATCATTCCAATCCCTTCAGTTTCGCCAATTAGTGCATGTACAAGCCGCCATTCACAGACAATGTCTCGCCTGTAATGTACGCGCCAGATTCACTCGCTAAAAAGCCTACTGCGTCTGCAATTTCAACAGGCGATGCCAAGCGTTTCATCGGGATTTGGTTCTTGATTGAATCAAGTACTTCAGGCTTCATTTGCTCAACCATAGGGGTCGCTGTATAGCCAGGGGCAATCACGTTCACTGTTACGCCGCTGCGCGCACCTTCCGCTGCCAGAGCTTTAGAAAAACCAATCATTCCAGCTTTAGCTGCCGAGTAGTTCGTTTGCCCAAACTGACCTTTAAGACCATTGACGGAAGAGATGTTGATGACTCGGCAGTTACCTTTTTCACACATTGGTGCAAATAGAGGCTGAGTCACATTGAATAGGCTGTTGAGATTCGTCTCAATCACGTCTTTCCACGCTTCCGCATCCATCTTTTTAAAGACGCTATCACGTGTAATTCCCGCGTTATTAACCAATACATCCACGGTGCCTTCTTCTTCTAACAACTTGCTCAAGCTCAACGCACACTCCTCAGTATTGGTCACATCTAATTCAAACAATCTCACTTGATCTTCGGTGAATTGCTTTTCGTTAAACCAATCCAATGCACATTGGTAATTTCCAGTAAAATAAGTCGCGATTACACGATAACCGTCTGCAACTAATTTAGAGGAAATTGCTGAGCCGATACCGCCTTTTGACCCTGTAATTAAAGCAAGCTTTTTCATTAATGGTTCCATCCCTTACAAGCAATTAAATAACAATGATGTTAATAAGATAATGTCTTAGTCGATAATTAAAACTTACGTTTTGCTTTAATTAAACCCTACAGTTCAAAAACAAAAAGTATTATTACAGATATAAAATATTTTCGTATTATGATTAAAAACTAGACTTGCATCCCAAAACCGATGAAATGTTACGCAGATGTAAACCAGCGCAAGACTTTGATATTATTAAGGTTTATTTGATTTTACTTTTATCGCCAAGTCGATAAGTCTTTGTTTACTATAAATAAAATCACACCCTCAACTTGTTTCAATAAGAATGCAATATTGAAAAAGTAAACAATTGATCGTAGGAATAATATCGAGCTTGCTATTTACTATTAATAAATCTATCGAGGTATTTCTATATCAAATTCAATATAAATAAATATTAAAATCACACCAACTAACAATCTAACTCGATGAGTGAAAATGAATAGGCAATAAAAAAGGTTCATCGCGGCTTTCCGGGGAAAGCCGCTTTTATCTTCAAGAAGAAGTAGTCTGTATCTCGATATCCATACCCCATTCGCTTGATTAACTTTATTTTGTTGTTTATCCCTTCCAATGTGCAGGTGTTGAGCGGATAAGTTGCCGATGCAATAATACCGTGAAGATAAGGCCTCAGTTTTCGTGCAAACTCTTTCAATGGCTTAATTCCACTCTCTTGCACTTGTGCCCACCATACCTCCCAGAGCCCCTTAGCATGTGCTTCTGATTTACAGTACCAAAGCTCTTTGAGTTGTGAGCCAGTATATAAGTGGCCATCAAGTCCTTATTGATATTCAATATTTCAGTAAGATAGCTATCTTGTCGTGCATTTAAATTATCTCTGTTTTTCAGCAGTACCCAGCGTGAGCGCTTCACACATTGCCTCGCTTTTTTATCCTGCTTGAGTTTGTTAGCTTGGTCGACTCTGACTCTATCCATCACCTCACGACCGAACTTAGCAACAACATGGAATAAGTCGTAAACGATTTTTGCATTCGGGCAGTGCGCTTGAACTTCAAGGTCAAAAGCCGTATTCATGTCCATTGCGACCGCTTCGATATTGTTACCATGCTTGCCTAACTGCTCGAAAAACGGTCGTATGTCCTTGCGGCTACGACCCAACCCTATCCAAATGACTTGGTGAGTCTTAGCATCAGCGATGACTGTGGCATATCAGTGCCCTTTAAAGATGGCGAACTCGTCCATGACGAGCTGCCTTAGCCCTTCCCATTTCACTGACGGTACCACTTGGCGAAGTCGACGTTTATCTATCTCTTTAATGGTGTGCCAATGAACGCTCGTTAACTGGGAGATATGCTTAATGGGAAGAAGAGGCAGTAGTTGTTCTATATAGCTTTTTAGACGCGTCGTTATACGAGCATAAGGCTCTAACCAAGATAGAAACTCTGTTTTTATGCCGCAGTCACGACACTTGATCCTTCGAGTTTGAACGGAAAGCTCAACAGGAACATTGAACAACATGGCCTCTTTCACATGACGCCATTGATACTCATGGATAGCCTCAGCTTCAAGACCGCAAAGGCATTTAGCCTCAGAATTAGGTTTAAGAGTTAGTGTAACAAGTGATGCTGTCTGGTGAGACTTTACTATTTTAAAGCCTTCCCAGAATGAAGATAGGAAAGTATGATTCGGCATGAAAACGGTAGTTTGTGTATGATTTTTGTTTGGCGACTAAACCATATCACTTACTACCGTTTTTTTGTTTTTAGTTCCCGCTAATCCGCGATGAACCATAAAAAAGCCCACTCTCAAGAGAGTGGGCTTACGATATAAATCAATAAATAGAAAGGCTAATCGCTATAAACATATCAGACATTAATAGCGAATTGGATTCTACTTAGTAAATATTTCATTTGTATTTACATCAAGATAAATTTTGTTTTCAAGGGACAGACCACCGCAATAAATAAAATAGACATCTCGCTCACTGTACTTCACCGATTTCACCCAACCGCCTAATTCTTCGAAATCACTTGGGGCACATTCGCCCTCAGAAATCAGCTTTACGACAGCATTACGGAATCTCTCTTGGTGGATCTTAAGATCGTCAGATTTTACCAAATAAGAATCCAATATCTCTTTACTTTCTTTCTCTGAAATAATCACTTCATCATTCGATAAACCTGACATAGCAACCCACTCTGCAGTTTGTGGACCACCTTCCTTTAGGACGATGTAATCTGAGATGCGAGCCCATTCACCTTGCTTCTCAAGTACCTCGACCTTTTCTCCTTTGTAGAGGTAATCTGTGATTAAACCATCGACTTCAGGTTGTTCAACCACTTCAAGCTTTCTCTCCAAAACGTAAAATTCCGTCTGTTCTGGTTCAGGTTGAAGATCCATGATGGGTGCGAGATCAGATTCTGATTGCTTAGTAACTGCTTGTTCAGGCTCTTCCGTTTGTTCTGGTGGAATTGGGTCTTTGTTCATAACGAAGAAGTAATACGCAGCTCCTCCTCCGCCCAGTACTAACAACACAAGTAAAGCGATCAGCGCTTTTTTCATCAAATCCACCAGCTCTTCCGTTTTAGGTATGGCTCAAGTGTACATCAACTCATTCGCCTGCTCATCTATACTCTCAATAGAGAGCACAGTAAGTTGAGGAAAGTCATGAGTTTTTGGGAGAAAGTGATCATTTTATGCGTACCTTTGAGTTGCAATGTCGCTCTAGCGAATCATTGTGACCGTGAAAACTGGCAAACGCTGTTAGATCGTCAACTCTCGTTTGAAAGTCGTTATAATCAGTACACCAAAGAGTTCAACCAAGTTCTCTCTACCTATGAATCACAAACACTGTTATCTAAACACTTTAATGAAAAGCAGGTCATTGAGCTTTGGGCAAAGTACGAACAAAAGTTTAATATTCAGCTCAATAGTCATATGAATACCGCGTATGATGTCTCTGAGGTTTTGTTACAACAGGCGTACGTAGTGTCTTCTGAACTTGAAGGCGCTCAGTCGCTAGAGTATTCATGGAAAGACATCGCCAACCATTGCACCAAAGACAAACTCCCGCGTCAGGCTGAAAGCGCTCAAGTGCACGTAAAAAGCTCACAATCACTATTGAGAGATCTCCATACACTCACTGAAAAATTCCGTCAGCTATCATTAAGATATCGCAAAGAAGCGACGATGATTGATGAAGCACGCCAAACTAACCTGCAAATAGAAGACGCACCAAACTGAAATCACCTTTGGGTTTCCTCACTTGAACGACTGGACTTTTCAGATAATTATGCTCAACCCCATTCATAATATTTTAATAATGCGTTAATCAAAGCTTTATCAATAAGTCGTGAAACTAATGTGCTAACTATCAACAATAAAGTTCAATTTCCAATCAATGCAAGCGAGTATGTGAGATATTCATCACAAAATTGATTTACAAACGCCAGAAAATTGTTATCATGAATCTTCATATAACTTAATAACAAGAAACATTTTGGCTAGGTAATATGCAAAAAACTATGGCTTTCAACTGCTTGAGTAACACGGAATGGACTGCAGAGATAAGAGGTAAACTTTTATCTGTAGCTAAACACATGGAAGAGTTCGGTTCAGTAAGTGAGCTAGAGCTATGTAAGATATTTGGAGAAACAATTTGGAATGATGGTGTGGATTACCATTCACATGCTTTTTCATTCAGAATTAATGCACAAACTGGGGATTGTTCAATCTCTCAGAGACTGTCCTAAATTCTGTGTAACTGTCTAGACTTAAGCCTTAAAGGCTAAGGATGGATAGTATGGATAAGAAAGCACTTGAAGCTTTTGCTCGTGAAGCAGCTAAATCAATTAAGACAGAATCTGATCTTGATGACTTCCGAAAAATGTTAACCAAGGTGACTGTTGAGACAGCATTGAATGTTGAGCTTGATGAGCACCTTGGCTACGAAAAACACTCCCAAAACCCAGCTCCAACTCACGTAATGGGTATACCAGCAAGTCTATTATCACTGATGATGGTGAAGTGCCGATAGACGTTCCTCGTGACCGTGAGTCAAGCTTTGAACCAAAGCTGGTTCGCAAGCACCAAACTCGTTTCCAGTCGATGGATGACAAAATCTTAAGCCTCTATGCTAAAGGCATGACGACCCGAGAAATCGTAGCCACATTCAAGGAAATGTACGATGCGGATGTCTCACCAACCCTTATATCTAAGGTGACGGACTCTGTTCTAGAGCAGGTTGTTGAATGGCAATCTCGCCCATTAGATGAAGTCTACCCAATCGTTTATCTCGACTGCATTGTCGTTAAAAATCAGGCAAGATAAACAAGTCATCAACAAAGCTGTTTATCTTGCGCTAGGCGTGAACATGGAGGGTCAAAAGAGCTGCTTGGCATGTGGTTGTCAGAGACGGAAGGTGCTAAGTTCTGGCTTGCTGTGCTAACAGAGCTACAAAACCGCGGAGTAAAAGACATTCTCATTGCTTGTGTCGATGGTCTGAAGGGCTTTCCTGATGCCATTAATGCCGCATTCCCAAATACTCAGATCCAGCTCTGTATCGTCCATATGGTGAGAAACTCAGTTAGGTATGTACCTTGGAAAGATTATAAAGCTGTGGCTGCCGATCTTAAGAAGATCTATCAGTCGAAGACAGAAGATGAAGCCTTGCTAGCGCTAGAGCAGTTCTCAGATAAATGGGATGGCAAATACCCTCAGATCAGCCGCTCTTGGACAGCACATTGGAATAACCTGAACACGCTCTTCAACTACCCAGAAGATATTAGGCGAGCAATTTATACGACTAATGCCATAGAATCACTTAATAGTGTTATTAGAAAAGCGATTAAAAGCGTAAGCTGTTCCCGACAGATGAATCGGCAAGGAAGGTGATCTTCTTAGCGATCCAGGATGCCTCAAAAGATGGACGATGCCAATTAGAAACTGGCGACAAGCCCTGAACCGCTTTATGATTATGTTCGAAGACCGATTAACTGAATATATGTAACCCCGACAGTTACACAGAATTATTTACAGGGTCATCTCTCACTTTAAGTATCACTAAGTTTTGCACCTATCATATACGGAGTACCTTTCACGAGGTGCTCCGTTTTTTATTGCCGTGAGTTTGGCATCTTGTGAAAGATCTTTGGTCATCTTCGCATTGTTATTCAAAGATCAAACCATTTCGTTTTCAGCTCACTCTACTCGATAACACTCATCCTTTCCTTCTGCTTACTCGGTATAAACAGGAAGCGGCGCGTTCCCTTTCACTTGTCTTATCGCGAGATGAGTATGGATATCTTTAACATTAGAGAGACGTTGAAGCTTTCTGGTAAACGTTTCATAGGCCATTAGATTCGGACTGACGACTTCTAACAGATAATCATAAGCGCCAGACACTACATGGCAGCTGATCACCTCCTCCATCTCGACAATCGCGCCCTCGAACTTATCGATCGACACTTCTTGGTGGTTGTTTAGGCTTACTTCGACAAACACACTCATCGCCACACCCACCTTTTCTCGAGATAAGCTCACGCGGTAACCATCAATAATGCCTTTTTCTTCAAGCCTTTTGATACGTCTCGCGCAAGGTGACGGGGATAAGCCGACTTCATCGGCTAACTCTGCCGTGGTCAATCTACCGTCCTTTTGCAACAACTCGAGAAGGTGTCTATCAATTCTATCCATAGTCAAAGTCATTCATTAGTTAAATTCGTTAACAATTGAAAGGATATTAGCAGAAATCATCAATGACAGGTCAATTTAGAACGAAACTTGCCAACTTGAGGCACGAAATCTCCCTCATAATGAAGCATCATTCACTTTCATTGTTTATTATGAATCTTGGCTACCTATCAATTACCGTCACTCTGCTGATCTGGGCGAGCTTTTTCCTTTCTCTTAAAGGCGGCGCGAATTCAAATTTAACGCCTGCAGACATCGCACTCACACGCTTCCTTATTCCCGCCTTGGTACTATTACCTTTGGTGTGGAAAGCGCGTAGTTCCATTACAGCAGTACCTAACCGTTACTTAGCAGGTATGTTTGTCGGTAGTGGTCTGCCTTATCTGCTTGTTGCAGGTACAGCCATGCAGTTTGTTCCTGTTTCACACGGCAGTGCTTTAGTGCCCGGAACACTACCTCTCTTTGTTACCGGGATTGCGGTGCTCTTTTTCAAGCAACCACTTAGCCGCCACCGAATCGTTGGTCTAACTTTGGTGTTACTAGGTATTGTGTTGTTCTTGGGGAGCAGTTTGAGTAGCTTTAATTTTGAATACACCAAAGGTCACTTACTGTTTCTGTGCGGTAGCTTGATGTGGGCAATCTTCACTATCTCTGCCCGTGTCGCCAACCTAGATGCTTTGGTCAGTGCAGGGTTTATTTCTCTCTGCTCTACTTTGTTGTTAGTGCTGCTTATCCTCACCGGAAAGCTCCCTAGCCATTTAATGGATACCCCTATCGCTCACTGGCCTTTTACAGAGCTAGCCATTCATTCAATGGTACAAGGTGTTGGAGCGGGCTTAATTGCTGCATTCACTTACCTATATGCGGTTAATACCTTAGGGGCAGAGCGTTCTGCTGCGTTTGGAAGCGCGACACCTGCAGTTGCAACACTATTGGCGATTCCACTGTTTAACGAAGTTCCAGATGCAATGACTTGGCTTGCCCTTGGTTCTATTTGCATTGGTAGTTTGGTCGCGAGCAATATCTTCATGAGAAACGACCAATCCATGCAATATCAGCCACCAAGTCATAGCAAAGCGTAATGCTTTTAATGTTCACCATTTCAAGCAGTTCGATGGCGACTTTTCAGGTATGCGACATCCAGATAAGCCTACAAAGGTAGGCTTATCCAAAATCTGCTTTTTCTAAGCTCGCTTCTCCATTAAACTGTCCGACCTTTTTGCAGATTCAAGAGAACACCATGCAACGCGACTACACCTTAAATTGTTTAATCACAATGCCTCGCCATGAACTAGAAGAATTTAGTTTAAGGATGATCCATCGCCTTGTTCCTGAAGATGCAATGACAGAATTGTTCACGTTCGAACAAGAAGAAGTGACCAGCGAAGAACGCATGCAGTCGGCAAAATTCGATGCAATGCTGCGAATGACGGCTATTGCACTTGGCGAAGTAAACCTAGCGTTTTCTGAGTCAGACAACTCACAACAAAACATCGAGCGTATGACTCGCCTACTGCTTTGGCACTTCTACTCAATCTCCTTCAACTTAGAAGAAGCTATTGCGATTGAAGTACACTGCGAGAAAGTAGGGAAGATCTTAAAGAACGCACCAAAAGATGCATTCGGTTGGGTTAAAGAGTTAACTGAGTTGCTTCACTTCTACGCAAAAGTAAATGAAGGCAACGAAGAGAAGAAAGACGCGTAACGTCACTTCGTAACACGCTGTAATTCAAACACAGCTTAGTAAATATCAAGGGCAGAAAGAACTATATCGAAGGCAAGTAAAAGCTTTGCTGAAATGAGTTCTCTGCCTTTGTTGTTTCTAACACACTGTGGTGCAACATCAGTATCGATTGGGCGATCTTGGTTCCTATTCCTAATGAACCATTCGGCGCTTCCTGCTCCACCTCATTGTGAATCACGACTCTCACCCGCTTCGAATCCGGCTCTAAATCAACACTCAGTGAAACTGCTGTTCCACTTGGGCTATGCCTCAACGCATTATCTAACAAGTTCAAAATCAACCTTTCAAGCAAGTCACTATCACCAGCCGCTTTTACTCCATCAGGCATGTCCACCTTAAGTTCGACATCTTTATGGCGGTACTGACTTTGAATCGTTTCTAAGCACTCACTCAGTAACCCATACAAATCTATCGAAACGTATTGATAGGTAGGAACAGGATTGTCATGTTTTGCACTATCGAGAAGTGAATGCAATTGTTCAGACAGTTTATTACCATTGCGGTAAGCCACATCAATCAGTGGATCCGAGTGTGGATTTTGGATCTTCCACGTTTCTAAGTAACCCAACACACTTGATAACGGTGTTTTCAAATCATGGCTTAACTGCAATAAGCTTTGTCTACGATGCGAAGACTGATACTCAAGCTGTAAGAATTGTTGTTGAATGTGTTTCGCCATCAACTGATAAGAACGAGCAATCGGCACCAACTCTGGCACTTGGTGAATAAAGTTGGGGTCAAGGCGGAAATCTTGCTCTGCTTGCTGTTGTAGCTTATTGGTGACCTCTTCAATAGGGTTCAACAGGCTACGTTTTACCAACAGGTAAGCGCCAATCGCAAAACCTAAGATAGAGATCAACATAAGACCGGCTAGCGCCATATAAGGTGTATCGACTTGTGAGTTGGCAATCACAGTGTGGCGGTTACTACCAATCAACACATACAGATACCCCACCGTTGAACCCAACTCTTCTATCGCAGCAACGGAAAATACCTTACGAGAATCAGGATTGATCGGGTCTTCACCCAGAATCGGATAAGGCTCGTCATTTAAGAATTGTTTAATGGGCGCTAAGTCTATCTGGCTTGCCAACACAGTCCCTTCTGGCGCAGCGTGTGTCGTGATATTGCCCTGACTATCGAGAAAGTAGATGTCGAAATCGGGACCAATCAACATCAAGGTATGAAAGATGGATTTAAGGGCTTTGGGGTTGTAGTCAGTCCCAATCATCAGCGGGTTATCATCGCGCATGTGAACCGCGAGCTCTTTGTGTAAGCTCTGTTTAGTTCTTTGTTCTATGGTCTCTTTTTGCCAATGATACGTGTAGGCAATCACCACACTCACGAGCAGAAACCACAAACTGGTAAACAACACTAAACGCGATTTGAAACTCATGTTCTCTCCTCGATGGCTCTTAAGCTTAGGACGCGACACATAGGCCTAAACTTTCGATTCGAACTTATAGCCCACACCCCAAACGGTTTTGATGAAATCATCGTCGCTATTCGGCATCGCCAGTTTGGTTCTCAATCGGTTAACCGTGCTACACACCGTGTGGTGATACCCAGAATGATCGGTATTCCAAACGTGATTGAGTAGCTCATCTTTGCTATAGACGCGCCCCGGTCGGGTGGCTAAAAAGTGAAGTAACGTAAACTCGGTTGCTGTCAGTAGGACATCTTGATTATTCAATGAAACCTGATGACGCTCAGGTTGGATGGTAAGCCCGCCAAAACTCATTACGGGTTCGGTTGATTGCGCATCTTTCACTGCAGATTCAGAGTGACTTAAGCGACGCAGCACGTTCCTCACGCGAGCTTGAAACTCGAGCACACTGAAAGGCTTGGTGATGTAGTCATCAACCCCAGCTTCTAAGCCAGACACCTTATCTAGCTCAGTGTCTCTTGCTGTAAGCATTAGCACAGGCGTCCAGTCTTCTTGCTGGCGTAACAATCGACAGAAATCGAGACCATCGCCGTCAGGTAAGCCTCGGTCAAGCACAACCAAATCAAACTGGCTTCCCTGATATAGCGCTTGAGCCTTTTCAATTGAGTTAGTTCTTACAACATCATGCCCTTGGAACTTAAGATGCATCTGCACCAGCTCAGCCAAGTCATCATCGTCTTCAACCAACAATATGTTTGCCATCAAATTTACCGCAGCACTGTTCATTATCCCTGCTCTATTCGGAGTCTGCCTACCTTTCAATTGACCGGAACAGAGCAGGAATTCTTTCATCGTGTGTTCAACCAGTTACTCTGTGCGAGTAATCGTGATTCGCGCACCGGGATTAAGGAATCGATGATTGCCACTTAATGCGGAGGTCGCAAGACCATCATCTTGACTGATGACTCCAGAGTGGAAGCTGACGACATCGGTATCGTTTCTATCACTGTTAAAACCTTCGCCACCACCAGCAGGCCCAGGAATCGTTGCAGCAAGTTCGTCATTGAGCTCCGTTCCTGAATCCCACACGTTCATATTCATCGTGAACGTATCACCCACCGCTAACGATTTCAGCGATAAACCAGATTCACCAACAAACGCATCATTGGTGTTCACTAACATTGAAGCAACAGAGATATACCCTTCTTGATTTGGGTCGACACGAATAGAGACCGTGTCTTGTTCTCCGGAAAGAATCAGCCCATTGCCTGAGATGCCTTGATAAACATTAGCGTCGCTGTTGCTGAGTGCGATGAGTTCTGCATTACTGCCACCTTCAGCTAAGTATTCAAGGTCAACGGAAGCACTTTGGCCGATTTCAAACAGATCAAAACTGGTGTTGTGCGTCAGTATCGCAAGTGGCGACATAGGTTGGTTGGGCGTGAGGTTGGCAACACTCACATCGTAACGGTAGTAATCATCGTCATCATCAGGACAACCGGCTAACACGGCGACAGAAGCAGCGATAAATAAAATTCTAGCTTTCATACATCCCCCTTACTTCACAACGATCGTGATGGTTGCCACAGGGTTTAACCAGCGATGGCTACTGCTGTCAAGGTCACTAATTCCACCCACAGCATCACTATCACCAATGTTGCCCGGATGAATATGAACCTTAGCGTTAGACACGGCAGTCTCTACACCTGTACCACCAGCACCAAAGGTAATAAAGGGTGGATTTGGCATACTACTAGCCAACTCATCATTGGCTTCAGTACCTGCATCGTAGCCATTCAGTGTGGCTTTATAGGTACCTGCTTGAGTTGGGATCTTCCAACTGTCTAATCCAACAAAACCATCATTGGTTGGCAATAACATTGCGCCGAGCGACAAGTAAGCCAGATCTCCAGTATCAATATCGAATGTGGTCGCGACACCTGGGTCAAGAATACCGCTAGCAGGGTTTTCAACGACGACACCACCGGCATTGGCGATGACACCAGATAAGCCCGAGATGTCACCACCTTCCGCCATGGATTCCAACTCAGCAGAAGCTGCCTCCCCCGTTCTAAACATGAACAAGCTTGAATCATGAGCCGCTGCCAAGATTGGCGTAAAGTAGATTCCTTTAGTCGCATTAGTCACTGTCACCTCAAGCTGGGCTGCCTGAGCTTGAACAGCCCCAAAAGCGAACATCGCCGAGCCAATCACTAAGCTGATTTGAGTACGTTTATTCATTTTGATTCCATCCTTTATTGAGTCCTTTCGTGACCAGCGAGTCAATAACATCGAAATACGTGTTATCTAGTCAGCCACGAACTGTGGTGTTGTTGACTCTAAGAATGGCGATCAAATCTATCAGCAACTTCATTGAATTATCATAAAAGTCTCACAAGTTTATCCAAACTTATTACAACCCAGACAAGTAGCCATAAATCACTGATATTTAATTGAAATTAGTTAAATCACAAAGAGGGAGGGAAACATAAAAAAGAAAATAAGGAAGGGAGAAAGCGCAAAAAGGCCGAATCGATTTAACGATTCAGCCTCTGTTTTTGTGTATTGTTGCTCGTTCTAAAAGCCGTATAAGCCTCTAAGAAACGCTAACAGTACAACATCAATTTAGAACGCGTAGTTTGCGTCAATAAGCTCGCTTACTTCAACTTTCGTCACTTCAGCACGCGCTTCAAGCCATTGTGCAACTTGCAGCTGCTCTGCTTCAGTTACTGAGCGGTAACGCTCGATAGAACATAAGAAACCTTCAAACAGCTCTAGGCCACCGCCACCAAAGCATAAGCCGATGCTGTCGATGAAATCGATGAACTCGTCAATGAACACATCGTATTGGTCAAAATCAGCAATCGATGTCTTGCAGCTTACTTCAAAACCCAGAATCGCGAATTCACCTAGGTATAGCTTTTTGCGTAGGCGACGATTTTTGTTTTCGATTTTATCTAATTTCATAACTGTCTCTCTTTTCATTTGATTAAGCATTTATACACAGTTATAACCCAATCCCCAAGTGTTTTGTCTTGCATGAGAAGTGTTATGGCAAAAATCGTGCTACAGAAACAAAAGCTTAATAAAAACTATAAAAATCTGTCACTTAACTGCTTCACGATTGGTCACACATTTACCCAAGTTATTAACCAATTCGTTAGTACACGGGTAAGTCATAAATAACGAATAATAAAGTCAGCCAATAGGAAGCAGTCGCGATGAGCAAGGAAACATTTGATAGCACTCGTTTTAACAAGAGTAAAAACAAACCCTTCGAAGAAGTTCTAGATGCAAACCTTTCAAGAAGAAACGTATTAAAAGGCGGATTAGGCATCAGTGCAATGACCGCATTTGGCGCGTTTGGTTTAGCAGGTCATAGCACAGCTAACGCCGCAACAATGCAAGCAACAGGCGCGCAAAAAAGCACCGCAACTCTAGCATTTGAATCGGTTAAAGGCTCATTGACTGACAGTGTTGTCGTACCGAAAGGCTACACAGCACAAGTGCTCGTTCCTTGGGGCACGCCACTTAACAAGCAAGGTAATGCTTGGTTAAAAGACGGAACCAACAACGCACAAGACCAAGCCAACGCACTGGGAATGCACCACGATGGCATGCATTTCTTCCCGCTTGATGGGAACAGCAATGATGGTTTGTTGGTGATCAACCACGAATACATTGACCAAAAAGCCCTGCACGCTAATGGTCCTACATACAATGAAGGCGTTCGCCCTAACATTGATGAAGTACGCAAAGAGATCAACGCACACGGCGTGAGTGTGGTTCGCGTTAAGCTTGAAGGTAATCAATGGGTAATGGTCGATAACGATCCACTTAACCGCCGCTACACTGGCGCAACTGTGATGGACCTGTCTGGCCCTGTCGCTCACAGTGAGTTTACCAAAACGAAATTTTCACAAGACGGCAGCCAAGCTCGCGGCACATTAAATAACTGTGGCAACGGCTACACACCTTGGGGCACTTACCTAACTTGTGAAGAGAACTGGCCAGGTTACTTCGTCAATAAAGGTACAACGACACAAGCTCAAGAACGTATCGGAATCGCGACGGACAAAACTCGCTACGGTTGGGACACGCTTTCTGGTGACAAACAAGAACGCTTAGATGAGTTCGCACGCTTTGATGTAACACCAACCGCAGATTCACCAATGGACGATTACCGCAACGAAGCACACGGTCACGGCTACATTGTTGAGATCGACCCGTACACAGCAAACTCTCGTGCGAAGAAACGCTCTGCTCTGGGCTGTTTCCGTCATGAAGGTTGTACCTTTGGTAAGTTAACTGAAGGCGAGCCTATCGTATTCTACTCAGGCCACGATTCTCGTTTCGAATACCTCTACAAATTTGTTTCTGAAGCGAAATGGGACCCACGTGACGCTGAGCCAAGCAACCGACTAAGTGCGGGCGACAAGTACATGGACAAAGGCACGCTTTACGTAGCTAAGTTCAACGACGATGGTTCGGGCACATGGTTACCGCTAACACTAAGCAGCAAAACCACTAACGGTGGCAAGCTAGGTGATACGTTTGACTCTCAAGCCGCACTTATCGTTAATACAGCAGGCGCAGCCGACCTTGTAGGCGCAACGCCTATGGATCGCCCTGAATGGTGCTCTGTAGACCCAATGACAGGTACGGCTTACCTAACATTGACTAATAACAACAAGCGCAAAGAAGCGAACTCAGCGAACCCTCGCGTAAACAACAAGTTTGGTCATGTTATCCGTTGGGATGAAGGCAAAACGGCGGACGAATTCGATTGGGATATCTTTGTATTCGGTTCACCTGCAGTGGAAGACAAGTCTATCAACCGTTCTGGCCTTACAGATATGAACCAGTTCGCGAGCCCAGATGGCTTAGCATTCGATGCTCGTGGCATCTTGTGGATTCAAACGGATAACGGCGCAGACGAAGTTACTGGCTACACCAACGATCAAATGCTGGCTGTGGTTCCATCTCAGTTAACGGATGACAAAGGCAACAGCGCGGTGATTGATGCAAACAACCAAGCACAGCTTAAACGCTTCTTTGTTGGTCCAAACGGATGTGAAGTAACTGGGTTTACTATCAGCCCAGACTTCAAATCACTGTTCGTGAACATTCAACACCCAGCAAACTGGCCATCGTCTGAAGATGCAACAGCTCAAACTCAAGGTAATGTTCGCCCAAGAGCATCAACGGTTGTCATTCGCCGTGAAGACGGTGGTGAAATTGCGGTTTAATAAGC
Organism: Vibrio sp. ED004; assembly: GCF_023206395.1. Taxonomy (NCBI): domain Bacteria; kingdom Pseudomonadati; phylum Pseudomonadota; class Gammaproteobacteria; order Vibrionales; family Vibrionaceae; genus Vibrio; species Vibrio sp. ED004. The sequence continues at coordinate 1,000,910 of NZ_CP066150.1, read as the reverse complement.
AAATCTAGCTAAGGTCAGCAATCTTGCTGCTATCTAGTTTCTGTTCGCTAGCAAAGTAAAATCAAAAAGAGCGATAAGGCTAATTGCCCTATCGCTCTTTTTATATTCGGTAAACTCTTTGATTCAACGAATAGCTTGCGGCTTCGTAATCTACTCGTTAGCAGCTAACTAGTATTAACTCACGAACAACCACACACCCACGCCCATCATCAGCGTGCCCGCAATACGATTCATCAACTTCACGTTGTCAGCCTTACCAAGCATGTGTTTAAGGCTCTTACCGCCTGTCGCGTAAAGAGTCATACAAACAAATTCAGAGACAAGAATAATCGACACGAGAATCAACAACTGTGGGGCTAAGTCTTTACTGCTGTTAATAAAAGGAGGAAGAAGAGAAATCATAAACGCCCAACCTTTTGGGTTAGCAATCGCAGTAACAAAGCCTTGAACTACCAAGTCCCAATCATTGTTTGTTTGCGTCTCTTGATTATCAGTGCTGATCGCCAACTTGCCTCTTGAACGCCACATCTGAACGCCTAAATAAAACAAGTACCCTGCACCCACAAACTTGAAGCCTGTAAATAGCCAAGGGTAATTCAACATAATAGACGCAATACCTAATACTGCGGCAACTGAAACCACCGCGACGCCAGCCAGTTCACCGACCATCATCCATAATGTTCGCTTGTAACCGATGCTCATGCCCAATGTTAACGCCAAGGTCATACACATGCCGGGCGTGATTGATACAAAGAAAAACGTGGGAATAAAAGCCCAAAGTAGCGCGCTATCCATATTATTACCTTATCGACTTATTTTTATTTGAGTGTTCAGCTTGTTGAGTTGTCTTTGTAAGGAGCGACCTTGTATTTTGCGACACAACGAAAAAGAGCCACAATACAGTGGCTCTTTTTCATTACCAACCGTAATTTTACTTACGACGGTTTTTAATTCGCTTCATCATAGTCAAACGTCGTTCTGCGCTTGCTTGATCTTGAGGCTCTTCGTTCGCGTTGTTCTTACGACCTTGGCGGTTTTTGTAAGCCGACTTAGTGTTCAGCTTTTCAATGTAAGCGTCACGCTTCTTCGGTTCATAACCCGGCTGCTCAACACGACGAATGCGCTGTTGAATCAGTTTTTCAACTTGAACCACAGTCAGCTCTTCTTCGCGGTTAACGAAAGAGACAGCGTGACCTTGCTTACCAGCACGACCTGTTCGGCCAATACGGTGAACATAGTCTTCTGCTAGGAAAGGCATGTCGTAGTTGATTACGTGTGGTAAGTCTTCGATATCAAGACCACGAGCCGCAACGTCTGTTGCTACCATTACACGAGCTTTACCCTCTTTAAAATCATCTAGAGCACGACGACGAGCACTTTGCGCTTTATCACCGTGACACAGTACTGCTTTAATGCCATCTAACTTAAGCTCTTTAACCACATCGTTCGCTGTTTCTTTGTAGTTCACAAAAACAAGCACTTGGCGCCAGTTTTTACGACCAATCAGTTCAGAAAGCAGTTCTGTTTTACGTTCTTGATCGACTGGGTAAACCACGTGGCCGACAGTAGCAGCCGTTGAGTTTTCGCGCTCAACACTGATACGTTTTGGCTTACGTAGAATATCAACGGACAGTTGGTTCAACTGAGTCGATGTTGTCGCAGAGAACATCATGATCTGTGGAGAGGTTTCTACATCCAGCATGATCTTACGAACAGCATTGATGAAACCCATATCTAGAATACGGTCAGCTTCATCAAATACTAGGAATTCTAGGTTAGCAATAGACACGTTACCCGCTTCTAAGTGCTCTTCTAAACGGCCCGGAGTCGCAACCAGAATATCCACACCCAGCTCTAATTGACGAACCTGTGAAGACATCTTGTTACCACCGTAAACTGCTGAAACGCTTAGTTCAGTGTATTTAACGTAGTCTTTGATGTTCTGAGCGATCTGCGCAGCAAGCTCACGAGTTGGAGCAAGAATAAGGCCGCGAGCCGTTCCTCGAGATGCTTTTTTACCACTGTTCAGTAGGTGTTGAATAACAGGCAATGAGAATGCCGCTGTTTTACCCGTACCGGTTTGAGCAGTAGCAAAAATATCATGGCCTTTACGAGCCATTGGAATCGCTTTTTGTTGAATTGGAGTGAGTTTTTCATAACCACACTCAGTCAACGCTTTGACTAATTCAGGAGCAAAACCTTGAGAGGAAAATGACATTGTTACGGGTTCCTTAAGCAGACAGCCTACATTCTTATTTCAGCCGAGCACTATAAAGTAATTAGAGTGATTTATCTCACATTTATCGTGATATAACGCAAACTTTCTCATTTAATCCGGTGTTTACCACGCCATCGACGAAGCAAACACCCAATTATTCAGTTCAAACAGAGATTAAACCCTATTTGATGCCACACAGCTTGAGCAGAATCTGTTCGAGATCGCCCCACGGCATCAGCTGCGAGTCGATCACTTCCAGTCGGGACTCAAAGCCATCGAGGGAAATTTCATTCACTGACACGACTTGATTCGCCACGTTAAACGCGTAGCAGCCTTGGTCAGTATTAACCACCGCTTTTACACGCTCAGCCGTAAGATCTGACAGCATTGAAAACAGCGCATCGAAATCAAACTTATGCTCTGCGCCAAACAGCCAACCACAACTGTAGTAGCCCTGCCCTTTGTTCTCTTTACGGATAAAAGCTTCGCCCGGAGGAAGTTCGAATTGAGGTTCTTGTTCTGCGTGATCATGATGGTGCGATTCAATATGAGTTGAAGCACTGCCATGTACTCTTTCAATGTCCAACACTTCTAATGGCACTTCACCATCGTGAATTAGCTTATGGAAGACTTTTGCTGGCGTTTGATCCGTCACCCAATCGTTAAACACATCGATGTCTTCAGAATGCACAAGATCGACCTTGGTGCCTAGAATCACGTCTGCGCTGTCTAATTGATCATTAAAGTTCTGATTAGACGTGTATTTTTCATTGGATAGATTGCGTGGGTCAACCAAACCTAATGTCGCTTTTAGATCAACATACGGCGTGTACTGGTCAGAAGTTAGTGTCGCGATTACTTGTTTAGGGTGACCAAGGCCTGTTGGCTCAATCAACAAGCGGCCTGGCTTTTGGCGAAGTAAAGCATTAATACCTACAGACATAGGCACGCCCGCTGTACAACACATGCAACCGCCCGGAACTTCTTTAATCAAAGCACCTTGGTCTGTCATCAATGCGCCATCGATGCCGATTTCCCCGAACTCATTAACCAGAACAGCCCAGTTTTCATTCTCAGGTTTGTTTTTTAGCAGGTTCAAAATAGCTGTCGTCTTACCAACACCTAAGAAACCCGTAATTATGTTTGTAGGAACTTTTTTGGTCATATCAGTTCTCCTTTTTTAGGGAGTATATACTCAATTACCAAAAAGTTGACCCCAATCGCTTGTTTATACTCAGATTGGCGAGCAGAAGAATGGGTTAACTAAATCGAGAGATAGGCTGATTTACACAGATATAGCGCTTAGCGAAGTATGAAGAGTTGAGCAGATAAATAGAGAATAGAAGTGAAAAGCAGAATTTTGGATGCTCCAGACGGACTAAAGGCGTACTTGTCAGTACGCCTCACCCTCGTTACTCAATCGTGAGTTCGCGAATCAGGAAGCCTTAAATATCGACCTGAACATTTAACGAGGAACTAAAAACTTTGTTTCTGAATCCATCCAAATTGTGTGTAAAACCTCACTTCTCCTTGCGGTTCGTTATGTTGCTTTACGATTTAACTATGGTTCATTTTCGGCGTAATACAAGTTGCTGCCAGAGAATCGATCAAAACTGTGACGGCGATTCCACTATATTGTCCATACATTCCATTTATGTAATACACTTCTTTCATAAATGAAATTCAACTTTGCATCTTTGCTGCTATAGGATATGCAGAGGAGGCGTATAATTTACTAAGACCCTCCCCGCATAAACTCAGGAACCAAACTTAAATGACCAATAGAGAGAGAATTAAGCAATCCCTTTTAGCAAAAATACCAAGGGATGCTATCAACCAATTTCTCTCTAGAGACAAAACACCCGCTTCCGTTCTTTTCCTTTCTTGCATTGTCGGTATCCTTGCTGGCGTGGTGGGCACCTATTTCGAAGTTGCCGTTCATTTCATCACAGAAACTCGTACCGATTGGCTGAAAGATGAAATTGGTAGCTATTTACCACTTTGGCTTGCTGCTTTCCTTATCAGTGCTGCATTTGCCTTCATTGGCTATTTCCTCGTTCACCGCTTTGCTCCAGAAGCTGCTGGTTCTGGCATCCCTGAAATAGAAGGCGCGATGGACGGTATGCGACCTGTTCGTTGGTGGCGAGTACTTCCAGTAAAATTCTTTGGTGGTATGGGCGCGTTAGGTTCAGGCATGGTATTAGGTCGTGAAGGGCCAACCGTGCAAATGGGCGGAAGCATCGGTCGTATGGTCACTGACATATTCCGAGTAAAAGATGACGATACTCGACATTCATTACTTGCTTCAGGTGCGGCTGGTGGCTTGGCTGCGGCGTTCAATGCACCACTAGCTGGGATTATGTTCGTTGTTGAAGAGATGAGACCACAATTTCGTTACTCACTCATTTCAATCAAAGCCGTTATTATCTCTGCGATCTCAGCCAACATTGTGTTTCGTTCGATCAATGGTCAATCTGCTGTTATCACTATGCCTCAGTACCAACAACCTGAACTGAGTGCACTTTGGTTATTCCTATTACTGGGCGTGTTGTTCGGCTTATTTGGCGTAATTTTCAATAAGCTAATAACGCTTTCGCAAGATATGTTCGTGGCAATACACAAGAATGACCGCAAACGCTACTTGATAACCGGAACCCTGCTTGGTGGCTGTTTTGGCTTGTTGCTGCTTTATATCCCTGAATTGACTGGCGGTGGTATTGGTATCATCCCAAACATCACTAACGGTAGTTACAGCACCAACATATTGCTACTGATCTTCCTAGGCCGTGTTATCACCACACTACTTTGTTTTGGATCTGGTGCTCCGGGCGGCATCTTTGCGCCGATGCTCGCACTCGGTACACTCTTTGGCTACGCATTTGGGCTTATCGCCGCGACATTCTTTCCTGAATTGAATATCGAACCGGGCATGTTTGCGATTGCAGGTATGGGCGCTTTATTTGCTGCAACCGTGCGTGCGCCAATTACAGGCATATTGTTGGTTATCGAAATGACTAATAACTATTACCTTATCCTGCCGTTGATCATCACCTGTCTAGGCGCGGTAATCATTGCTCAGATGTTAGGTGGTCAGCCGATTTACAGCCAACTACTGAACCGTACGCTGAAAAATGAGAAGTTAAGACAACAAGACCTGCCTCAGCAAGAGGAAGTGCGTTAATTACAAAAGACTCATGAAACAAAAGCACACATTCAACGTGCTTAATGTCCCGATTCCGCATCAAAATCAAAAAAGCAAACGTTAAACTTGGTATCATCCACTCAAAATTAGTTGAATGCCCTCAACATCTATTGATGGCACAACTGCACGCTCTAACTAGAGCAAAAAATCTATTACTCACTGACATTCTGAAAACAAACCCACATTCTATAAATAAGTTGGAGCAAGCTGTTGAACTGGAGAAGATTAACCCAAGTAAAAAATGTGCCGCCCTCTCAGGCGTCTTTAGCACTTGGTGTAATTGGACTAGGACAAGCTTGGGCATTGTACCTCCCAGGGGTTGGAGAGCTCATACGCCCTTACCTTGCTGCATTCGGCGCGCTGTTATTACTGCCCGTTTTACTTCGTTATCTCACCAGTTTTAATACCTTCATCAATGACATCCGTCATCCACTTAGCGGAAGCTTAATGGCACCAATGAGCATGGCACTGTTGATTCTATGTGACTACTTAGCCGAAATATCGCCAATAATCGCCTACCCAATTTGGTTCTGTGCGTTATTGCTGCACTTTACAATGATGGTATTGTTCTTCGGTTTCCAGATCATCAATTTCAAAATGTCGAACATCGTCCCGAGTTGGTTTCTGTACCCAGTAGGCTTAATCAGTAGTTCGTTAGCGGGCACGCAGTTCGGACACACAGTATTCTCAGAAACGCTGGCCGCGACATGTATTGGCATCTACTTCTTCATGCTGCCAGTGGTGCTGTACCGCTTAGTGTTTGAAGGTAACCTACCACGCAGAGCAAGACCAACACTGGCAATCATGGCCGCACCAGTAAACTTGTCACTAGCAGCTTACTTGGTCAACTTTGATAATCCAGACCCTATTCTTACGGGCGCATTGGCGGGCATCGCCATCACCATGACACTGCTGATTTACTTATGTTATATCCGCTTGATGCGTTTGAAGTTCCAACCATCCATTGCTGCGGTTACCTTCCCATCGGTGATCAGCGCCATTGCGATGCATCGCTTAACCACCTTTTTCGGGGCCGAATTCCCGCAATGGTATTGGCTACACAAGTTTGGCTTCTTTGAGCTGACCATCGCTACGATATTGGTGATTTGGGTCGCGGGCGGTTACGTGAAAATGTACTGGCCTGAGTTTTTTGATACTCACTACATGTCGAAAAAGACAAAGCGCTCTTAATGACATCTTGCTAACTCAAAAGTGCTGTAATCTCCTACTCATCTAATACAAAAATATCGCCATTTTCTATAAAAAATGGCGATATCAAATTACTCGACCCCTCAAAATAATAGCTAGTAATTAATCAATCAACGCACCAGATTCGTCAAAGAAAGGATAAGGACCATCACTGTCTTCAATATAGCTAATATGAGAGACAACTGAGTTACCCTCCACTGTGAGTAATTGTATCGCTTTAGGCTCTAATGAAAATGACGAGCACGCGTTAGGGTCTAAATCTAAGGTCACTGAGTGACTATGTGAGGGGCCAACCCAAACTGGGATCGAATTCCAAACAGCGGTAATGGGTCTATGTAAATGCCCTGCGCATATGCCGACGATGTTCTCATGATCTTTAAGAACATCATAAAATTCATCATTGTTTTGAAGGTTTTGAACGTCCATATGATTTAGCCCAACCTTCATTGGAGGGTGATGTATAAACAACATTTTCGGTTTAGCGGAATACTCAATAAGTACTGAACTTAGCCAGTCTAGCGTTTCATTGCTTAGATAGCCGTAGGACTTACCAATGACGGATGAATCCAAACCAACTAATACGACCCCATGTTCTTCAGCAACGAAGTTACAATACTCCTGATGATCAAACGAAACGAGATCTGACAAACCATCACGGAGGTTATTCCTATCATCATGATTACCCGGAATAACATACAGAGGTATCTCGAACTTAGACAAAGCTTCGTTAATCAACAGGTACTCTTCCGACACTCCAAAGTCACCCAAATCACCTGTTACCACCACGCAATCAGGCCTTGGACTTAAACGGTTAATGTGATCGACGGCATCGTGCAAACATTTTAACGTATCCACTTTTCTGTAGGCGTGCTTGCCCCCCTGCTTAATATGCAGGTCTGTCAGTTGTGCAATTAGCATGATTCTTACTTCTTTAAAGGTATTAGTCGTTCAGGGGCAAACGTAACAGCAACAACTTGGCCAACGTGATATTCCACGCGTTCAAAACAGTCAACTATCAATGTTTTGCTTTTCTGCACGCCCGACAGGAGTACTCTTGTGCGATCGCCGAGAAATACGGTGCTATTGACTGTTGCGGTTAGGACATCATCACCACTGATATCTTGTAATGAAATATCTTCTGGTCTCAGCATCACACTGATTTCTTTGCCCGAAGTCACTTGCGATTGTGCCTCTTTGGACAACGTAATGTACTTTTCAGTATCAAGGAGCAGCTTTCCATCGTTAACCAGCCCTTCGAGTCGGTTCATCTGACCAATAAAATCAGCAACAAAGTTGTTTACTGGTTTTAGGTAAATGTCTTTCGCAGACCCTATTTGTGCAATTTCACCATGATCAAGAACGGCAATACGATCGCCCATAGCCATAGCTTCCTCTTGATCGTGCGTCACGTATACCGCTGTAATACCAAGTTTTTTAAGTAGACTTCGAATATCGCCACGAAGTCGCTGTTTCAATAGCGCATCTAATGCAGACAAGGGTTCATCAAGCAGTAGAACATCCGGCTCCGTTATAATTGCCCTTGCTAACGCCACACGTTGACGCTGACCGCCAGAAAGTTGATGAATGTTACGGTTGGCGTATTTCTCCAAATCGAACATCTCAAGCATCTCTTTGAGCTTTTGCGCTCGTTCAGACTCACTGACACTACGAACTTTTAAACCATAAGTGATGTTTTCACTTACATTCATGTTTGGAAATAACGCATAAGATTGAAAAACCATGCCCACTTTACGCTGTTCAATAGGTAACCCTGTTACGTCGTGATCGCCAAACACTATGCTGCCACCGTTTTCATCTGCGAACTCTAGACCCGCAATCATTCTCAGCGTTGTCGTCTTCCCACATCCAGATGGTCCTAATAGAACTAAGATTTCTCCAGCCTCGATTTTCAGGTTGGTTGGCTTCAGAGCCACAGTGCCATCAGGGAAAGTCTTTGTAATATTGTTTAGCGATATCTCAACGCCATTTTCTAGCTTTAACATGTTGGTGCTGCCTTAATTATTGGTCACTGGTTTTTTATTTAAGGCTTGAGCCAAAACCAAAAGTGGAAGTATTAAACATAAGAAGATCAAGGTGTAAGCTGAACTGATTTCAAGTCTCATGGATGCGTAAGAGTCCGCTAAACCGACGGGTAAGGTCTTGGTTAATGGCGTATGTAGCATCCAAGTTAGATTAAACTCGCCAATAGAAAGCGTAAGTGTCATCAACATGCCAGCAACTATGCCCGCTTTACAGTTAGGTACTATCACGTCAAAAAACCTCTGCCAAAAGCTAGCACCTAAACTCGCTGCGCCCTCCTCTAAGACACGGAAGTTAATGCTCTGCAAAATAGAAAGAACAGATTTGACCATGAACGGCAGCGTAAAGATTACATGCCCAACAAAAATGAACATCCAACTAGAACGAAAATCATTAAAACCCCCATAGGCCAATATCAAGCCCAGAGAAATAGCCATACCCGGTATCGCAATTGGTAAGGTTAGAATTTCATCGAAAATTGATGCCCAACGGCTTTTACTCTTCGCAAGCACATAAGCACAAGGTACACCAATCACGACATTGATTAGCGTCGTTGCAATCGCTATCTGAAGTGTTAGCCAAATCGTATCAGAGTATAGCGACCACACTTGTTCAACCCATCGAAAGGTAAAGCCACTTTTAACGCCAACAAAATAGTTATTGGTCAATCCCGCCATTACAGACATGATCACAGGCACGATAAGGAATGCACAAACCAACAAAGTGAATATCAATTGGATATAGAAGTATTTATCTTTCTTCATGCTAACCTCCCATTGCAACTGATGCATTACTGTGACGCTTAGCAAGCGCTAAACAGATCCATGTGACCAAGCCTAAGATTAAGCTCAAGGCAGCAGCCATCGCGAAGTTGGCGTTTAAGGTAAATTCGGTATATATCGTCATAGGTAGAACATTGATGTTGGTCGCCAGCGTGAAAGCAGTACCAAAAGCTCCCATAGACGTGGCAAAGCATATAGACCCGGAAGAAATGAGCCCCGGAGTTAAAGCGGGCAAAGTGACATCTTTGAATATTTGCCATCGGTTGGCTCCTAGAGAGCGTCCCGCCTCAATCAAGTTAAGGTCGAGCTTTTCCGCTGTCCCCATAACAGTTAATACAACACGCGGAATTGAGAAGTACAGGTAACCTAAGAATAACCCGGCCATCGTGTAAGCAAACATCCAACGTTCACCAGTCAACTGTAAACTTAGTTGGGCAAACAACCCTTGTCGCCCTGCGAGCATGATGACGAAAAAACCAATCACCACACCAGGGAAAGCTAGAGGAAAGCTCAACATGGCTACTAACAGCTGCTTGCCGCGAAACTCATAGCGGGTTAAAAACAGCCCACTAATGGTCGCGATAGCTAAGCTCACCAAAGTGACTAAAACAGAAAGCCCAACGGTTGAAATCAAACTCTTGAGATAAATTGGTCGAGTTAAAATTTGCCAGTAGCTAGCAGCTCCCCCATCAACCAAGGATACGGTAATTAGCTGTACGACTGGCAACAGGAAAAATGCACAACTAATTACGATGGCTGGCAAAATTAACAAAAAAGAAATACGGTTATTTTTCATAGAAATACTGGCGAGGGATCCTCGCCATCCAATGAGTTAAAAAGCGATCAGTTCACTTCACGAATGTACATATCAGCAAACTCAGACTGGTTTTCAGACATCTTTGCGAAATCGACAGAACCAACGCGTTGGTATTCAGAAGCAGGCAAGAACTTACTTTCCGCTTCTTCACTCATCACACCATCAATAACCGGACGCAAGTAAGCATCTGCCCATAATTGCTGGCCCAGCTCCGACAATACGAAATCCAGTATCTGTTTTGCATTTTCAGGGTTTGGTGAACTCTTCACTTTGCTCATTACATATGGCACGGCGATGGAACCCTCTTTTGGAATAACAAATGCAGCATTAGTGAAATCGTTGTACTTCGCACGATAAGCATTAAAGTCGTAATCAATTAAAATAGGGATTTCACCAGAGATCACGCGAGCATAAGAAGTTTGTCGAGGAACAATTGGGCGATTCTTTGCTAACTGTTGAAAATACTTAATGGCTGGTTTGAAATTATCAATATCGCCCCCCATAGCTTCATTTACCGCCACAGCGCTAGCGTAGCCAACGAAAGCACTCGTTGGGTCTAAATATCCAACCATGCCTCGATATTCAGGCTTTAGCAGATCTTCCCAGCTCGTCGGTACCTCTGCCCCATCAAGAGCATCAACATTTACAAAGAAACCGATCGTACCAGAGTGAATAGCAAACCAATTCCCGTCAGGATCTTTCATGCCTTCTGGTATCTGGTCCCAGTTTTTAGGCTTATACGCATCAACAACGCCTTGTTCTGTTGCGTTTATACCGAAAGAAACACCGTAATAAACGACATCAGCTACCGGGCTATTTTTCTCTGCAACCAACTGAGATAAAGACTGACCCGAATTCTTATTGTCCATAGGAACTCGTATACCCAACTCTTTATTAATTAACTGAAGTTGCCCTCCCCAGTTAGCCCACTCCGGTGGACAGTTGTAACAGATGGCATCAGATGCCTGTGCTTGAAACGCCACGCCAGCAAAACCAAGAATTAAGCCCGCTAACTTTCTCGTTTTTGACGACTTTTTAACTCGTAATAGTTGATGTGATGCCATTATGTTCTCCAAAGAATCTTCCGTTAATTAAATTGGGTGATAACGGGAACCGCACCAAGCGATCCCTTCATTTGTAATTCATACTTCAGTGCAAATTCACGCCTTTTGATTGAGCCTGTTTTTGCGTTAAACAAGATATCGACGGCCATTTTCCCCATGTCAAAATGAGGAACAGCAACGGTAGACAAATTAGGGCTCACTAATTGCCCAAGGCCCATGCCATCAAACCCCACGACCGAAACATCTTGTGGTATCCGTCTACCTATACTTTTCAGCGCATTCATTGTTTTCAGTGCCAATAAGTCATTGCTACAAAACCAAACCGTCGGGCTACACTCAGCACTTAATAACCTCATCTCAGAAGTAGTGAACGGGATAAGCTTGTTTTGGTCGACCTCAAGCAGCTGGCTTAACTCCATCCCACTATCTTTGAGACCTTGTTTAAATCCTTGATAACGTTTTTTAGCCCGGTCAGATGAGGCAAAATGCCCTGTAACCATTCCTATTTTTGTATGGCCATACTCCAAAATTTTCTGCGCAACATCCTTACCTGCCTGGTAATTATCAACGAACACACAAGGTTCATTTTCAACAGATTGGTTATGAAGCAAACAGTAAGGGAACTTAAAACTTCGCAGTAATTCGAGCGCAGCATTATCAGACGCGTCGGCTATCGTTAGGATCACGCCTTCTACTCTTTGACGAATAAGATCAATGGCAGCTTGTTGTTCTTGTTCACTGTCATATTGGGTATCCACCACTAAAGTCGAGTAACCAAAATGCCTTGCTCGCTGTTGAATACCTGCAACAACTTCTGAGAATACGGGGTTAAGCAGGCTCGGAATCAGCACGCCAATCGTTGGATTTTTATTGAGTTCAATGGCTTGTGACTTTCTATCAATTCGATAGCCTGTCGTATCGATGACACGCTCGATTTTTTGAGCTGTAGCGGAAGCCACAGATTCTGGTGTGTTAACGAATCGAGAGACTGTCGCCGGGGAAACTCCCGCTAGAACTGCCACATCCTTGATATTCACTCGTTATCCCTACCCATCCCGTTAATTGATGAAGGCAAGACTAGATGACTGGTGTGACAGTTTTATTAATGAAACCAGGCGATATCTACACTTTTGTCGAACGTTAAGATCATATTCAAAACAAATGCCGCCATTTTATTTCATGAAACAAATTTGTTTCATTGAATTACGCGGATTTTTCAATGATTGGTTTGAAAAGAAAAAAGTTATTCGCAAGAGAGGTAAATCGGTAAAATCAACCTAAGTTGACACGAAACGAAACATTTGAGGCTGCATTGACTCTATCTGAGTCGTATTTCGTACAGTGATAAAGAGCATCATTTAAAAGATAAAAAAAGGCCTCACAGTGTGAGACCTTCTGAATGGGCAAGGTTTTAGTAGATCAGGCGAGTGTTAATAGAACTGCCGGGAGATCTTAGAAGTTAGCGTGAGGGCCGAATACTTCGTAGTGAACGCGTGAACGGTCAACTTTCAATGCATCTAGCTGCTCTACGATATTCTTCATGAAGCCAACAGGGCCACAAATGTAGAAGTCGCTCTCTTCAAAGCCTTTCGTATCCGAGATAGACGCTAGATTCATTTGACCTTGGTGCGTGTTTTCACATGCCGATTCGCCTTTATCCATGTACCACGTTTTTGCTTCCCAACCTTTGTCAGCAACAATGTCTTTCACACGAGTTGTGAAAGAGTGTTGGCCTACGTTTTCGCAAGCGTGAAGGTAAAGTACTGGCTCGCTTTTCTCTTCAGTGTTTAGGAACTCAAGCATAGACTGCATTGGCGTTACACCAACACCTGCAGAGATCAGTGTTACTGGCTTGCTGCGCTCTTGGTACATGAAGTCACCCGCTGGTGCGTATAGGCTAACCTCATCACCAACAGCAACTGTATCGTGTAGGTGGTTAGATACAACACCTTGTGTATCTTGGCCTTGCCCTTCACGTTTAACAGAGATGCGGTATTGCTTACCGTTCGGCTTGTCTGATAGCGAGTATTGACGAATTTCGCTGTATTGCGCACCTTCAGGTTTCACTTCGATACCGATGTATTGACCTGGAGTGTAATCCAGAACGTCACCGCCATCTTTTGGCTGAAGGATAAAGCTAGTTACTAGAGCTGATTCTTCAATCTTGTCTGCAATTATGAATGTACGTGCTGCTTCCCAGCCACCTACCGCTTGCTTACGCTGTAGGTAAAGCTCTGCTTCACGGTCGATGAATACTTGAGCTAAGAATAAGTAAGCCGCTGTCCACGCCTCTTCTACTTCTGGAGTGAACGCTTCTGTTGCCAATTCACGCAGTGTTTCGATCAGGTGCAAACCAACAATTTGGTAGTGCTCTGGTTGAATGTTAAAGCTCGTGTGTTTCTGAGCAATACGTTCAACGGCTGTTGTTAACGCTGCTAGATTTTCAATGTTCTTTGCATATGCCGCGATAGCTTCAAACAGTGCTACGCCTTGGCGACCTGTTCTTTGGTGAGTCATATTGAAGATATCTTTCAACTCAGGGTTATGCGTGAACATACGTTGATAAAAGTGCTGAGTTAAAGCTGGGCCTGCGCTCTCAAGTAGAGGGATAGTAGATTTGATGATTTCGATATGTGCATTGTTAAGCATGAATTTACTCCGAACACTGAGCCTTATGACCTATATGTCATTTTGACTACTTAAAAATAAGAATGACTTATCGATTTTCTGAAATCTTAGTTATTTTTAGAAACTGAGTTATTTTGACTCGTTTTCATTTCAAAAAATCGCGAAGCCTGATTAATGCCACCTGATTGATTGAGATCAAGAATAGTCTGTTTAATCAGCGCTATAATTGGGCTTCGCTGTGTCTTTTGCACAATCAGTGCCAACTTTATCAATCCCCCGTTATTACTGGTTTTCTTCTCAAAACTCATCTTATAAAAATGTCGAAAAGACCTTTTTTTTAAGTCAATAAGACTCTATTATGTAGATAAACACACACAGTTAGAGTTTTTTATGCAAGATATCTCCGCATCTACCCTCATGGAAATGACCATTGGCCTCGCAAGTGGTGTCAACGATCAAGATCGTTTCAATCGCCTGATCGATGCCATTCGCAAAACCATAACGTGTGATTGTGTCGCGCTTTTAAGCCTTCAAGGCGACACGCTAGTACCTATCGCAATGCAAGGGCTCAGCCGAGATACGTTCGGTCGTCGCTTTATCATTTCAGAACACCCACGGTTTGAAGAGATCTGCGCGTCTCGCTCTCCTGTTCGTTTCGATGCTGACAGCTCCCTTCCCGATCCTTTCGATGGTTTGCTTATTGACCATGATGGCGATTTACCAATGCATGCTTGTATGGGCTTGCCTTTGCTATTTGGCGATAAGCTCTTAGGCATTCTGACTCTAGACAGCTTGAAACCTGATGTCTTCGCGAATATTCCGGCGCGTAACCTTGAAGTGCTGGCGGCTATTGCAGCCTCAACCATGCAGATGGCACTGACCTTTTCGCAACTTGAACATCAAGCAAAACAGTCAAAGCAATTACTGGAAGAGTTGAACGTCGAAGCGTGGGAACGTGACGGCGGCGAGTTGATTGGTAACAGTGACACCATGGTCGCGCTTAAGAACGACATCGCGGTTGTCGCGCCGTCTGAGTTTAATATCTTGATTCATGGTGACACCGGGGTTGGTAAAGAGCTTGTGGCTCGCACCCTGCACCACCAATCTCAACGTAAACGTAACCCACTCGTCTACGTAAACTGTGCTGCAATTCCTGAAAACTTAGTAGAGAGTGAACTGTTTGGTCACGTTCGTGGCGCGTTCACTGGCGCAGACAAAAACCGCTTAGGTAAGTTTGCTTTAGCCGATGGTGGCACACTGTTCCTTGATGAGATTGGTGAGTTGCCTTTGGCTGCTCAAAGTAAGCTCCTACGTGC